>CALMKX010000376.1 GCA_937867335.1 uncultured Acidobacteriota bacterium
CCAGATCCGCGGATTGGAAGGCGAGCGCACGCAGAGCGCGGTGATCCGCGATTTCCTCCCGCTTGCCGATGTCACCAGCCAGGCCGTGACCGCGCGGGCTGCGCTTCCCAACCGCGACGGCTTCTGGCGTCCCGGCATGGCAGTGCGCGGGCTGGTGACCGTGGAACAGCGCCAGGTGCCGCTGGCGGTCAGGACCGACGCGATCCAGCAGTTCCGCGACTTCCGCGTGGTCTTTGCCAAGATCGGCCAGACCTATGAAGTGCGAATGCTCGAACTCGGCAAGGAGGGGCCGGAATGGACCGAGGTGATCAGCGGCATCAAGCCGGGCACGGTCTACGCCGCCGAGAACAGCTACGTCATTAAGGCCGACATCGAAAAGTCCGGCGCAAGCCACGATCACTGAGGGGCCCCCGGAAATGCTTGAGAAAATTATCGAGCTGTCGATCCGGCAGCGTGTCGCGGTGCTGGTCGCGGCCCTGCTGCTGGCCGCCATCGGGGCCTACAGCTTCGGGCGGCTGAAGATCGATGCCGTGCCCGACATCACCAATGTCCAGGTGCAGATCAATACGGCCGCGCCTGGCTTCTCGCCGCTGGAGGCCGGTCTCACCACGTTTCCCGAAGCGATTGGCGTGGTGACCTCGACGCAAATCGTGGCCCGGCTCTACCCGCGAGTGGGTCCGCGCCGATTGATGATGTTCGGATTGATCGTCGCGGCATTGGGCGTCGGCTTCGGCATGATGATGTTCATGAAGTTGCGCAACCTGCCGGTGCACAAGTCGATGCGCGAGATCTCGGAGCTGATCTACGAGACCTGCAAGACCTATCTCGTCACGCAGGGCAAGTTCATCCTCATCCTCGAGGCATTCATCGCGGTCGTCATCGTCCTCTACTTTGGCGTTCTGCTGCATTTCGAGCCGCTCCGCGTCGTCATCATTCTGGCCTTCAGCCTTGTCGGCATCGCGGGCAGCTACGGTGTGGCGTGGTTCGGCATTCGCGTCAACACGTTCGCCAACTCGCGCACGGCGTTTGCCAGCCTCGAAGGCCGGCCGTACCCGATCTACGCGATCCCGCTGCGGGCCGGCATGAGCATCGGCATGCTGCTGATCTCGGTCGAGCTGCTGATCATGCTCTTCATCCTGCTGTTCGTCCCGCGCGACTACGCCGGTCCGTGCTTCATCGGCTTCGCGATCGGCGAGTCGCTCGGCGCCGCGGCGCTGCGCATCGCCGGCGGCATCTTCACCAAGATCGCCGACATCGGCTCGGACCTGATGAAGATCGTCTTCAACATCAAGGAAGACGATGCTCGTAACCCGGGCGTGATCGCCGACTGCACGGGAGACAACGCGGGTGACTCGGTGGGTCCCACGGCTGACGGGTTCGAGACCTACGGCGTGACGGGCGTGGCACTGATCACGTTCATCCTGCTTGCGGTGGCCAGCACCACGGTAAAGGTGCAGCTGCTGGTGTGGATTTTCGTGATGCGCATCCTGATGATCGCCACCTCGGCAGTTTCCTACTGGGTCAACGAGGCGTTTGCCAAGAGCCGGTACGGCAACGCCGACAAGATGAACTTCGAGGCGCCACTGACTTCGCTGGTGTGGCTCACCTCGATCGTCTCGGTGGTGGTGACCTTCGTCGTGTCCAAGCTGATGATCCCTGATCTCGGCGGCGATACCACCATGTGGTGGAAGCTCTCGGGGGTGATCACCTGCGGGACCCTCGCCGGAGCGATCATTCCGGAGCTGGTCAAAGTCTTCACCTCCACCGAGTCCCGCCACGTGAAGGAAGTGGTGACGGCTTCGCGGGAGGGAGGCCCCTCGCTCAACATTCTCTCGGGTCTGGTGGCGGGCAACTTCTCGGCCTACTGGATGGGCCTGGCCATCGTGCTGCTGATGGGCATCGCGGCCTGGATCACCAGCTTTTTCCCGGCCGGCATGATGATCGCCCCGGCCATCTTCGGCTTCGGCCTGGTCGCCTTCGGTTTCCTCGGCATGGGGCCGGTGACCATCGCGGTCGACTCCTACGGACCGGTGACGGACAACGCCCAGTCCGTCTTCGAGCTGTCGACGATCGAGAGCGAGAAGGGGATTGCCGAGGAGCTCCAGAAGGATTTCGGCTTCAAGCCGGATTTCGAGCGAGCGAAGGAGCACCTCGAGGCGAACGACGGCGCTGGCAACACCTTCAAGGCCACCGCCAAGCCGGTCTTGATCGGCACGGCCGTGGTGGGCGCCACCACCATGATCTTCTCGATCATCGTGCTCTTGACCAAGGGCCTGACGGAGAACACCGACAAGCTCTCGCTGCTCCATCCGCAGTTCTTGCTCGGCTTGGTGTTGGGCGGCGCCGTGATCTACTGGTTCACAGGCGCCTCGATCCAGGCGGTGTCGACCGGGGCTTACCGCGCCGTCGAGTTCATCAAGAAGAACATCCGGCTCGAGGCCGGGGCCGAGAAGGCGTCAGTGGCGGATTCCAAGAAGGTGGTGGAGATCTGCACCCAGTACGCTCAGAAGGGCATGTTTAACATCTTCATGACGGTGTTCTTCTCGACCCTGGCCTTCGCCTGCTTCGAGCCGTTCTTCTTCATCGGCTACTTGATCTCGATCGCTCTCTTCGGCCTCTACCAGGCGATCTTCATGGCCAACGCCGGCGGTGCCTGGGACAACGCCAAGAAGATCGTCGAGGTGGAGCTCAAGGAGAAGGGCACGGATCTGCACGCGGCGACCGTGGTGGGCGACACTGTGGGCGACCCGTTCAAGGACACGAGCTCCGTGGCGATGAACCCGGTGATCAAGTTCACCACGCTCTTCGGCCTCTTGGCCGTAGAGCTGGCGGTGGAGATGAACGCGAACGGCCAGGCCAGCCTGACCCGTGGCCTTTCGGCGGTCTTCCTCGCGATCGCGATCGTGTTCGTCTACCGCTCGTTCTACAAGATGCGAATCGAGACGGTAGGCTAGGCAACCGCGAGCGGTGCCTCGGATCCGACCTCGAAAGCGCACTAGCCGAAGCCACCGGGGGACACTTCTCCGGTGGCTTTTTTGCGTTCGAGGATGGCTCTCAGGATCGCTGGTTGCTGATAAGCTCGAACCAGGTCCGCAGGATCGAAAGCGGTAGGAGCCTCGAGCGGTGGCAGGCGCCCACTCGAGGGCTGCCATGGCTCTTGCATAGGCCTTGCGCCGACCAAACACGATCCAGGTGAGGGGACCCGAGGCCAGGTCCAGAGAAAGGAGCTTTATGGCGGCAACCGAGCAGAAACCGTTCCAGCCCTTTGTGCCGGCAAGCCAGTCACCGGCGGAGTTCACCCTCCGAGCCATCGTGATGGGAGCCTTCTTCGGGCTGGTCTTCGGGGCATCCACAGTCTACCTGGCGCTCAAGGCCGGACTCACGGTGGCCGCCTCGATCCCCATCGCCGTGATGGCGATCTTCCTCTTCCGCCTTCTCGGCGGCGGCACCATCCTGGAAAAAAACATCGTGCAGACGATCGGCTCGGCTGGCGAGTCGATTGCCGCTGGTGTTGCTTTCACCATCCCTGCGCTGCTTTTCCTGTCGGGCGGTGAGAGCTACTTCACCTACTTCAATATCTTCGCCTTGGCCCTGGTGGGCGGCACCCTCGGCGTGCTGATGATGGTTCCCCTGCGCCGCGCTCTGATCGTCAAGGAGCACGGCAACCTGCTCTACCCGGAAGGCACCGCCTGCGCCGAGGTGCTGGTGGCCGGAGAGCGGGGAGGCAACCTGGCGAAGAAGGTCTTCGCCGGCCTGGGTGTTGCCGCGGGCTATACCTTCCTAATGAAGATCCTCGGCCTGTGGAAGGAGCAGCCGGCTTTCGTTGCTGGCCGCAACGCGGCCCTGCCCAGGGCCAACCTCAACTGCGACGTCACCACCGAGTACCTGGGCGTGGGCTACATCATCGGGCCGAAGATCGCCGGCGTGCTGGTGGCGGGCGGTATCCTCTCGCAGCTGGTGCTGGTACCGCTGGTAGCGGTGCTCGGCGATGCCCTGACGGTGGGCATCAAGCCTGGAGTGATGGATTCGGCGACGCACCAGCTCAAGCTGATCTCCCAGATGTCCCCCGGCGAGCTGCGGGTGGGCTACGTCCGGTTCATCGGCGCTGGAGCCGTGGCCGCGGCCGGCCTGATCACCTTGATCAAGACGCTGCCGACGATCGCCTCGGCCTTCCGCGATGCCTTCAAGAGCCTGCGCGACAAGAAGTCCGGCCAGGTTCCCAGTCGCACCGAGCGAGACATCCCGATCACCTTCGTGGTGGTGGGCTCGATCATCCTGGTGGGCGTCGTGGCTCTGCTGCCGCAGCTTCCGGGTGCGGGCATCGGCAGGCTCCTCATGGGCGTCCTGGTGGTCGTCTTCGGCTTCTTCTTCGTCACCGTCTCCTCGCGCATCGTAGGCATCATCGGCTCCTCCTCGAACCCCATCTCGGGCATGACCATCGCCACTCTGATGGCCACCTGCCTGATCTTCGTGGCCCTCGGCTGGAAGGGAGACGCCTACCAGGCCCTGGCGATCTGCGTGGGAGGCATGGTGTGCATCGCGGCCGCCAACGCCGGCAACACCTCGCAGGACCTGAAGACTGGCTACATCGTGGGTGCGACGCCGCTCTACCAGCAGGTGGGGCTGATCATCGGCGTGCTCGCATCGGTGCTCGCGATCGGTGGCACGCTCCACCTGATCGACGGCGCGAAGGCCCTGAACCCGACCGTCCAAGGCCATGCCATCGGCTCGGACTACTTCCCGGCGCCGCAGGCGACGCTCATGGCCACGATCATCAAGGGCCTGCTGGCTCAGGACCTGCCCTGGGGGTTGGTCTTCGCCGGCATGGCGATCGCCGTGGTCGTGGAGCTCTGCGGCGTGCGCTCACTGTCTTTCGCGGTGGGGCTCTACTTGCCTCTGTCGACGACCCTGCCGATCTTCGTGGGCGGCATGCTGCGTGGACTGGTGGACCGTTCGAGTGGCGAGGCTGCCCACGGCGACTCGGAGCTCTCTTCGGGGATGCTCTATGCGAGCGGACTGGTGGCCGGTGGGACGCTCACCGGGCTGGTCACAGCGCTTCTGCAGGGATGGGTGACCGGTACCCGAGCGGACGGTACGCAGGTCTTCCTCTACGACACCGTGCGCGAAGCAGTCGGCATCGAGGGCTGGGAGAAGATCCTCGGCTCACCGGGAGCGGATCTGGTGAGCGTGGCCCTGTTTGCCGGGTTGGCGGTCTTGCTGGTGCGAGCGGCGAAAGAGAAGCTCGCCTGAGCTCTCGTTGCGAAACCCTGTGGCCCCCTTCGGCGCTAGCGTCGGGGGGGCTCGCTCTTTCAGGCCGACTTCGACGACCGGCGAGCGCGCAGGACTTCGATCACCGCCGGCAGCAACGAGACGGCGATGATGCCGAGGATCACCAGGGAAAAGTTCTTCTGGACCACGGGTAGGTTGCCGAAGAAGTAGCCCGCCAGGGTGCAGATGAGCACCCAGCTCAGGCCCCCCACCACGTTGTAGGCCATGAAACGCCCGTAGCCCATCCGGCCGAGGCCGGCCACGAAGGGTGCCAGAGTGCGCACGATGGGCACGAAACGGGCGATCACGATGGTCTTCGCACCGTAGCGCTCATAGAACGAGTGAGTGCGCTCCAGGTGCTCCCTCTTCACCCATTGACGCGGGCTGGCGATGAGTCTCTTGCCCAGGTAGGCGCCGATCCAGTAGTTCGCGGTATCGCCCAGCACGGCCGCCACGCCCAGCAGGAGCAGCAGCACGGGCAGGGACAGGGAGCCCGCCGCGGCGAAAGCTCCGGCCGCGAAGAGCAGAGAGTCGCCCGGAAGAAAGGGCGTGACGACCAGGCCGGTCTCGAGCAGGACGATGGTGGCCAGGACCAGGTAAGTCCAGGAGCCGTAAGTCTCCAGGATCTGGCGCAGGTGCTGGTCGAGGTGCAGCACGAAGTCGAGCAAGTTGCGGAGCAGGCTCATGGCTGGGCGGGGCCTCCCGAAAAGGCCGGCGGGATGCTAGCACCGCGGGCGTCCCGGAGCCAGTCGGCGGCCTGGAGGCCGAACCAGGGCGGAGGGTCGCCAAACCCACGGGAGAAGGGCTCCCCGGCGGCTAAACAGAGTCACGCTCAGGCGTCGCGGAGCACTTTTCAGCAAAGAGAGGGAGCTCTGTGCACATTTGGCGGTACGATGCTTGCCACGAAATAAGCTGTCCGGACACAGACTAGTATTAGGGAAACTCAGGGATTCTGCTATCCATTTCCGCGTAGATCCAATCTTGCGGTGTTAAGTGTAGAGTGGTACTCTTCGTCACGGGGAAGCAAAAGGCCGCACCATTTGCCTCGGTAGTTGTTCTGGATGATCCTTCCGTGGAGTGTCGCGGAGCAGAGGAAGTCGTCTTAGAACAGTATTAACTATAATGCAGGGGAGGCATTATGAAGATTCTGCTCTTGACGTCGGCAAACAACAGCCTGTGTCAGGCGACGCACGTGGCCCTGTCCGCGGCAGGGCACGAAGTCGCCATCGAGCTCTTCCTCGAGGAAGACTCGGCCCGGGCGGCCATCGCCCTCTTCGAGCCGGACTTGATTCTCTGTCCGATGCTCAAGAAGCGCATTCCCGCTGATATCTGGCAGCGGCACGTCTGCATCATCCTCCACCCCGGGATTCGTGGCGATCGGGGTGCCTCCTCCCTGGACTGGGCCATCCTCGAAGCGGAGCAGGAATGGGGCCTGACCGCTCTCCAGGCGGCGGAGGAGATGGATGCTGGCGACATCTGGGCCTGGGAGACATTCCCCACTCGGGCCGCCACCAAGAGCAGTCTCTACCGGAACGAGGTAGTCGAAGCCGGCGTCAGGGCGGCCCTGAAGTCGGTGGAGCGCTTCGAGAGCGGCAGCTTCCGGCCCACTCCTCTGAACTACTCCGATTCCGAGATTCGCGGCCGGCTGCGGCCCACGATGGGCCAGGACAGTCGCCGCATCGACTGGTCGACCGACTCCACCGCCGTCATCCTGCGCAAGGTGCGCTCGGCCGACGGCGCTCCGGGTGTGTTGGACCAGGTGATGGGTGGGCCCTTCTTCGTCTACGGCGCCTGGGAAGAGGGCCGGCTCGGCGAGATCCTGGGCAAGGAGGCCTGCCCGGGCGAGATCATCGCCCAGCGGCTGGGAGCGATCTGCCGCAAGACCGTGGACGGTGCCCTCTGGTTGACCCATCTCAAGCGCAAGTCGGCCGAAGGGCGGTACTGCAAGCTCGCGGCGACCGACGCCCTCGGTGCGCTCCTGCCGGAGGTGCCCGAAGCGCCGATCGACTCGCTGGCCGCCTGGGATCCCCACACCTGGCAGGAGATCTGGTACCGCGAGGAGAGTGGCGTGGGCTTCCTGCACTTCGCTTTCTACAACGGGGCCATGTCCACGGAGCAGTGCCATCGCCTCCTGCAGGCCTATCGGCGGGCCAAGGAGCGCGATACGCGAGTGATCGTGCTCGCCGGCGGCCTCGACTACTTCTCGAACGGCATCCATCTGAACGTGATCGAGGCCGCGGACGACCCGGGTGAGGAATCCTGGCGCAACATCGTGGCCATCGACGATCTGGTGCGCGAGATCCTCAACACCGAGAGCCACCTCACGATCTCGGCCATCCACGGCTCGGCCGGTGCCGGAGGCGTGATCCTGGGCCTCGCGGCGGACTACGTGGTGGCGCGCGACGGTGTGGTGCTCAACCCCCATTACAAGAAGATGGGCGGCCTCTATGGCTCGGAGTACTGGACCTACCTGCTGCCGCGGCGCGTGGGCGACGCCAGGGCCCTCGAGCTCACCGAGGCCTGTCTGCCCGTGGGCGGAGTTCAGGCCAAGGAAATGGGCATGGTGGACCAGCTGGTGGCCGAGAGCGGGGAGGCGTTCTACGCCGAGGTCGGCAAGGTCGCCGAGTCGCTGGCGGCGGATCCCACCTTCGGCGCACACCTGGCGAGGAAGCTCGAGAAGCGGCGGGCCGACGAGAGCTTGAAGCCCCTCGAAGCCTACCGGCGCGAGGAGCTGGAACGCATGTGGCAGAACTTCTTCGGCCTCGACAAGAGCTACCACGAAGCGCGGCGCCGCTTCGTGTACAAGGAGGCGCCCACCAGCTCGCGAGTGGCTTGGACCAGGGGGCAGGGCGTGGTAACATCTCCCGTCCTTTTCGGCGTCGGGCCGGACGGCGAGCCTCTGTCTCGTGTGAGTCCAGCCTGAGCGCCCTACTCGAACGAGGGTACGATGCTGAAGATTCGCTTGCGGCGCATGGGAAGCCGCAACCGCCCGTTCTTCCGGGTGGTTGTTTCTGAAGGAACCCGCATTCCGCGGGGCTCCGCGCTGGAAGAGCTGGGCCACTACGACCCGGCTCGCCAGCCGGCGGAGCTGAAGCTGGATCGGGAGCGGGTTGATTATTGGGTCGCCCGAGGCGCCCAGGTCTCCGAGACGGTCAAGAGCCTGCTCGCCCGTGCCTGACGCTCGGCGGGTCCGGGACGACTTGATCGGCGTGCTTCGACTGTTGGTCGATCATCCGGAGCGACTGGAGATTCGAGCCGCTCCGATGCGACGGGCGACGGTTTTCGAGGTGGCCACGGCGGCGGAGGACCTGGGCAAGGTCATCGGCCGCCGAGGCCGGGCGATCCGGGCGTTGCGCACCCTGCTGGACGCTCGCGCGGAGGCCGACGGAGAGCAGTACGGCCTTGAAGTCCTCGAGCAGTAGAAACTTCCCTGACACGGTAGTAGTGGGCCGCATCCGCAAGGCCCATGGTGTGCGTGGCGAGGTGACGGTGGAAGTGTTGAGCGACGTCGCTGCGCGCTTCAAACCGGGTTCTGCTCTGCTCGCCTCTCGAGAAGGGCAGTCGCCCTGCACCTTGACCGTCGAACAGGCCCGACCTCTGAAGCAGGGGCTGGTGGTGAGTTTCGCGGGTATCACGGATCGAGACTTGGCCCAGGCTTGGGCTGGTGCCAGCCTGGAGGTGGCTCGCACCGAAGTGCCTCGAGCCCGCCGGGGCGAGTATTACTACTACGAGCTGGTCGGCTGCCGGGTGCGCGACCAGGAGGCAGGAGAGCTGGGCGAAGTGGTGGAGGTGATCGAGGACGGCGGCGGCGTGTTGCTGGCGGTCGAGGGTCCCCGCGGGGAGCTCCTGGTGCCCTTCGTGCGCGGCTTCCTCAAGGTGGTGGACGTCGAGGCCGGCGAAATCGAAGTCGCCCTGCCAGCCGGTTTGGTGGAAGCATGCGCGTCCAAGTGATCACCATCTTCCCGGAGCTCTTCGAGGCGTTCCTCTCGACCAGCCTGGTCGGCAGAGCGATCGACAAGGAGCTGCTCGAGGTCTCGGTGCACGACCTGCGGGACTACACCGAGGACCGACACAGGAGCGTCGACGACGAGCCGTACGGTGGTGGCGGTGGCATGGTGATGATGGCGCCGCCCTGGATCCGCGCCGTGCGCAGCCTGGCGGGCGAGGAGACCCCGTGGCGGGTGCTGATGTCTCCGCAGGGAGCGCGGCTCGACGAGAGCAAGGTCCGCGAGCTCGCCGCGAAGAAGCGCCTCCTGCTTCTGTGCGGCCGTTATGAAGGGCTCGACGAACGGGTGCTCGAAAGCGTGGTGGACGAAGAAGTTTCGATCGGCGACTATGTGCTCTCCGGTGGCGAGTTGCCGGCGATGGTGCTGATCGAAGCGGTCTCCCGACAGATCCCCGGGGTGGTCGGGCAGGTGGGTTCCGTGGAGCAAGACAGCTTCCGCTCGGGCCTTCTGGATCATCCTCACTACACTCGCCCGCCGGTGGTGGAGACTCTCGCCGTTCCAGAAGTGCTGCTCTCCGGCGACCATGCGGCCATCACCCGCTGGCGTCGGCAGCGTGCCCTGGTGGCAACCGCGCGAAAAAGGCCGGATCTGCTGGCAGGCGCCGTTCTCTCCGCAGCCGAGAGGAACCTCGTGGAGCGGGAGCTCCAGGGCGCCGAGCCGGCCGAGGCTTGCCAAGACCGTCCCACTTGAGGAATGATGCAGGACCCGAGTTTTTTGGAAGGGATAGCGCCATGAGCCAGTTACAGCAGGTCGAAGCGGCATACCTGAAGAGCGACATTCCGGATTTCCGGCCCGGAGATACGGTGCGGGTTCACGTTCGAGTGATCGAAGGCAACAAGGAACGCATCCAGGTCTTCCAGGGTGTCGTGATCGGTCGCCGAGGCGGCGGCACCCGCGAGAACTTCGCCGTGCGCAAGATCTCCGGCGGCGTGGGCGTCGAGAGGGTCTTTCCCCTCCATTCGCCGGTGCTCGACAAGATCGAAGTCATCCGGCGCGGCAAGGTGCGGCGAGCCAAGCTCTACTACCTGCGCAACCTTCGCGGTCGCGCTGCGCGGATCGAGGAGCGCACGGAGGATCGCAGCCGGGCACTCGCCGAGCAGATGGCCGCCTCCGATCAGGGCTAGTCCGAGCGAGCGGTCCGGAGATCCGGCCGCGCCAACTCTCAAGGTGGTCGAGCTCTTCGCGGAAAGCTACCGCCTGAGGCTGCTCCGCAGTCTCGAGGACGAGCTCGGTCACCTCGGCTTCCAATCGATCGCCGGTCTGGACGAAGCCGGCCGTGGGGCTCTGGCCGGGCCCGTGGTCGCAGCAGTCTACGTTCCCCATTTTGATCGCACGGTTCCGGGAGTCGACGACAGCAAGCGTCTGCCTGCGGCTGAGCGGGAGGCGCTCGCCCCGGTGCTCCGCGAAGCGGCCCTGGCCTGGGCAGTGGCCGGGGTCGAAGCTCCGGAGATCGACTCCCTGAACATCTTGGTCGCCACCCGCCTGGCCATGGAGCGCTGCCTCGCTCAGCTCACGCTGCTGCCGGATCTCCTGGTCCTCGACGCCATCCGCTTACCGCAGGTGCGAGTGGCCCAGCTGCCGGTGGTCAGAGGCGATGCCGTCTGCTATGCCGTGGCCTGTGCCTCGATCTTGGCCAAGGTGGAGCGCGACGACATCATGACTCGGCTGGATCTGCGTTATCCTCACTACGGCTTTGCCGCGCACAAGGGTTACGGCGCTCCAGAGCACTTGGCGGCACTCGCCAAGTACGGGCCCTCTCCCGAGCACCGGCTGACCTTCCGTTCGGTGCTGCCTCGTCCGGCCGCGGCAGGAGGGCTTTGCTGATGGCGCTGGCCCGAGAGAAGGTCATCCAGGCCGCAGAGCGGCTGGTGGCTCGAGGGAAGGTCGAGGCCGCCATCCGCGAGTACCGCAAGGTGCTCGCCGACAACCCGCGCGATACCAACACGCTGAACCGGGTCGGCGACCTCTACGCCCGCATCGAACACATCGATGACGCCGTAGGGCTGTTCACCCGCATCGCCGAGCACTACACCGAGGATGGCTTCTTCGTCAAAGCCATCGCGATCTACAAAAAGATCATCAAGCTCGACCCGACCCGCCTCGAGATCTACGAGCGGTTGGCCGAGCTCTACCATCGCCAGGGCCTGGTCAACGAAGCGCGCACTCAGTACCAGGTCCTGGTGGACTACTACCAGAAGCACGGCCAGGCTGCGGCGGCGATCGGCATCTGCCGCCGCATGCTGGCTCTCGAGCCGAACAATCCTTCGCATCGAGCCCGGCTCGCCGATCTGCTCGAGCAAGAAGGGGAGATCGGCCAGGCGATCGAGGAGTACCGCTCGATCGCCGGCCAGATGATCGCCACGTCCCAGTCCGACGGCGCTGTTCGGGTCTACGAGAAGGCTTTGGAGATCCAGCCGGACAACGTCGAGCTGCTGCGCGAGGGTGTCGAGAAGCTGCGCGCGGCAGGGGCCACCGCTGCCGCAGCCAAGCTGCTGGCCACTGCAGCCCGCCACAACCCGGCCGCCGAGCAGCTCCTGCGCCAGGCGAGCCAGCCGGAGAGCCGACAGGCCGTCGCGCCACCTCCGCAGCCAGCCTTCGAGGCGCCACCCGCGCCGGTCCAGCCGATTCCGGCGGCCAGCGAGGAAGAGGTAGCCGAAGTTCTCGGCTGGGATCAGGATGGCGGGGCAAGCGCCCCGGCAACGGCGCCGTCCGCTCCTCGCCGAGAGCCTGAGCCCGAGCCGGAGCTCGAGGGCCTGGACCTCGACCTCTCGGTGAATGAGTCCTTCGTACTCGACTTCGACAGCGACGAACCGCCTGCGAGCATGGTCCAGCCGCCGGCGGACCTGGCACCCCCGAGCAGCGTGGCCGAGGAGAATCTCGAGCCCCTCGAGTTCGGCGAGGACAGCTTCGTGCTGCCGGTGCTCTCGGATCTCGAGGCCGGTGGCTCCGAGCCCTCCGATCGCGAGGACTCCGGGCCGGGCGAGATTTCCCTGCACGGCGAAGATTCCTTCGACCTCTTCCTGGACACCGACGAGCTCGAGCGCACGGCCTCGGAGCTGGTGCCTCAGCGCAGCCAGAAGACCGACGATCTGGTAGCGGAAGCGGAGGTGCTGTCCAAGTACGGATTGCGCTCGAAGGCCCTCGAGCGACTCGACGAGGTCTTCCGAACCAATCCCCAGCACCTGGGAGCCTATGCCCTCCAGATCACGCTCTACTTGGAGGAAGGTCGCCACGAGCGCGTGACCATTCTGGCCAACGAGATGGCGGCCATCGCCTCCGAGACTGGCCAGCTGCAGCTCTGGCAGGGAGTCCGCGACAAGCTGATCGAAGCCGGCTACCGACCGGAAGGCCCGCGCAAGCTCGCGCCCCCCCTGCCGACGGCGGTTCAGCCCTCCGAGGCGAGCCCGACGGGCGGGGCCGGAGAGTGGCTGGAGCTCGACGTTCCGGACTTCGAGTTGCCTCCGCTCGCGGAGAGGCTCGAGGCGAGCGCCCCAGTCGAGCCCGAGCCGACGCCGGCGAGCGGCAGTCTGCCTGCGTGGTCTCGCTCCGAGTTCGTCGAGCTCGAGGAGCTGCCGGCGGGCTTGCCGGAAATCTCCCTCGACGAGCCCGAGTCCGAAGGGGAATTCGAGCTGGAGCCCTTGCCGGAGCTCGCAGCGGAGCCAGAACCGGCACCACCGCCCGCCGCGCCGGCGGCCCCCGTTGTCCAGCCCGCGGCTCCGGCCGCCACCGAGAAGGCGGACGCCGAGGCCCTCGACAGCAGCCGCTCTACCCGCCGGCGCAAGGCCGATCTCGATCTCGACCGCACCCTGGCGGAGCTTTCCGGCCTGGCCAAGGGAGCCGGAACGCCTCGAAGGCGGCCGGCCGAGCCTGCACCGCCAGCCCAGACGGCCCTCCCGGCCGAGCCTCCAAGGCCGGCGGCTGCGGCTCCCAGCCCGACCCCCGCGCCCGACCCGCCGGCGGCGGCCGAAGCCCTGCCCGCATTCTCTGAAGCCGATCTCGACGGCCTGGAGATCTTCGATCTCGACCAGCCGGTCGCGCCGGTCGCGCCGCCCGAAGGCCCGGGCTGGCTCTCGGACCTCGACCAGGGCAGCGCCGCACCGGCCCCCGGCGGCAAGCTCTTCGACGATGAGCAGGAGTTCTTCGATCTCGCCGCCGAACTCGAAGAGGAGCTCAAACAAGAAGAGCTCGGCGGCGAGAACCTCTTCGCTCAGCCCCACGAGCAGTCGCTCGAAGAGATCGTGGAAGGCTTCAAGCGCGGCGTGGCCGAGCACCTGTCGACCGAGGACTACGAGACTCACTTCAACCTCGGTATCGCCTATCGGGAGATGGGCCTCCTGGACGAGGCCATCGGCGAATTCCAGCTCGCTTCGAAGTCTCCCGCTCGGTTGGTGGATTGCTGCTCCATGCTGGGAATCAGCTTCCTCGAGAAGGGGCTGCCGGAGCTGGCCGTGAAGTGGTATCGGCGCGGCCTGGACCATCCGGGCCTGTCGGAGGATGAGTCCCTGGCTCTGCTCTACGATCTCGGCAACGCCTATGCTGTGGCCGGCGACCGCGAGGGTGCTTACAAGACTTTCGTAGAGGTCTACGGCACCAACAGCCATTACCGCGACGTGGTGGCCCGGCTGGAAGAGCTGGCGCCCTGAGCGCGGACTCTCCGCCCATGACCGAGCTGCCGATTCTGCCAGCCGGCGATCCGCGGCTGCGACGGAAGGCGAGCCCGGTTCTCGATCTCGGCAGTCCCGAGCTCGGGGCTGGTATCGCCCTGCTGCACGAGGTCCTGGAGCGGTTCCGGGCCATCTACGGCTTTGGCCGGGCGATCGCTGCGCCGCAGCTGGCCATCCCATTGCGGCTGGTGGCGATGAACCTCGGCTCGGCCCCTCTGACCTTGATCAATCCCGAGATCCTCGAGCGCAGCCCAGAGACCCTCACGCTCTGGGACGACTGCATGTGCTTCCCGGATCGGCTGGTGCGCGTGGAGCGCCATCGCTCGATCTCGGTCGCCTTCCTGGATCCCGACGGGCGAGAGCATCGCTGGCCCTGGCTCGACGAGGCTCGCTCGGAGCTCTTGCAGCACGAGATCGACCACCTCGATGGCGTTCTGGCGCTGGACCGAGCCCAGAGCCCGGAGGATGTAGTGCCGGTGGCGGAGTTCGAGGCCGACCGGGAGCGCTTCCTCGCCCGCGTCAGCTATCGCGCGAATCGCCCGTGAAGCTCCAGGCGCAGTGGTAGGCTTGACCCAGGCCTTGCAAGGAGCCTGTGAACCATGCCCGTTCCCGAAACGGAGGTGAGCCGGCTGCTCTACCAGTGGCGCGAGGGCGATCCTCGGGCCCTCGAGCGCCTGGCGCCCCTGGTCTACGAGGAGCTGCGGCGCCTGGCGGGGCGGTACCTGCGCTCGGAACGCACCGACCACAGCCTCGACGCCACCGATCTGGTGCACGAGGCGTATCTCCGCATGGTGGACAAGAGCCACCCCAACTGGCGAGACCGGATCCACTTCTTCGCCGTCGCGGCGCAGCAGATGCGTCGCGTGCTGATCGACCACGCTCGGCGGCATCGCGCCGGCAAACGGGGCGGCGGCCTGATCAAGCTGCCGATCGACCGGGAAGTCGAGGCATCGTCCAGCCCGGAATCCACCGACCTGGTAGCGCTCCATGAAGCCCTCGAGCAGCTGGCCGAGCTCGACCCGCGCAAGGCGAAGGTGGTGGAGCTGCGCTATTTCGGTGGCATGAGCCTGGAGGAGACGGCTGAGTTCCTGCAGGTCTCGTCGGCCACGGTGATCAACGACGCCCGGTTCGCTCGAGCCTGGCTGCATCGCGAGCTTTCCCGCGGAGCCAGGGATCGTCCGTCGTGAGCCCGGACTCTTGGGCCAGGATGGAGCAGCTCTTCTTCGCAGCCCGGGAGCTGCCCGAGGGCGAGCGCGGGCCGTTCCTGGAAGCGAGAGCGGGCGACGAGCCGGAGCTCCGGGCTGCGGTCGAAGAGCTGCTGGCTGCGGATGCCGCGAGCGACGGTTCGCTCGAAATGCTGGTCTTCGAGGGCGCTCGAGAGGCCCTGGAGGCGCTGGGCGACGAGCGGGGCAGGACCGTAGGCCGCTATCTCCTGGAGGAGCGCCTCGGCGAGGGCGGGATGGGTACCGTCTATCTCGCCTCGAGGGCCGATCGAGAATACGAGCAGCGCGTGGCCTTGAAGCTGCTCGGGCCCACCGTCCTTTCGGTGCGGGCCGTCGAGCGGTTCCGCCGCGAACGGCAGATCCTCGCCCGCCTCTCCCATCCCTCGATCGCCCGTCTTCTGGACGGCGGGACCACCGAGGACGGCCGACCCTATCTGGTGATGGAGCACATCGACGGCTTGCCGATCGATCAGGCGTGCCGCGAGCGGGCCCTGCCGGTACGCGCGCGCCTGGAGCTCTTCGTGGCCGTCTGCGCCGCCGTGGCCCACGCTCACCGGCAGCTGATCGTCCACCGCGATCTCAAGCCATCGAACATCCTGGTGACGCCTGAGGGAGCGGTGAAGCTGCTCGACTTCGGCATCGCCAAGCTGGTCGCTCCCGACGAGACCGGCGAGTTCGGGCCCCTGGCTTCCGCGGACCTCACGCTGGCCGCCGAGCGAGTCCTGACGCCGAACTTCGCGAGCCCAGAGCAGATGCGAGGCGAGCCGATCACCACCGCGACAGACGTCTACTCGCTGGGAGTGGTGCTCTATCTCCTGCTGGCCGGAAGGCGCCCGTATCAGCTTTCGGGGCTCTCCCTGCGAGAAGCCGAGCACCGCCTGGAGGAGACCCGGCTGGCCGCACCGAGCTCCCTCGCGAGCTTGCCCGAGCTCGGGTCACGAGCGGCGCTGCGCCGAGAGCTCGGGGGGGATCTCGATGCGATCGTGCTCACAGCGCTCGCCATGAAGGTCGACGAACGTTATGCCTCGGTCGAGCTCCTGGCCGCCGACCTGCGCCGCTATCTCGACGGCCGGCCGGTGCTGGCCCGGCGGGCGAGCCTCTCTCATCGAGTGGCCAGGTTCCTCGGGCGCCACCGACTGGCGACAGCTGCCGCCGCGGGCTTTCTGGCCTTGCTGGCCGCTTCCGGTGTCTCGCTCTGGGTCGAGAACCGGCGGACCCGCGCCGAGCGCGATACGGCGAACGCCGTCGCGGGCTTTCTCTCGGACCTCTTCAGCGCCGCCAATCCTCTCGATCGCCGCCCAGACCAGGTTCCGCTCCTCTCGGCCCTCGATGCCGGGGCCCGTCGGCTGCAGCAGCAGCTGGCCGACCAGCCCGAGATCCGGGCTCGGCTGATGGCGACGGTCGGCTCCGCCTACCGAGATCTGGCCGCCTTCGATCGCGCCGAGCCGCTGCTGCGCGACAGCTTGGCCCTGCTCCGGCGCCTTCATGGCGACCGGCATCCCGAAGTGGGCGCGGCCCTCGGCCGCCTGGCATTGCTGGCCTATCGGCAGAGCCACTATCAGGAGGCGGAGGGGCTCTACCGGCAGGCGCTCGAGATCCTCGCCGCCTCGCCCTCGGAGGCGAGAGGCGGGCTGGCGGAAGTGGAGAACGACTACGGCCTGTGTCTGGCCGATCTGGGTCGTAACGCCGAAGCAGAGGCGGCTCTGCGCCGTGCGCTCGAGCTCTACCGGCAGCTGCACGGAGCCGACCACCCGTCGGTGGCGGCCACCCTCCAGAACCTCGGGCTGGTCCTGCAGCGTTCCGGCCGTTTCAAGGAGGCTCAGTTGCTGGTCGAGCAGGCGCTGGCCATCCACCGCAGCCACTTCGGCGAGCCGCACCAGAGCGTTGCCAGCAATCTCGCCGCGCTGGGCGCGCTCTGCGAGGCGCAGGGTGATTTCGCCGGTGCCGAGGGCTTCTTTCGCCAGGCCCTGGCGATGCGTTCCGCGCTGCTCGTGCCGGGCCATCCGGACCTCGTCCAAGCGCAGAACAACCTGGCCTCGGCCCTGTTCAAGGAGGGTCGCTACCCCGAGGCCGAGGGGCTCTTCAAGCAGGCTCTCGCTGCGATCGACACCCAGCAGCCCGGAGCCGAAAACGATGCGGCGCGAGTGCTCGAGAACCTGGTCGCGCTGCGCCAGCTGAATGGCGATTTCAAGCAGGCGGAGCTGCTTGCCCAGCAGGCTCTGAGCCTTCGCCGGGCCGCTCTCGGCGACGACCATCCGGACGTGGCTCGCAGTCTCGAGACCGTGGCCAACGTGGCTCAGGCGGCGGGCAACTACTCGCGAGCCGAGGGGATCTATCGCCAGGTGCTCGCAGCCAGGATCCGTCTGTTGGGCGAGCGCGACCTGGCGGTAGCGCAGACGCTCAAGAACCTGGGCCTGGTTCTGCGCAGCCAGGGCAAGCTCACCGCGGCGGCCGTCCAGCTGCGCCGGGCTCTGGCGATCGAGGAGGCGGCCTATTCTTCGAGCCATCCGGAGCTCGCCCGGACCCGCGGCCTCTTGGGCCTAGTGCTGGCAGACGACCAGCCGCTCCTGCCGGAAGCCGAACAGCTGCTCCGTGGTGCGGTGGAGGAGCAGAGCCGGCTCTTGGGCCCTGAGCACGCCGAGGTGGCGGCAACTCTGACGGGGCTGGGCAATCTGCTCACCCGCAAAGGCCGGCCGCGGGAAGCCGAGCCGCTTCTCGAACGAGCCTTGACCATCCGCAACAGGGCGCTGCCCCCGGGGCATTGGGCGATCGCCAACACCACCAGCGCGCTGGGCGGCGCGCTCTCAGCCGAAGGCCGCTACGCCGAGGCCGAGCCACTGCTGCGCCAGGCGCTGGCGGTGATCTCGGCGCAGCTCGGCCCCCGCCATGCGGCCACTCGTGCGGCCAGCCGCCGGCTGGCCGAGCTGCTCGAGGTAACGGGCAGACGTCGTGAAGCGGCACGCTACCGGGCGCGGTCGTAGCTCTCAGCGCACGCTCAGGACGTCCGCCACCACCACCGTACAGTCGAAGTTGTGGAAGCCGGGCTGGGGCGCTGGCCAGAGCGCGGGGTAGCCCGGCAACGGCGCCGGCGGCTGGGGGTCCCCGGCATACGGCTCGAGAGGCTCGACGGGCTCGTAGGGCGGCTCGAACTGGACCGGGGTGTAGTCGACCTCGTAGCTAGGGTCTCCCGGCTGGAGGTTGGTCTTGGCCCGAGGCAGATCGAGGGTCTGCGTGTCCCAGAGCTGTGTCGAGCTGCCGGCGTCGGTCCCCTGCCAGTCGGGAGTGGGGTCGATCTTCGAGCCCGGGCCGCGGATCACGGTGAGATCCGCCACGCTGGTCAAGAGTCTGCCCAGCGAGGTCACCACCGGCAGGGTGGGAGCCCCTCCGGTCTGGCTCTGGCCGTCGGCGCCGAGGCGGGTGTGGCGCAGGAAAGTGGCAGCCGGCAGGGGCGGCTGGAGAACGTGGCTCAGCGTGACGGGACCCACGACCAACACGGGCCCCTCGTGGAGGTAGACCCGGGCGGCCGACGGCAGCGAAGGGTGGCTGAAAATGGCAACCAGGCTCGCTCCGTCGGCGAGCGGTGGCACCAGGGCAGCGGGCGGGTCCTGCCAGGAGCCGCGCCCGTCCTTCACGGTGCTCGCCGGGAGCAGCAGCTCCAGGGTGTAGTTGCCATTGATCGCTGGGGGCAGCTTGTCGGTGACGTCGGCACGGAAAGCGTAGAAGTAGCCGGATCCCAGCCAGCAAGGCTCGAGAGTCCAGCCGATCAGCTGGCCGACCACAGATCGCCCGGAGAGCAGAGCCTTGTTGTAGAGCCCCGCCGCAGTAGCCGGGTCGATGGTGCCGAGGATTCCCCAGTACAGGAACCCGGCCTGGAGGGTAGCTCCGGGCGGTGTCCCGGTGAGCGCGATCACGCCGCGCGCCTGGTTGCGGAGCCCGACGCCCGCAGCAACGTGGTCGGTGCCGTAGAGCGGGACCGGTATTCCTGGGACGAGAACTTGCGAGGTCTCCCGCAGGGCCAGGCCGGGTGCAGCGCTCGTCGCCAGATCCAGTGGCCGCAGGGCGCGCAGCCGGCGCCATTCGAACTCAGGTGAGCGCTCCAGAGAGCGGGGGATGGGCGGGTTGCCCACGCTGCTCCAGGAGCCGCCCTGGGCCTGGGCAGCGAGTGCCGCAGCGAAGGCGAGCTGCAGAAGAAAGGCGACCGCCACTGCGAGCGGGACCCGAAGGCGTGAAGGGCTCGGTGGCGAGAGGACGGCTGGCATGGGACGCCTCCTTGAGGTCTGAAGGCGGGGCCCGATCTAGCTTCAGGGCCCCCTCCGTGAACGACTCTGACGGAACAAGCGTAATCCGGAACGCAAACCGACAAACGTTCCCCTGCACAGGGAAGAAAATTGTCGTCACGTTCAACGTCGTGCCGACACTTTCTCTTCTAGGTAAGATCAGATCTACAAACGTATCGACCACAAGAAAGCCCGAGCCGAAGGCGCAGCCTCGCTCGCAGTGCAGGAGCAGGCCCGCTCGACAGGGCTCGTGGGAGGGCGGAACATGTTGCGTCTTTTGCGCTGGTTGTTCTTGGGATGGAGCTCCTGGACGGTCGACAAGCTAGGCTCCGAGGCGGATCCCTGGGGGACCCCCCAGTCGGCGGGCTCGACCGGAGAGTCGACGAGCGAGTCCGGTTTCACTCGTCCGAATTCGTGAAGCGGCCGCGGTCCGTTCGTGGCGCAGGCCCTCCCGACGAATGCGCTCGGGAGCCTGGAGAATCGGTTGAGCAACCCTCTCTGAAGCGAGGATGCCGATGGCCGGTCCGCATGTGAGCCGTGAGCTGCTGCGCGCAGTAGCTCGGGGAGAGCTACCACCCAAGGTCTTGGTGGACCTCGTCTTTCGCCATGTCATGGAGGAGTGCCCGCACTGCCGGCTCGAGTACGACGCCTTCCGTCGTACCCGGATCGTCGCGGAAGACTATTCGGTGCCTCTCCAGAAGGCGTTCTCCCAGCTGAGCGAGAAGCGGGAAACGGTCTTGCAGCAGCGGGCCGAGGCAGAGCTCTGGCTCGCCGAGCTCCGTCTTCTCGAGCCTGCCCCTCGCAAGCGGAAGGTCCAGAGGGCCAGGAACCGATATCGGGGTCGAGTTTTCGCCGAGCGGCTGATCGCAGCGTCGATCGACGCTCTGCCAGGCGCACCCCGGGAGTCGCTGAGCTGGGCCGAGTGCGCCTACGCTGTGCTCTACAAGGGTCGAGTTCCCCAGGAGGACGCTGCTTGCGCTGTCCGGGCTCTGGCCTGGATGGCGAACGCTCATCGCGCCCTGGGCGAGCTCCCTCGCGCTGAAGAGCTGGTGGGCATGGCGCGCGATTGGCTCTCGAGGTGGGGTGCGGAACAGGGCCCGGCTCTGGCCGATCTGGATCGAGTGGAAGGGGCCCTGCGCAAGGATTGCCAGCGCCTGGAGGAGGCCGAACAGCTGCTTTCGAAGGCTGCCCTGCAGTATCAGGTGCTGGGTGACGAGGTCTCTCTGGCGGCGTGCTTGCTGACGTTAGGTATCGTCTATAACCGGGCAGGAGACGCCGTCGCTGCGGTCGATGCCACCCGCCGTGCGCTCGAGAAGATCGACCGCCAGGAGCAGCCGAAGCTCTACATTTTCGGCCGCTACAACCTGGCTTTCTACCTCTTGGGACAGGGTCAGCTCGATGCAGCTGCGGCCGTGCTTGAAAGCGATGCCGAGGTCTTCGCCGGCGTCACCGACGACTACATGGGCCCGAGATTCAAGCTGCTGCGAGCCAAGCTTGCCGCCGAGCGCGGCGACTTCAGGTCGAGCGAGGCGGGCCTGGTTGCGGCTCGAGATCAGTTTGCCCGTGTCGGCATCGGCTACGACGTGGCCAACGTCAACCTCGAACTCGCGCTGCTCTACCTCCGTCAAGGCAAACTGGAGCTGGTCAAGAGCACGGTGGCCGATGCGGTGCTTCTCTTCGAGAGCCAGATGGTGCACCGCAATGCTCTTGCAGCGTTGATTCTGATGCGCGAAGCGGCCTTCGCCGAAGAGCTCACCGCAGCGATGATCCACAGTGCCCAGAGTTTCCTGCTCAAGGTCTTCTCGGCAGGCCCCCATGCTCACGACGCCGGAGGCCTACCGTTCTAGGCCCGTCTAGGCTGCCGTGCGGAAGGTGAAGGAGAACGCCTTCGGCAGCTCGTTGCCGTCCAGGTCCTCCACCGCCTCGGCCCCGAGGGTCACGTGGAAGAGTTCGTCGCGCGGCAGATCTCCGTCCGGCTCCCAGGTCACCCACCAGTGCTCCGGATCGTAGCGAGTGATGCCGGGAACGAGGCCGCTCTTCTCGCCCAGCACCGTGATGCCGTGACTCTCGACATCCCCCGGGTTGAGCGGCTCGGAAGCGGCGAAGACCACGCGGATCGACCGAGCGGCCACCAGCGCCCCCTCTTCGGGGAAATGCGCAGTCACCACCGGCGGCAGGGGTGTGGAGTGGTATCCCTCCGGTCCATCGAAGGCCGTGTTGATGGTGATCTCGAAAACCGCGTCGGCGATGTCGGGCAGGGGAGGAACCGGTGGCTCCGGCAGGTCCTTGAACCAATCTTCGAGCAGAATGGCGGCCACGATGACGGTCACGACCCCGACCACGATCCACCCTGTGGGTACGTGCTTGAGCGTGGTCTCTACCCGGCTCATCTTTCCGGCCCGCACCCGCACCTGCTTGCCGGGATCCTCGATCGGCTCGGCGTCGCCCCGGTCGTTGAGGCGGGCGGTGTAACGAACCCGGTACTTGCCGGGCGGCAACTCCACCACCGACCATTTCGGTTGCAGGGAGCGGAATACCGGCTCCCAGTGGCCCCCCTGGCGCCGCTCGAGCTCGCCGGCGATGAAGCGGGGGCCGAACCGCCCGGCCTTCCGGGCGTCGTCGTCCTCGAAGACGGACACCTGGACGCCGCCGGTGAGCTTCGAGGAAGTCGGTACGGTGCCGCGGCTGCGGGTGCTCAAGCAACCGGAAAGCAGGGCGAACGCGAGCAGCAGGGCCAGGGCTCGGCGCATGGGGGCTCCAGTTCTCATCCGTCCTATTGTTACGCAAAGACCAGCGACTCGGGACTGCCGGCTCCTGAAGCGAGGCAAGAGCGGGGCCAGGGACGGGGCTAGGACTCGGTCTCGAGATAGATCGGCAGCTCGTGGCTGCGCACGTGGTTGAAGACCACCGAGGTTTCCATCTGGTCCACTTCCTCGCGGGTGGTAAAAGCGTTGAGCGCCAGTTCCCGCAGGTGGTCGAGGTCGCGCACGGCAACGTGGACCAGGAAGTCCGAGCGGCCGGTGAGGTGGTAGACCGCCACCACTTCGGGCAGCGAGAGGACATGCCCGCGAAAGGACTCCACCTGGTTGCGCACGTGGTGAGCCAGCCGGATGGTGATCATGGCTTCGAGGCCGACACCGACCTTGCGCGGATCGAGGTCGGCGTGGAAGCCGCGAAAGAAGCCCGCGTTCGCCAGCCGGCGCACTCGCTCGAGACAGCTCGATGCGGCGAGCCCCACGCGGACTGCGAGCTCCTTGTTCGAAAGCCGCGCGTTCTTCTGCAGTTCGCGAAGAATCTCGATGTCGATTCGGTCTGGCCAGCTCATGGCCGCCTCCCCTCGAATTCTATTCGGAGTCTCGATCAGGCGCTCTAGAGCGAGCTTACTCTTTTGCTGAAGGAGGGGAGGCCATGAACTACCCAGCTCGGGACCGGGATACCCTGGCGGTCCAGGCGGGACGCCAGGAGCTTCGAGCCTTGGGCGTCCACGCGCCGCCGATCGATCTCTCTTCGACCTATCCGATCGAGGATCTCGACATCGCGGGCGAGAGCCTGGAGTCGATGGCCGGCGGCGGCCCGCCGATCGGCTCGCCGATCTACGGGCGCTTGCACAGCCCCACGGTGGCTCGGGTGGAAGCGGCCCTCGCCCAGCTCGAAGGCACCGAGGAGGCTGTGGCCTTCTCTTCCGGCATGGCGGCGATCACGGCCTGTCTGCTGGCAGCCTGCCGCCGGCGCGGCCGGCACGTCGTGGCGGTGCGGCCGGTTTACGGCACCACCGACCATCTGCTCGCAAGCGACCTGCTGGCCATCGAAGTGAGCTGGGCCAAGGCCGACGAGATCAGCCAGGCCCTGCGGCCGGATACCGCCCTGGTGGTGATCGAGACTCCGGGCAACCCCACCCTGGATCTGGTGGACATCGCCGCTGTGGTGGCCCAGGCCGGAGACGTGCCAGTGCTGGTGGATTCCACCTTCGCCACGCCGATCCTCCAGCAGCCCGCCGAGCTGGGCGCGAGCTTGGTGGTCCACAGCGCCACCAAGTTCTTGGGCGGCCATGGCGACGTGATCGCCGGCATGGTGGCTACCAGCTCCGCATGGGCGCGAGAGCTCCGCCAGGTGCGCATGATGACCGGAGCCCTGCTCCATCCTCTGGCGGCCTACCTGCTGCACCGCGGCATGCCGACCCTGCCGCTCAGGGTTCGCCGAGCCCAGCAGACGGCTGCGGAGCTCGCGGGCCGGTTGTCGCGGCATCCGGCGGTGTTGCGGGTGCACTATCCCGGCCTGCCGGGAGGGGACCCGCACGGCCTCGTAGGACGCCAGATGCGGGGCCCGGGAGCCCTGGTCTCTTTCGAGCTGGCCGGCGGCCACGAAGCGGCGCGCAAGGTGATGGCGGGCCTCCACCACATCACGCCGGCGGTCTCGCTGGGCTCGGCGGATTCGCTGATCCAGCACCCGGCGAGCCTGACGCACCGGGTGATGGACCCCGAAGCCCGTGAAGCCTGCGGCATCTCGGAGGGCCTGCTGCGGCTTTCGGTGGGCCTCGAAGGGGTGGAGGACCTGTGGCTCGACCTTGAAGTGGCCCTGGCGGCCGCCGCCGTCCCGGCGGAGCTGGCGAGCGTCGCCTGAGGGCCGGCCACCGAGGATAGGATCGCTCGGGGGCACGGCCCCCGAGCCCATGCTCGAGCAGCCAACCCTGCTTCCTCTGTCTTGGCAACGGCGCCTGCCGATTCTGGTGGGCGGCTGGCTATGCTACGCGCTGGCGGTGCGGAGCCTGCTCTATCTGATGGGCTTTCTCGCCAACCGGGGCGTGGCCAAGACCGTCGACAGTGCGGCGGCCGGCCCGGCCCTGCCGGCGCTGGCCTTGGACTTCGGCTGGCTGATGGTCTTCGTTCTGCCCCACAGCTGGTTGGCGAGCGAGCGGATGAAACGCTGGCTGGGCGAGCGGCTTCCGGCCTGGGCCGAGACCTCCGGCTACGGCCTGGTCTCCGCCCTCTCTCTGGTCCTGCTGATGTGGCAGTGGCGGCCGGTGCCTGAGCCGATCTGGCGAGCCGAGGGCTCGGCGCGTTGGCTCCTCGAGGGTCTCTTCTTTGCCGGCTGGCTTCTGGCGCTGGCGGCGTCTTGGACTCTCGGTCACTTCCGCCTCTTCGGCCTGGCGCCGGTCCTGGCTCACGTGCGGGGCCGGCCCGCTCCGCCGCCCGCCCTCTGCCGACACGGCCTCTACGCCCGGCTGCGCCACCCGATGTACCTGGGCTTTCTCTTGGCCCTCTGGGCCGCCCCTACCTTCAGCCTGGGCCGCGCGCTCTTCGCCTCGACCCTGTCGCTTTACATCGCCGTCGGCATCCGACTCGAGGAGGCCAAGCTGGCCGAGCGCTTCGGCGGCGAGTACAGGGCCTATCGGCGGGCGGTGCCTGCGCTGCTGCCACGCTGGCGGCCGCTTCTGCGCGGCCGCCAGCCGGAGCCGCTGCAGCAGTCCGGCCCTCCCGGCTCCGCCGCGGACGGCTAGCTACTGCTTGTTGAGGCTCTTGTCGTAGTCGAAGTAGCCCACCGAATACTCCCGTGGGATCTGCGCGTTGGCGGCCCGGTAGCGGTTGAGGTAGTCGAGGATCTTCGGGTTGGTGTTGCCCATGCGCCGCTCGAAGCCGAGAAAATCCGCCGCGAACCAGTCGAAGATCTTCGACAGCCGGACGCTCTTCGCTCCCGGGTCGACAGCGCAGTTGCGGGTCTCGGCCACGAAGCCGCGCATTCCGGCGTCGAGATCGGCGTCGAGGGTTGCGGGCTCGAAGGCCTTCTGGGGCAGGATCGGGCAGCCTAGGGAGGCGCAGTTGAGCGCCGCGTGCACTCGGGGGTCCTTGAACTCGCCGCGGACGATGTCGTCCTCCAGCCGCTTGAGGTTGGTGACCTGGCCGCCGACTTTGATGTCCATGTTGACGAAGAAGCCGAGGCCGGTGCCGAAGGGGTACCACACGGATTCGACGTCCGGCCAGCGCGCCAACACGCCCTTGAAGACCATGGCGTTGTAGGCGTTGAGGTAGTAGGCGAGAGAGTCGTTCCGCGTGGGGAAGAGCTCCGGATTCGACCGCGGGCTGGTTTTCTCCACCGCCGCGACGTAACGATCGAGGGCACTGCGATCCTGCGACAGGCCCTGGTAGTTCACCCGGCCTCGGGCATCGACGTACTTCGAAACCACGCTGTTCCAGTCCTGGTGCGAGAAGCCCTGGCTCTGGGCCTGGGCGCTCGTGGCGGCGAGAAAGGCCCCCGCGATCAGGGCCAGGGTTCCTAGACACTCGGCGATCTTCGGCATTCGCTCCCCTTTGGTGGTCGGCTCGAGGTGAGTCGCCCTGGTTGCTGAGTCCTGCCCGGGCGCTCGCCGTCCGTTTGAGAATACGGCTACCCCTCCCGGCCGGATGAGTCCCCGTCATTGTGCCGGAGCGAGGTCCAGAGAGCCAAGCGCTGGCAAGGAGCTTCCTCGCCGGAGAGCCTGCTAAGCTCATCCGAGATCTTCCCAGTTCCGTACTGCAGTGAGCTCGAGCCCGGATTCAGGAAAGAGGAGGGAGAGCATGAAGAAGATCCTGGCCGCTCTGCGCGAGCCCATCCCGGAGGAGATGCGCCAGCTCCTGGCGGAGCGGTGGAGTGCTTTGCCGGAGGCTCTCCAGACCCCGTGGCAGGTGGTGGGCCGCCACCACGTCCACTGCGGCTATACCCTGGGGCCTGCCTATTGCTCCTTCGGCTGCAGCCATTGCTATCTGCCGGGCAACGCCAACCAGGTGCCGCTGCCGAGCGCGGAAGAGATGCGCGAGCAGATCGCCGCCAACCGTCGTCTCCTCGGGCCAGGCGGAGGGTTGCAGATCACCGGTGGCGACGTGGTCGACGCCTACTTCCGCGCCGGCCGGGAAGACGAGCTGGTGCAGTTGGTGCGCTACGCCAACGAAGTGGGTGTGGTGCCGATGCTGATGACCCACGGCCAGCGGCTGCTCGAGCAGCCGGCCTATCTCGCCAGGCTGGTGCAGGAGGGCGGGCTGCGCAAGCTCGCCGTGCACATCGACATCACCATGGCAGGGCGGCCCGGCTTCCCGGTGAAGGAACTCCGGAGCGAAGCGGATCTCCACCCTCTGCGAGAAGCTTTCGTGGACCTCATCCTCTCGACCCGGAAACGGACCGGCGTGAGTTTCTTCGCCGCCCACACCGTGACCGTCAGCGAACGGAACCTGGGCTCGATCGCCGAAATCCTCCGCTGGCTCAAGGCCTCGCCTCGACATCTGGAGGCTTTCCGTTTGATCAGCTTCCAGACCGAGGCCGACGTCGGCAGGACCCGCTTCTCGAAGGTGCCGGTGAGCCCCGAGAAGGTCTGGGAGGCCGTCTGCGAGGGCGTGGGCCTTTCTCTCTCGCGGGACAACCTCTGGTTCGGCCACCCGGACTGCAGCAATATGAGCCACCTTCTGGTGCTGTTCCCGGAAGGCCGGGCGATCAATCTGAGTCCGGCGGACGAATCGAGCCGCGCCTTCTGGAGCGAAGTCCTCCGCCTGTTCGGCGGGGTCGGGGCCCGTGGAGAGAACTTCGCCGAGTCGGTGGCGAGGAAGGTCGGTGTCATCTTGCGCCACCCCGAGATTCTCGCCAAGACCGCTCGCTACGCTCTGGAGAGGATGAGGCAGGAAGGTCTGGGGCCTTCCCTGCTGGCTCGCTACGCTGCCGGCCAGGTAGGAGGGCTCAACATCGTGCTGCACAACTTCATGAGCGCCGATCAAGTGGCCGCGGGTGAGGGCGCAACGCGAGAACGCCTCGCCGCCTGCTCGTTCCGCGGAGCGGTCGAGCGCGACGGCGTCTGGCAGGCCGTGCCGATGTGCGAGATGAACGCCCTCGAGCGAGAAGAGCTCTACCGCCAAGAGATCGAGCGCGTTCGCCTGCCGATCGTCGCTTGAGATGGAAAACGCCCGGGCCGGGCGACCCGGGCGAGAGAGAGTCGCACTGCTGAGAGCTAGTGAGCCTTCTTCAGCTCGACCAGAGCAGCCTCGAGAGCGGCGAGGCGATCCTTGAGCTCCTGATTCTCCTTCGACAGAGAAGAGATCTGCGTGTGCTGGTCGACGGTGTAGAGGGTCAGCTCTTCCACCTTCTCGAGCAGCCGCATCTGGAACTGCGACATGTTGAGGCCGCCGGACTTGATCTGGTCCTGAGAGGGAACGTTGGGCAGGTGCTTGTTCTGCTCCACATAGTTCGCCAGCTGGTCGATCGGCATGAGGTTGTAGTGCGGCTCGAAGACATAGTCCGGCACGTTAAGGGTGGTGCCGTCGTCGATGAACGAGCCGCCCGAGACCAGGATGTTGCCGCCGTTGACGTGGAGGAGCTCGGTGGGGCTGGTGGTACCGACACCCACGCGGCCGTTCTGGCGGACCACGATGCGGGTGGTGGGCGTGGTGCTGCCGTTGGCGGTGGTCTGGAACACCAGGCGGGTGCCGTTGGCCGTGGCCGTGAAGTTCTCCTCGGCGCGGGCATCGATCGACACCGTCGTGGGGCCGAAGCCCGAGCCGGTGTGACCGCGCATCGCCAGGCCGCCGATCAGGTCGTTGATCTGGATCGCTGCGGGTACCGCGCTCGAGCCCCGTGCGCGACGGAAGATCAGATCGCTGCGGTCGGTGGAGGTGTCGCTGAAAGTCGTGGTCTGGATGTTCGAGACGCCGGAGCCGGTGACGTCCAGGTGCTCGCCCGGGGAGGCCGTGCCCACGCCGACGTTGCCGGAAGCGCTGATGTCGAGGGAGCTGGTAGGCGCGCCCGGGCGGATACGCAGGGGCAGGCGCGAGCCACCGGTGACGTCGCGGACGAAGAAGTTGGCCTCGTTACCGGCGATGTCCCAGGTCTGGGCGGTGAAGCCGCCGCTGCTGTTCTGCTCCAGCCGCAGGGCCGGCGTGTTGCTGGTGTTGACGTGGAGGTCGAGCACCGGAGTCGAGGTGCGGAAGCCCACTCGGCCGGTCGAGTCGACGAAGATCGAGTTGGTAGAGGCGCCGGCGGTCACTGTGAACGGCACCTTGGACCCGGTGATGTCCTCGATCGAGAACTTACTCTGGCCTCCCGAGGCCGAGTCGTTGGCAGTGAGCTGCCAGTCGTTGGCCGGGAAACCCGCGCCGGTGGAAGTGTCGTCGAACTTGATGCGGGTGTTGTTCTCTTTCAGGCGAATGGTATCGAAGCCGAAGGACTCGTTGTTCACGCAATCGAGACCCACACAGGCGCTGCCCTGGACGATCAGGTCGTCGGGGATCACCTGGTCGCGCAGCGACAGGCTGGGGGTACCGGTCGCCTGGCTGCGAGCGATCGGCGCCGGGCGGCCGGGCCGCGGCTCGGTAGCACCGGCCGTCACGATGCTGCCAGCTTCGATGCGAAAGCTGCCGGAGTCGATCAGTCGGGCCGGCAGGTTGAGCGAAGCCTGGATCGCCGCCAGCGCTGCCTCGTCACCGGCCTCGCGGGCCGCCGCCATGCGGGCACGGACGTCGTTGCTGATCCGAGGCACCAGCTCGAGCTGCCAGGTGTAGGCTCCGTCCGGCAAACGGTTGCCGGCCTTGTCGAAGGCCTCGAAGGTGATCGGCTGTCCTGCCGAAATCTCCCGCCGCACCACCTGGCCATCCGGACGCGAGATGGTCAGCACCGATCGTTCCATGGCGATGCGAGCTTGCCACTCGAGGCCGCTGGCGCTCTGGGTGAGATCCGCGATCGCCAGATCGGCTTCCTGGGCCTGGACCCGCTGGGCCGGAACCAGACCGGCCACAAGCAGGAGCAGCAGCGCGAGGAACCAGACTCTCTTCTGCATCATGGGACTCCTTTCAGGTTCATTGGGGTGATGAACTGGTGCTTGGGCTTCCGGTACGCAACGCCCGTTACGTCCATTCATTCCCAAGACGGACCAGCTTGAAATCCAGGCGACGATTCGACCCGAGAGCGCCCGCGCAGAGAGGAAGTCCCGGAGAGAGGCAGAGACTCGCGAGCGAGAGATTCCAGTGGAGAAACCAGGATAGCAGATAAGCTCCTGCGCTACAACTCAAGCGTCCTGAAGCATCTCGGCCAATCAGCTTTATGATATGGAGAAATTATACTCGATAAGGTCCACCTGAAGCAAGTCCGAGTCCGGTGTCGGTGTCGACAGCGGCGCGCTCGGCTTGTCAGATTCGCGCAAGCTGTGGCAATCTATGCACGGCTCCGAGATTTCGGGCAACTCGTCTCGGACACATCCAGAGAGTCGCAGGCCTCCTTTCGCGGGGGGTCAGCGCGGCGACATCGTCGCCGAGACCACTGCCGTCGAAGCAACCAGAACGCGCAACCTCGTTGGTGAGCCGCAGGCCTGCGGTGAGCCGCCCGAGGCCTGGAGGGCGCCCTAGCCGTATGAGCTTTTCTTTGTTCGGGCTTCACCCGCAGCTGCTTGCCAACCTATCGGACCTCGGCCTCTACGAAGCAACTCCTGAACAGCGTGCGCTGCTGCCGTCGATTCTCGCCGGCGGCGACCTGCTGATCCGTTCGCCCTCCAGCTCCAGCCGCACTCTTTGCTGTCTGGTGGGCGCGGTGCAGCGACTGCTGACTCGCCCAGCCGAAGGTGGCCGCGTTCTCCTGGTCACCGGCTCGGAGATGCGTGCCGCCGAGCTCCTGGCCCAGGGCAACGCGCTTGCCGCGCACACGCCGTTCGCTTTTGGCCGCTACGGCGACCGGGGCAACGGCAAGCCGGTCGTCGCCTGGGCCACCTCGTTCGAGCGCCTCGAAGGGGCACTCTCCCAACCCGAGGATCTGTCTCCCCTCGAGCTGCTGGTGATCGAAGAGCCGGAAGCCTCGGCGGCCTCAGGCGAGCTCTTGGCCCGCTTGGTTGCTCTGCTGCCGTCCCTCGAGCAGAGGTTGATCCTCACCGCTTCGAGCGCGCCGGCCGTGCGGGAGCTCGCCGAGAAGATGCTGCGCCATCCGGTGGTGCTCGAGGTTGGAGCCCCTGCGGCCGCTCCCAGCTCCAGCGCGCCGCGCAACGAGGCGGTCTTCAGCCTGCGCGATGAAGCCAAAGGGCCCATGCTGCTGAAGCTCCTGGCCGAGCAGCCAGAAGGCAAGGCGCTGATCTTCACGCGCACGCGCTTTCGCGCCAATCGGTTGAGCGAATGGCTCAACCGCCAGGGTCACGCCGCCGAGCGCATCCACGGCGACCGCACCTTCCGCCAGCGCTCCGAAGCCCTCGCCGGCTTCAAGAACGGCTCCTACCGGGTTCTGGTGACCACCGACATCGCCGCCCGCGGCCTCGATGTGGAGGGGATTTCTCACCTGATCCACTTCGATGTGCCGTCTTCCGCGGACGACTACCGCGAGCGCCTGGAGCGCACTCCGGCGCGGCCCGAGGGCCTCGAGGCCGTCACCCTGGTGAGCGACGCCGACGAGGCCTACCTGCGCGCGATCGAGCGCGGCCTGGGCCGGGCGCTGCCGCGCAAGGCGCTCGAGGAAGAGGCTCTTCCTGCGCCCACGGGTTCGGCGCTCGAGCTCGGGGAGCCGGAGCGACAGCCCAAGGCCAAGCCCGCGAAGAAGGAGGGGGCTCCGCGCAAGGAGCATTCCTCGCACTCGAGCTCCGAAGACGAAGAGGAGTCCCGGATCCGGGCGATGGCGGAAGCCCAGCAAGCGGCTGCCGTGGCGGCCCGCATGAGTCCATCGCGGATGGGCATCATGGAGTATCGGGCGCCCCGCCCGGCTCGAGCCGAAAAAGGGCAGGGGCCGGCGCGCCGCAAGTCGCGCTCGCGGCGCTCCTCCCGCTGATCGGCTTCACCCGGGCTCGAGACCGGGCACGCCCTGGAGCACCGCGCGGACGGCGGTGACCGAAAGACTGTTGCCGGCGAGGCGCCAGAGTGTGCGGTCCGGGAGTTCGGCTGGCAAGCGGTAGGTATCGGCGAACCCCAGCAAGCGCAGCACTTCTCGGGGCGAGAACCGCCGCGGGCCCTGGCTGCCCCGCAGATAGGAACCCGAGCGCACCGGCGAGTGGCCGTAGGCGGCGGTGAAACAGGCGGCCACGGCAGTAGGGTCCGCAGGGTCGACCACATCCAGAGCGCGGGCATAGCTCTGTGCCAAGCTCGGCTCCAACTCTCTCCCGGGCGCTTCGAGGTCGAGGAAATCCACCAGCGGCCGGAGTGGAACCGGCTCGAAAGTCCACGGGGCCAGACTCTCGAGGCCGGCGAGCAAGTAGTAGCGCTGGCGCCGGTTGGGAACTCCGAGCTCGGTGGGGCAGAGCAGCCTCTCTCGCCATGAGTAGCCAGCGCTCTCGAGCGAGGCAAGCAGCCGACCGCGGCTTCTCGAGCCGAGGAAGCCGGGAACGTTCTCGAGGGCGAGGAAGCGGGGCCGGAGCTCCTCGATGGCCGGTATCAAGGCGAGCAAGGCTCGGGCTCGAGGATCCCGGTCGTCCAGCTGCTTGCCGCGGACAGTGTAGGGCTGACAAGGAGGCGAGAGCCACCAGAGCTCGGCATCGAGGGCGCCGAGGGTGGCCACCGGGATGGACTCGACGGTGGCGGCCCGGGCCGGGTGCGGAAAATTCGCCCGATAGAGGCCGAGCGCTACCTCGTTGATGTCGAGCGCGGCCACCACCTCGGCGCTCGCCGGCAAGGCCGCGGCGCAGCCGCCGATGCCGCAGAAGAGCTCCAGCACCCGCAACCGAGCCGGCTCCGTCCTGGCTAGCCCCGAAGGAACAGCCGCCGGTACCAGGGCACGCCCTCTTCCCTGAGGCGCGCTCTCAGTGCCTTGAGCTCGGCCTTCTCGCGCTCGGCGGCGAGCCGCTTCAGGAAAGCGTCGCCCTCCGAGATGTGGCAGTCCTTGAACTTCTTGCCGCTGCCGCAGGGACAGGGCTCGTTACGGCCGACCTGGGCGATCTGCCGTGGGGCGGTCTTGAACTGTAGGCGCTTGGGCAGCTTGCCCGTCATGATCTTGCTCTGTCGGATCGCCACGGCAACCTCGGAAGTTGAACGTTCGGGATCGAGAAAGCCGGCTAGGGTGCCGCCGGCGGGGTGGAGCGGGCGAAGACCTCGGCGAGGAAACCCAAGAGCTCCTGGTGGAATTTCTCCGGCTTCTCCAGGTAGCAGGCGTGGCCGGCTCCGGCGAAGCGCACCACTCGAGCTTCGGTCGAGATCTTGGCCAGCCGATCGGCTCCGGCCACGGGCACGATGGCGTCCTCCGTGCCCCAGAGGATCAGCGCCGGCACTTCGAGCTTGGCCCCTCGCCGGGCGTAGTCGTCGATTCCAGCCGGAGCGATCGGAACCCAGCCGGCCACCAGGTCCGGCCGCTCGGCCACCAGCGGGAAGGCGTAGAGCCCCGAGCGCGAGGGGGCCACCACCACCACGGGCTCGCCGCTGAGCAAGGGCAAGAGAGAGGCCAGGAAAGTGCTCGGCGAGACTTGGGTGGGCGAGGAGCCGGCCGTGCCGGGGAGGTCGAGGGCGAGGGCCCGGTAGCCGGCCCGCGCGAGAACGTCGAGGGTGCCGAGGTCCACCCAGGTGCGCGCGTTGTAGCGGGCGCCGTGGAGGAGCAGCACGGTCGGCGCATCCTGCGGCCCCGCGCCGAAGAGATGCAGGTCGGCTCCGAGGAAGCTCAGGGTCTCCTCGCGTGGCGCCGGGGCGGTGGCCTTGGCGGCTTCCGCCCCGGGCGCCGGGCGGCTCGAGGCGGCGGCGAGGAGGATCGTGAGGCCCAGTCGGGCGAAGTGGAGCATCAGGCACCAGCCTCGTCAGGAAGGCTTGACCACCGAAGCTGCCAGCACTCGGGCCGCGGCACGGGTGGTCGGAGCGTGGGTGAGGATCCGGTTGATGCGGTCCAGGGCTTTGACGCTGTCTCCCACACCCTGGTAGAGCACCATCTCGGTGTAGAGCTGGTCCGCCAGCACTTCCTGGCGAGCGAGCACCGTCTCGGCGTGGCCCCCTTCCGGGTACTGTTTGAGGTAGGCGGCGCCGTTGGCGAGGTCCTTGTAGCTGCCGGCAGTCGCCGCCAGGCGCTGGTTGGCGAGACCGGCGAGCTCGGCCTCGTCGGTGCGGGAGGCGAGGTCCTCGAGCACCGCCAGGTCGTCGAGCAGCGGCACCAGCACCCGCAGCCCCGTGAGAGCCTTCTGGCCTGCGGGCGAGGTCGGCGCGGATTCCCACGCCTTGCGGTATTGCTCGACGGCCTTGCCGGGCTCCTGGCGGCGGCTGTAGGCGTCGCCCAGGGCGAGGGCCACAGTGGGTATTTCGGGGCGGCCGGGGAAGTTGCTCAAGAACTTCTCCAGAAACGCCGTCTCGTAGACTCCCCCCGCCACCACCTCCGAGGCCTTGGGGTAGAGCGCGTCGCGACCGGCTTCGAGCTCGCCGATCTCCTTCTCCAGGGTGGCGACGAGTGGGCTCTGGGCGTCGAGGTCACGCACCTTGGCGAGCTCACCGCGATACTCACCGAGCAAGGAGCCGTAGTCTCTCCCCAGCTCGGGCTCGGCGAGGGCCTTGTCCCGGCTCTGGTGCAGCCGGCCGAGGCGGATCTGCTCGGCCGCGGTCCCCTTGGGCCAGGCGAGCAGGGCCTCGTGATCGATCAACTCTTCCGCCTTGGCGTCCTTCTTGGCGGTTTTCAGATAGCCGAGCAGGGCTTCCTGGGTGCGCTGGCGGAAGCCGGACGGGTCCCGGCCGGGCATGCGGGTGAGCAGGGAAGCCCGCACCTCGGCGCCGCGGACGCGCTCGTCGAAGAAGGGGTGGGTCTGCCAGTAGCCGAACTCCCGGGACTGCGGCAGCCGCGCCGACATCAGGCTCATCAGCTCGGTCGTGCCGCTCGGAGCGAAACCGGCCGCGGCGGCATAGCGCTGGCCCTCGTCGTCGGCCTCCCGCTCGAAGTCGCGGCTGTAGCTGCGCAGCAGGAGCTCGGAGAGCACCAGCGTGGAGGCCACGGCTCCTTCCACGCTGGCCGTGTTGGGGTCCACTTCCGGGCCTTGGCCGGGATCCCGCGGGTGTTGGGGCCCGGTCGGGTCGTACGGATCCCGGTTCTTGCTGGCGTTGACCATCACTCCCACCATCACCGCCTGCGAGAGGATCGAGAGCAGGGTCGAGCGGCGCTCCATGCGCACGCCGTGGCGGGCCACCACGTGGGCGATCTCGTGGCCGAGAAGGCCGGCCAGCATGTCGTCGGTGATGCCCATCCGCAGCATTCCGGTGGTGACGAAGATGTGTCCACCAGGGAGGGCGAAGGCGTTGGGTGCCGGCATCTCCACCACGTGGAAGGTGAGGGGAAAATCCGTGAAGTTGGCTTCCTGGGCCACGCGGTAGCCCACCTCGGCCACCCTCTCCTCATCCTTGGCATCCTTGCCGGCTCCGAACACCTCCACTGCCTGGCGCGCGGCGTTCAGGCTCTTGGTGTAGAGATCGGGGTCGCGGATGGTCTGGGCGGGGAGCCGGAGGGCGCAGAGGGCGAGCAGAGTGGCGGTGATGCGGAGTGCCAGCTTACGCATATCCACGCCAGAGTAGCAGGAACCGTACCTGCGGCGAAGCGCAGGCTGGTGAGCCTCGGACAGGTCGTAGGCTGCTAAGCTCTGCCCACCATGAGCTGGGTCGAGGACGTCGCGGCTGCGGCGCAGCAGATGCCGGAGGACCCTTGGCTCTTCGAGCCGGAGGGCCACGACTGGCGCTGGTTGTCCTTCGCAGAGGTGTGGCGGCGTTGCGCGCGGCTGGCCCACACCCTGGGCTCCCTGCCTCCAGGCACTCGCGTGGGCTACCCGGATCTCGCCTACTCCTGGGCCATCGTGGCCGATGTCGCCATTCAGGCGGCCGGCCTGGTGGCGGTGCCGGTAGCGCCGGGGGCTGCGGTCAAGGGGTTGGGTGGCTGGGTGCGTGGGCCGGTCGAAGTGCCGGAGCCAGCCGGGGTGCCTTGCTTCGTGATGGCCCCCGTCTCAGCCGACGAGTCGCCGACAGGGACCAGCCCGGGGGCCGGGCCCTTGGCCTCCGAGCTGCCGAGGCCCGGCGGTGGATTCGAACTCGAGGCCCCGCCCCGGAAGAAACCGCCACCGCTGCCGCCGCTCGGCGACAGCGGCTTCGCTCGGCTCGGCGCACCGGCCGGGGGCCGCGACGTGACCGTGCTGAGCGCGCCTCTCGAGAGCATCCTCGGGCGGCAGCTCTTGCTCTGGAGTGCGGCCAGCCGGGCGGCCCTGCTGCTGCCGGGAAGATCGGCCTGGCTGCCCGCAGCGGTGTGGGCTCGAGCCACGGTGCTGGCCGGCACCTCGGCTGAGCTCGCCCAGCTGCGGTCGGTTCCGGAGGTCGACCAACCCGTGGAGCGCTGGCGGCGCTCCCGAATGGTGAGGCTGAGGGGTTGGGTGGGCTTCGGCGAGGCTCCCGCGGCGGAGCTCGAAGCCTATTGGAAAGCCCGCGGAGTCCGCATCGAGCCGCTCGGCTCAGCCGCCTCGGTCGCCCTTCCGCGGTGAAGCGGAGGAAGTCGAGTGGCGGCCTTCCACGGCGCCGTGGGCGGTTTCGGAGAAGACGCTGGTGCGCTCGAAAGGCCGCACGCCGGAGCCCTGCACTTCGAGTTCGCCCGCTTCCACGAGCCGTAGCAACGGGGGATGCTCCGCCGCGGCGTCGGCGATCTGGCCGCTCTTGCCCGGCGGCAGGTGCAGGGACTTGCCCTTCGGCAGGGGGACTCTCAGGGCCTTCTGGGACTTGTTCAAGAGGGTCTTCATGGCGGTTCCCTCCAAGAAGCTCTAGTGGATGGTGCTCTGATCCTCGCGAGCCCGGGCGATCAGAGCTTCCACGGTCTGCTGGTCCGCCGGCTCAGGCTCGCTCTCGAGGTAGGTCTCGAGGTCCGCGATGCCGCTGCCGACCTCGCCGGTCTGCACTTTGAGCAGGCCCCGATCGCGCAGATTCTGAGCGTCGTCCGGGTGGAGCAGCAGCAGCTTGTCGACCATCCGCAGCGCCTCGGCGAGCTGGTTGTGACGCACGAAGAGGCTCTTCAGGTTGGTGATCAGCCGCACCAGGATCTCCTGCGGGCCGGCCGGGGCGAGGTATTTCGGATCGAAGCCGGCTTCGGATCCCGCCACCCGGGCGAAGAGCTCGGCGCATTCGGTGAGCGTCAACAGCTCGCCGCGATGGAAGGGGTCGAAAATCAGGCTGCGCTGCCGGCCGTGCCGCACGAGGAAATGGCCCGGGAAGCCGATTCCCTCGATCGGAATGCCCACCCGGGCGCCGATCTCCATCATTACCAGGGAGAGGGAGATCGGGATTCCCAGGCGCCGCTCGATCACATGGTTGAGCAGGCTGTTGCGGCAGTCGTAGTAGTCCTCTTCGTTGCCGCGGAAACCCAGCTCGTGGAACAGGTATTCGGTGAGCAGCATGGCCTGCTGGAAGTCGTCCTGGGCGGGGCTCAGGCGGCGGGCGAGGGGCTCGGCGAGCTGGTCGAAGCGGGCGAGCGCCCTCTCCACGCAGAGCTCGGGCTCGAATTCGGCGGCGATCAACATCGCGGCACGGGCCAGGTCGATGCGCTCTTCAGGCTGCAGAACCATACGAGTGAATTCTTCACAAGCGCGCTGAGCGTTCGGCTTCATACTGACTGGCTACCGGTTTGGGCCTCGGTGCTGCGCAGAGGGTTGCGAGTTCCGGACCCTTTTTTAATCTTAACTCGATTGTTGGTCTCAAGAGTGCGTCGAGATCGGCGAGAGCCACTGCCGGCGGCCGGGCCGGCAGCAGCCCTCGCTCTTCGCTCAGGGCTGGATCGTGCCGCCCACGTCTTGCCGGTGGAGCACGGCCAGGCGGCCTTGATCGATCAGCTCGAGCTGGCGCAACTCGTAGGGGGCAGCGAGGCCCGAGCCTGCAAGCAGACCGGCCGGGAAGAGCAGCTCGAGCTTACCGTTGCCGGCTTCGAGCCAGGCTGCGGAGTCCGCCACGGCGATCGGTTTCGACGCCCCTTGAGCGTCGTGGCCGAAGAGGGTGGCGCGCACCTCGTAGCGGCCCGGAGCGGCCGTTTCCACGGGGATCGTGAGGGTGAGACCGGCATCCCCGGAGCGGGCGCTCGCGCCGCCGGCCAAGCGGGCCGTGGGCAGCGCCACGGCGAAGCTGGTGCGGGCGTTGCGGAGGAAATCTCCGGCCGTGCCGTGACCGCTCGCGGCGACCTGGATCTCCCACAGGCCGGCACCGGCGCCGCTCGCCACCACCGGCTCGCGGGCGTCGAGTGCCAGGGTCGCCGAAAGCCCCTGGCTGCCCGGCTTGAACTGCAGCGGCCAACTGCGCCCGGCGGGAGAGGTGACGAAGCCGGTGGCACTGGCTAGAGCCAGCGGCGCCGCCCCGTCCTGGGCCTCGAGCCGCACCTTCAGGCGCTCGCCGTCGAGGTAGCTGAAGCGGTCAGCGGCGAGCGAGAGCACCACCGTGCTCGCCCGGTCGAAGACGTGGAGCACCAGCTCCTGACCGGAAGCGAGGCCGGGCAGGCGGAGCGTGAAGCGGCCGCTGCCAAGCTCGCTCGAGAGCCGCACCGCCACCGTACCGGCCGGCACGGCGAGGCCGGCGGCCTCGAGGTCGGCGCCAGGGGCGATGAGGTCGAAACCGGTGCCGCGGGCGAGGCTCTGACCGCGAGGATCGACCAGCACCAGCGCGGCAGGGTCGAGGGCCGGGGCGCTCTTGGCGCCCACCGGAGAGAGCCGCACCAGGGCTCCCGGGGCGGTGGTCAGAAGCGGCACGCCGCGTTCGAGCTCGGCACCCGTGATGCGCAGCCAATGCTCGCGGCTCTCGGTGGGTTGAGGCCTCAGGTGGGTGGTGAGAGCCTGGTCCGACGGCAGCGCCCAGGCGAAGGCGACCGGCTCGCGAGAATTGTTGAGGCTGGGCCCGGCCGGCGGGGCGACGAGGGCTCGGGAAACCAGATCGGCTCCAGCGGGTGCCGACGCGGTGAATCGGGTTTGGGCCTGGACCGCTGCTGCCAGGCTGAGGGCGATGCCGGCGGTGGTGGCAAGAAGCGAAGTTCTCATCTCCGGAGTCTCCGTCTACAGGTCGTCGCGCAGGACGACGTCGAGGCCGAAGCACTGGCGCCGGCTCTGGTTGTGGGAAAGCGGTTCGGCTCCGGCCGTCACCGAGGTGTCGTAGAACCACACTCGCCCGGCGCCGGCCTGGCTGGTGCAGTTGAGGAAGCCATCCGAGCAGCTGGCGAGCCAGGCCTGAGTGACCTCCAGGCCGACGTTCAAGGTGTAGCCGCCGCAGTAGCTGTCCGGATCCCAGATGGCGGAGTCGACATCGGTTCCCACCACGTCCCAGAAGCCCTTGGGCAGTGCCGGGCGGCCCGCCGTGCCGTAGAGGTAGTTGGCGTTGTAGTAGGCCATCCAGCTGGTCTGCTGCATGCGCACGGCATCGCTCGCATAGCCCAGCAGCCAGCCCACCGCCTGCTCGAAGACGGTGCCGCTGATCACCGCGTCGGCGAGCGGCGTGCCCAGGCTGGACGGTGCCAGGGCGTTGACCCAGCGGATCTTGCTGATGATCGTCGGGTAGCGACTGTCCCAGGTGGGATTGCTCAGGATCCAGCGCATCACATTGCCGCCATTCGAGTGCGTGATCACCACCAGGTCGGTGATGCCCTGAGCGTTGATGAAGTTGTACAGCTGGGTGGCCAGACAACCGGCCGCGCCGGCGGTCCACATGTACTGATTGAAGTCGCAGTTGACCACCAGGTACTTGCTCGGGTCGGGCAAGCCCTGGCGTACCGAGTTGACGAAGCCGGACTGCCAGTAGTCGTTGAGAGCATCGGTCTGGCTGCCCGTCCCGTGGACGAAAGCCACCCCGGTCACTCCCCAGCCGGGCGCCGCCGCTGCGAGTCCCAGCAGCAGGAACGCCAAAATCCCACCTTTCCTCATGTCTTCCTCCTCGAGAGCAGGCCTTGGGCCGGAGGGCGGCCCCCGATCCGCTCGGTTGGGTTTCTCTGCAACCAAGGTGAGCAGCGTGCAAGAAAAGGAGACGCTTTTGATCACAAAATAGGCGGAAGCAAGCGCGAGACCCATGACGAGGGCCGGCGGCCGATCCGAGTGGAAGAATCAGGCTGTGGCTTCGAGCTGCTTGCGCAGAATGGCGATCAGCGCCAGTGCCCGAGAGGTGGCGGGCTGGCGCACTTCGGGATCCTCCCGGACAGCGCCGGTCAGGTCCTGAGCGGCTTCGAGCAGCTTGCCGCGGCGCAGCCGCACTTCGCCCCGGCCGGCCAGGGCTGGCGCCGAGTAGGGGTTGATCTCGAGCGAGCGGGAGAAATAGCCCTCGGCCTCCTCGAGCTGGTTCTCACGCTGGGCGATCCAGCCGAGAGCGAGCTGGAAGTAGGCATCGTAAGGGTCGAGCAGTGCCAGGCCGCGGAAGATCCTCCGCGCCTTGTCGAGCAGATTCTCGGCGAGGTAGGCGTAGCCGGTTTCGGCGAGCTCGTATTGGGCCTTCTTGCCGATGCCCTCGAGCTCGCCGAGAGTGATCCGGCCGAGCACGAAGTCGCGCAGCTTCTTCGGGTTGTAGGCGACGATCTGGGCGCCGGCAGCGGCCGCGGCTTCGAGGTCGGTGGCCGAAGGGCCGCTGGGTGGGGGCTCGACCGAGCTCGGCAAGGGGGTGCCTAGCAGCGTTTCGACGGGACTCATGGCTTCTCTCCTCCCTGTGGCTCAAGCTCGACGTCGAGCGATTCAGGGTTCAGCGCAAAGTGGTCAAGTGGAGAGCCAGGCCGGAGGCCTTGGCGTGCTTCTTGTCGGCCGCACGATCCTCGGGGTCGAGGATCTTCACTCTCGTGTCGACCTCTTCGACCTCGGAAAAGCCGTACTGCAAGAAGAGCTCGTAGTGCTCGCTGTAGAGCTCGAGCAGGTCCTGGTTGTACACCGCTGCGTCGTGCCCGGCGCTGAGGAGGCCGGCCAGGTTCTGGCTCGCTTCGGCGCCGAGCTCGAGGTCGTCGGCGAGATCGATCACCTGGGAGCGCAGGTAGTTGCCCCAGGCCGCCGAGCCCAGCTCGGGTCGCAGGCCGGGGTCCACCCAATAGGTGCTGCCGCGGTCGATCACCTGTTGGTAGCGAGGCGTTGCGGGAGCGACTTCGGGGAGTGATTGAGCGGAGATCGCCGGTACCGCGTCCTCCACAGGAGCTGACGAGGCGGTACCGGCTGCGGCGGCCGGGGCTTCGCGGGCGACCTCGAAGTCGGCCGTGGCCGGGGCGAGCACCACCACCAGTGGCATGTCGTTGACCGTGACCACCACCGGGCCGTCGCCCAGGCCCTGCAGCTGGCTCAGCAGCTCGGCCACGGAGGTGGGTGCCGTCTCGCTTGGCAAGGCGACCTCGGCCGCCGAGGCCAGCTCGGGGCCGGCCATGGCCAGCGGCTCGGGTGGAGACGGTACGCCCACCACCTCGCCCAGCAGCTGGCCGTCTTGCTCCTTGAACCAGGCTGCGCTTTCGGCGCTGCCGCCCAGGTAGTAGGAGTCGAGGCCTTCAGCGTCGTGGGCAGCCCGCCATTCGTAGCCGTCGTTCTTGACTTCGCTGACTTGAGGAGACGCCGTCTCGAGGCTCGAGATCTCCACGCGGTCCCTGCCGTTGACCAGCATCAGGGCCAGAGCCACCGCCACATCCAGGGCCGAGCCGGTCTGGCAGAAGAGCCGAGTGCCGTCGCTCAGCACGAAGTCGCTCTGGTCGGCGAAGCTCCACAGGTTGCCGTCGTTCTCCGCCACGGTGAGGCCGTAGCCGACGCGGGTGAAGGGGGTGTCGGAAGCGAGCTGGCCAGGGCTGTAGATGCTCCACAGGGAGTAGCCCTGGGCCACCACCACGAAGCCGCCGGCTGTCCGCACGCTGGCCTCGTCCCAGCCGGCGGGCTGGATCTCCAGCCCCTGGCCAGCCGGGGGACCGGCGAGAGCGGCCATGGGGTAGGGCAGCACGGCCAGCAGGCTTTCCTGGGGTAAAGCGCTGTCGAACAGGCTCTGCACCGAAGCCGGCAGGGAGCTGTCCAGCTCCGAGTAGAGGTTGCGCGCGGCTTCGGCAGCCTGCGCGTCGACTTCGACCCGGCCGAGATAGCCGAGGTCCAAGATCTCAGTCGCCGGAGCGTCGTAGCTCGAGAGAGAAGGGTCGAGATCCATGACGCATGCTCCTTCTTCAAACGGAGGCGTTGTTGGAGCCGCCTCCATTTTGCGCCAAGAAATCTAAACTTGTCAATAAGCTGATTGTTTGGGGCTAGTGGGTCGCCCTCTGGACTTCGAGGCGCAGCCCTTCGACCAGAGCGACGGCACGATGGGTGGCCGGGTCATTGGCTTCGGGATCGAGCTCGATGGCAGCCTCGAGATCCTCCACGGCTTCGGCGATCTGGCCGCGGAGCAGTCGCACTTCGCCACGGCTGGTATGGGCCGCCACGGAGTAAGGGTTGATCGCCAGAGAGCGAGAGAGGTGCTGCTCGGCGTCGTCCAGGCGGCGTTCCTTGTGGGCGATCCAGCCGAGGGCGAGCTGGAAGTAGGCGTCGTAGGGGTCGAGCAGGGCGAGGCCTCGGAAGATCCGCAGGGCCTCCTCGTGCTGGCCGGCCTGGAGGTAGCCATAGCCGAGCTCGGCGAGTTCGTACTGGGCCCTCTTGTTGATGCCTTCAAGCTCACCCAGGGTGATGCGGCCGAGCACGAAGTCGCGCATGCGCCGGGGGTCGTAGGCCACGATCCTGGCCCCTGCCCGCTCGGCGGCTTCGAGATCCTCGGAGGGAGGGACCACGGCCTCCGGCGCCGGCTCGTTCGAGTCGGCGGGACCGTTCGTCGGGCTGAGGCGCCAGCTGGCCATGGTCCACTCCTTGACGAGGAAGCTCTAGGCGTTGATCGACAGAGCCGCGTACTGGAAGCTGAAGTTGAAGAGGTTGATCTTGCGCGCTTCGTCCCGCAGGTCCGACAGAGCCTTCTGGCCGTCGTTCGAGACGGCGCTCGCGAAGCCAGAGAACATGTCGGCCGGGAGGAAGCTCTGGAAGATCTTGGCGAACATCCCGCGCAGCTCGTTGATCGAGTGATCGAGGTGCACCTTGCCGGCGATGCTCTGAGCCCAATCCGCCGGCACCCCGATGTCATCGAGGACGTCGATGAACCGGGAGCGCATCTCGTTGCCCCAGGCCTCGGTGCCGATTTCCGGCTGAAGCTTGGGGTCCACCCAGTACTGCTTGTTGCCGTCGGTGATCTGCTCGTAGCGATGGGTGTTGTTGTCGAAACGAGCGCCTGTCACCTCGCCCTGCGACATCCCGTCGGAACCGACCTTGAACCAGGAAACCTTGTCATTGCCGTTGCCGCCGAGGTAGTAGGAATCGAGGTGCTGCTGGTTGTGGGCGGCACGCCACTCGTAACCGTCGCGAGTGACCTCTCCCACCTGGGGATGGCCGTTGACGCCCGAGATCTCGACCCGATCGGCACCATTGGTGATGGTGAGGCCGGTTGTCACCGACTGGCCCGTCTCCGAGCTGGTGTTGCAGAAGATCCGGGTGCCGTCGGGGAGGACGAAGTCGCTGTCCTTGGTGAAGTCCCAGCGAGTTCCATCCTTCTCGGAGACGTGCGGATCGCCATGAACACGAGTCATCGGGGTGTCGCCGCACTTCTGCCCGGGCGCGTAAATCGACCAGTTGCAGCTGCCTTCGGCGACGATCACGTAGCCACCAGCCGTCTTGACAGCTCCCGGCGGCCAGCCCTCGGGGCTGGTCTCGAGACCCTTGCCAGCCGGGGCCGACGAGAACATCGGATCCGGAGCCGGCAAAGTGTTGAGGTCGGGATCGCACGAGCAGCCGCAGCCGTGGTGGAAGACGTTCTGTCCACCTCGCTCGAACAGCCCGTCGATGCCCTTGAGGAAGCTGAGCGCCATTGCCGTGGCGGCGGTGTCGACCAAGACCTTGCCCAGAGAGCCGAGATCCAGAGCCTGGGCGCCCGAGTTGTTGCTCGAGCTGTTGTAACTCAAGCTCGTTAGGGAAATCGACATGACACGACTCTCCTTTCCAGAGAACGTACTTCCGGAGCCCAGGACAATGTATATCAGCTGATAGCCACATGTCAATAATATGGACGCAGACCCTGCCGAGGTGGGGGCAGCCCCCGTACCTACCCGACCTTGCCGTGGCTCGTTACTGGTAGAGCTGCCCCTGGTGGCGCAGCCAGCCTCCGGTGTGGTGGCTGTCGGGGGCGTGGTGGGTCCAGTGCACCAGGGGGCCGTGGTCGTTCCACTCGAGCTGGCCGCGGAACTCGACTTCGTCTCCCTCGGCCACGGGCACCCGCGGGGCGAGGTCGAGGTTGTGGGCCACGAGCAGGGATTGGCCGTCCTCCAGGCGGAGCAGGAAGCGCTGGTGCCGCGAGCCCTGATTGTCGTCGGGCAGAAGGCGCGTCACCTCGCCGCTGCCCTCCACCCAGACGTCTCGCAGGTGCCCGGCGAGCGCCCGGGAAAGCTCGGTCGAGATCGCGCTGGCGTTCTCCGAGCGCCGCCCTCCCGCCACGGGGCGAACCCAGGTGCGGTAGGTGCCGTAGCCCAGGGCGAGCAACACTGCGACGACGGCGAGCAGAGGAGAGCGCTTGCGTGGGCGAGCGAGGCGAGGCGGGCGTCCGGCGGCCATTGCGGCTAGCCTAGCAGGTCTCCCGGGCCGGGATCCTGGTCGGGACGCCGCGGCCGGTTCCCTTCTCGGCGCCTCCGGTGTCGAACCGGCCGGCGAACAAGAGCAGTTGGATACAATCCTCGAGGAGCCCATTCGAGCATGAGCCTGAACCGAGCTTTCTCCGCCCTGACGCTGATCGTCGCCGGCTTCGCCACCGCCTGCGCCCCCACTTCGAACGGCAAATGGTCGCCAGGCGCGGGCGCCCCCGCTGAGCTCGAGGTTTGCCGGCTGATGAGCCAGGCGGAAGCCGAGCGAGCCGTGGACCATCCCCTCGCCAAAATGACCAGCCTGCTCACCGACGAGCTGGGCCGGGACCCGGGCAAATGCACTTTCGGAACTCCCCAGGGCGAAGAGCCCCACGGCGTGGTGTCCCTCGAGGTCCGCGAATACCCGTCGGCCGAGGAGGCCCGCCGGGCCCAGGACGGCACCGAGGGTCCGCTCGGCCGGATCAGCGGCAGCCCAGCGCGCAAAGTCGACAACTTGGCGGAGTCGGCCTATTGGGTGGGCGGGCTGATCAACCAGCTGCACGTGCTCCACGGCAGCTTCCGGTTGATCGTCACCGTCGAAGTGGGGCTCGAGGTGAACCGGCCGGATTCCGCCGAGCGCCTGGCCCGGCAAGCTCTGGGCCGCCTGGAGGGCGCTCTCGCCGAGGAGCGCGACCGCCAGGCCGCGGCCGAGCGGGCCAAGGCCGCGCGCAAGCCCGGTCCGGTCGGCTCCTAGCCGCTCGCGGTCCTCTCCAGGGCAGCTCAATCTGGAATTTATAGCACTTCGGCAATAGAATGGTCTCCCAGGACCATGCGCTTCTCCTCTCGCCTCTTCCCGCAACCGAGCCAGCTCCTCGCTGCAGCCGCCGTCGTACTCGGCGCCTGTTCGGCCCTGGGCTCGCCGCCGTCTCAGCCCCAGGCTTCGGCGCCGGCCGTGGAGGCCCCGGTGCGAGAGCTCGCTCGCGGCAAGGGCATCCTTGCCGTGACCTGTGCCGGCGACGGAGCGATGGCCTGGGTGGGGCGCACGGATGGTTCCGTCTCGGCGGTCGAGGTCGCAACGGGGAAGCTGCTCTGGCGCCAGGACCTCGCTCCCGGCGGGCTCCTGGCGGTGGCGGCGGTACCGGGTGGGCGGCTCCTTGCCGGGAGCTCGGAGGCTCTCTGGCTGCTCGAGGCCGGCAGCGGCACAGTGGTACGCCAGCTTCGCCGGCCGGATCTCGATCTCGCCGCGCTGGCGATCTCTCCGCGAGGCGATTGGGCCGCCCTGGCAGGCCGGAGCGGCGAGCTGCTGCGCTGGGATCTCCAGGGCTCGGAGCCGCCCAGACGCCTCCTGCGCGCCGAATTTCCCCTGCTGGCGGTCTACCTTGCGCCGCCCGGAGAGCGCCTGCTGGCCATTTCGGCCGATGGGCGGGGCCGAGTGTTGGGAGCCGAGGATGGCCGAGTGGAAGCCGAGTTCGGCCTGCCGAGCAGCAACGAGGCGGTGACCGCCCTCTCGCCGGAGGGGGCGCAGCTGCTGATGAGCGGCGGCCGCCTGCCCACTCTCTGCCTCTATTCGCTGCCGAGCGGCAAGGAAAGCTCCTGTCTCGCCGCGGAGGAGCCGGTGTGGACGGCCTCCGCCGCCTTCGAGCCCGGAGGCCGCCGGGTGGTCTGGGCGGATCCGGAAGGCCGCCTCCACCGCTGGGACCTCGCCGGCGGCCGGCCCCTGCCGGCGATCTCCACGCCGGCGGCTGCCTCGAGCCTGGCGTTCTGCTCCGGCTCGGGCGGGGCATCGATTTTGCTCGCCGGCGGGGAGGACGGGACCTTGCTGGCCTGGGCTCTCCCCGATTGAGCCGGCCGCGATCGGCTTGAAGTAGAGTGCGCCTCCGACAGGCCCCCGTCCTCAGCCGGCCTGGCCACTCTCGAGCCACTCATAGGAGGAATCCATGAAGCGTCGCCTCGCCGCCCTTTCGCTCGCCCTTCTCGTCTCGAGCCCGCTCCTGGCTCAGGGCACTGAAGACGCCCAGGGGGCGGCCCTGGCCAAGGAGCGCTGGGCCAAGGTTCGCAAGCTGATGGTTCTGTGCGGCGCCGACCAGCTGCCGACCCGCATCGCCGACAGCGTGGTGACGCAATTCCGCGGCTACCACAAGGATCTCCCCGAAGAGCTCTTCACCCGTTTCCGGGCGCAGCTGGACCTCGAAGAGATGATGAACCGCATCCAGGCGGTGTACGACAAGAACTTCACCGACGAAGAGCTCGACGGCCTGATCGCCTTCTACTCGACGCCGGTCGGCCAGAGCGTCCTGCACAAGCAGACCGCGATCGCCGAGCAGACCTCCGCCACCAGCGGCGAGTGGGGCGAGAAGATCGGCCAGCAGCTGATCGCCGAGATCACCCGCGCACGAACCGAGAAGAAGGCCGCGCCGCCCGCAAGCCCTCCGCCGGCACCCTGAGACCCCCCGCCGGCCGCCACCCCCAAACCCGGCGAGGGACCCTGCGTATAGGGTGAAAAGCTCCGGTCTGAAAGTCCGGATTTCCACCTGGAGGGCCCGCCGTGGCAGCCAGCCGTCTTCTGGCAAGCATTCAGCAGGATCTCGTCTATGGTGCCAGGGCGCTCGCCAAGAGCCCGGGCTTCACGCTGGTGGCCGCGCTTTCGCTGGCGCTCGGCATCGGCGCCAACACGGCCATCTTCAGCCTGATCTCTTCCCTGATGCTGCGGCCCCTGCCGGTGGCGGATCCGCACGCCCTGGTGGCGGTGGGCAACCCCTCGCGTGTAGGTGGGTTGTCCCAGGGCTCGGTGAGGAGCGATCTGTTCTCCTACCCGATGTACCGCGAGCTCCGAGACCAGGCGAAGAGCGTGAGCAGCCTCTTCGCCTCCGGCCGGTCGGGTCGCCTGGTGGCGGAGGCTCCGGGCCTCGGCAGCGGCGCCTTCAACCCCCGGGGCCGGCTGGTTTCCGGCAACTATTTCTCGGTGCTCGGCGTCGAAGCCCGGATGGGGCGCACTTTCGGCCCGGACGACGAAAAGACCCCTGGCGGCTCGCCCTACGTGGTGCTCAGCCATAGCTGCTGGCAGCGCCGGTTCGCCGGCGATCCGAACATCTTGGGCCGCAAGCTCACGCTCAACGGAGCCTCCTTCACCGTGGTGGGTGTGGCGCGGGAAGGCTTCACGGGCGAAATCGTGGGCACGCCCACGGAGATCTGGATCCCGCTTTCGATGCAGGCGGAGGTCCAGCGTGGCCGCCCGAGCCTCGAGAACTGGGAGATCAACTGGCTGCTGCTGATGGGCCGACTCGCTCCCGGCAGCACTCTCGAGTCCGCCCGCACCGAGCTCGACGGCCTCTACCACCGCACGGTGAAGAGCCTGGTGCAACGCACCGGAAACCCGGACCTGGTCGGGAGCGGCTCGGCGCTGCCGGTGCCCGTCTCCTCCGGCGCCACGGGTTTCTCGTGGGTGCGGGCGGCGTTCTCCACCTCGCTGCTCACCTTGATGGCGATGGTAGGCGTGGTGCTCCTGGTGGCCTGCGCCAACGTCGCCAACTTGCTGCTCGAGCGGGCGACCGGCCGGCGCAAGGAAGTTGGTGTGCGGCTCGCCCTGGGGGCTTCGAGGCAGCGGTTGGTGGCCCAGCTGCTCACCGAGAGCCTGCTGCTCTGCGTCCTCGGGGCGGTCCTGGGCCTGTTCTTTGCCTCTTGGGCGGCGGCCGCGCTGATCCAGGTCGCCGGCGGCGGTTCGACCATCGCTCTGGACGCCTCGGCCGACGGCCGAGTGCTCGCCTTCACCGCCGGCCTCGCATTCGCCACCGCGGCGCTCTTCGGCCTCGCGCCGGCCCTCTCGGCCACCCGGGTGCGCGTGGGCCAGGTGCTGCGGGAAAGCGGCCGCGGCACGGTGGAGGGCCGCCACCGGGGCGGCAAGCTCCTGGTGGTGGGGCAGTTCGCGCTCTCGCTCCTGCTCCTGGTGGCGGCCGGGCTATTCGTGCGGACGCTGCGCAACCTGGAGCAGGTCGAGCTCGGCTACCCCGCCGACCGCTTGCTGATCGTCGCGCTCGATCCCCAGGCCGCCGGCCTCGAGAGCCAGGACGCGCAACCCTTCCTCGACGACCTCTTCGAGCGACTGGGCAGTCTGCCGGGGGCGGCCGGCGCCACCGCATCGATCAACGGCCTGTTCAGCGGCACCGAGTCGAGCACTACGGTGGAGTTCGAGGGCTACAAGCCGGCACAGGAGAAGGAAACGGAAGTTCTGTACGACGAAGTGGGGCCGAAGTACTTCCAGACCGTGGGCCTGCCCCTGCTCGCTGGACGGGACATCACCGCGGCGGATCGCAGGCCTGCCGGCCGGGTTGCGGTGATCAACCAGGCCCTGGCCCGCACCTACTTCCCCGGCGCCAACCCTGTGGGCCAGCACTTGACGGTGACCGGCGCCCACCCCATCACCTACGAGATCGTGGGCGTGGCCGCCGATGCTCGCGACCACAAACTGCGCGGGCCGGTCGAGCCGCGTTTCTACTACCCGATGCTCGCCGACGAAGGCTTTCCGGGCGCGCTCTACTTCGAGGTCGCCTCGGCTCATCCGGCGGCGCTGGTGCAGCCCGTACGCCAGGCTCTGAAGGACTACCGGGCCACGGTGCCCGTGGACAGCGTGACCACCCTCGAGGAGAACCTGGCCGAGGAGGTGAACGAGGAGCGGATGATCGCCCGGCTGTCGGCGGCCTTCGGCGTGCTCGCCCTGGTGCTGGCCGGTGTGGGTCTCTACGGGGTGATCTCCTACTCGGTGGCTCGCCGCACCCAGGAATTGGGTTTGCGTCAGGCTCTGGGCGCGGCGCCTTCGGCCATTCTCTGGCTGGTGCTGCGCGAGACGCTGATCCTCGCCGTCGCCGGTGTGGCTCTCGGCGTGCCGGCGGCCCTGGCCGGCGGCCGGCTGATCGCCAGCCGCCTGGTGGGCCTCTCGGTGGGGGATCCCCTCACGTTGGTCCTGGCCACCCTGATGCTGCTCCTGGTGGCCCTCGCCGCCGGCACTTTGCCCGGAGCCCGGGCTACCCGGGTCGATCCGGTGCGGGCTCTCCAGGGGGACTAGCGGCCGGCTCGGAGCTCAGCCGGCTTTCGCCTTCTTGCTGAAGGTCTCGGCGGCGTAGATCACCAACGAGCAGCCCACGGGGAAGAGCATCTCGTTGATGCTCAGGGTGAGGAGCGTCGAGGTGCTCGCCGGGCCCGCTGCCGCGCTGGTGATCACTCGGACGATCACGCTGCCGAAGAGCAGGCCCACTCCGAAGCCGAACGCGAGGTAGAGGCCGAGCCCCTTGCCCCGCTTGGAGAGTGTCCCGAGCAGGGCCCCCAGCACACCGTACTCGAGGGCCTTGAGCGCCGCGATCAACAGCGTGGAGGCCACCGACGCCGCAGTGGCGAGGCCGAGCGCCTGGGAGGCCCCCTTGTGGAGCGACTTGGCGGTCGTGAAAGCGACCGGAGCGGAGGCCAACCCAAGGGCGCCCATGGCTGCCGGCCGAGCCCTGCGCACCGCCGTGCCGAGAGCCAGGCCGACGCAGACCAGCGAAGACCAGGAGACCTTCTGCACCAGATCCGCCACCAGCCGGGCGAAGCTCTTCACCGAGCCGCCGGTCACCAGGGGCACCAGGAGCAGCAGAAGCTCGAGCGAAACGGCGATCAGAATCGAGCCCCAGGCCACCAACAGCACCTTGCGCAGCAGGCCTGAATCGTCGTCGGGGGCGTTCTCTGCGGCTGCCTGAACTGGCGCGAGGGGAGCGTCCATCAGCGGTCCTCCTGAAATTCTGGTGAAGTATTTCATGGAGAGTCCATGGCCGCTACCGAAGGCGAGCAAGGGGGCAGGTACGGGGGTGTACAGCGGAGGCCTGCCCCTACCGAGAAGGATGACGAGGCCCCACGGAAGAACAGCCTCCTAGGGGCGCGGTCCCCGCGCCCGGGTCCAGGAGGGCGGCGAAGTCCGAGGCAGAGCCGGGCGGGGAGACCCCGCCGCTACAGGACTCGGCGATCCTGCAGGAAGGGCAGCTTGCGGCGGGTCTCGGCCACGCGCGCGGGGTCGATCTCGGCGAGTAGCAGGGTCTCGTCCCCGGCCGCCGAGGCGAGCACTTCGCCCAGCGGATCGACGATCCGGCTATCGCCGCTGTAGCGCAGGCCGCCGCCTTCGCCCACGCGATTGACTCCCACCACGTAGGCCTGGTTCTCGATCGCCCGGGCTTCGATCAAAGTCCGCCAGTGATGGCGGCGGGTCTCCGGCCAGTTGGCCACCACCAGGTAGGCGTCGGTATCCCCCGCGAGGGGCCAGAGCTCGTTGGCGAAGCGCAGGTCGTAGCAAATGAACAGGGCGAAGCGCACGCCCTCGATTGCGAGGGTCACGGCAGCCGTACCCGCCTGGTAATGCTCGTGCTCGCCGGCGTAGGTGAAAGGGTGGATCTTGCGGTAGCGCACGCACTCACCCCCCGGGCCGGCCACCACCAGGGTGTTGAACGGTCGCTCCCCCGGCACCGGGCGCTCCGGCACCGAGCCGGCCAGCCAGAGGCCGAGGCGCCGGGCCTGCTCCACCAGGAACTGGGAACTGGGCCCCCCCTCCGGCTCGGCGATGCGCTCGGTGGCCATCGAGAAGCCGCAGGCGAACATCTCCGGCAGGGCCACCAGCCGGGCGCCGGCCGCCGCCGCAGCCTCGAGCCAGGGCAACAGCCGCTCGAAGTTGCCAGCCGGGTTTTCCCAGAGGATGTCGGTCTGCAGGGCTGCCACGCGCATAGGCTCGAATGTTAGCAGCCCGGTGGCGGTGCCAGAACTTCCGGGCACTAGTAACGAGAGCCAGCCGGCCCAGCTCCGGGCCGGCTGGCTGAGTTACTCAGCAGATGGCGTGCGTACCACCGCAACCGACAGTGAAGCTTGTGAAGATCTCGGGAGGCAAGGAATTCCCCGGGCCGAAGAGCAGCTCTCCGGCGCGCCTTCCCACCGCGAAGTTCGAGGGCGCGGGCACGGAGGCGTCCGGCAAGCCGTCGCCGTTGGTATCGATGCGGACCGTGCTGCCCAAGGCGTTGCCGATTCCAGGCTCGAAGGCCCAATGATGGTCTCGGCCGCCGATGAACGTGGAGGTGCGCACCAGCTGGCGCGGCTCGCCCCGGCCGTCGACGGGCGTAAATGTGAGCCGGTAGCGAACTCGGAACTCGGCCAGGAAATAGCCGCCCTTCTCGTTCTCCCGCACGATGGTCATGTGGTACGCCGGCGAAATCGGCTGCTGGCCCGCGAGGCTGACGGCGACGTTGAACAAGCCACAGCGGGTGGCGATCGGCTTCTGGCTCACGAGGGAGAGGGCTTTGATCTGCAAGCGGGTGTGGCCGACGCCCTGGCTATCGAGAGTGGTGTCGTCCAGCCGCTGGAAGATCGTGTCGGCGTTGCCGAGCGCTCCCGCCGGCACGGTCGTGATCGGCACGCCCTTGAGCAGGATCTTGCCCGAGAAGGCGGTCGATTCCGGGCAGAAGAATCCGGCCGGGATGGGGTCCGTGGTGAGGTCCGCGTAGGTCATGCGGGAGACAGTCTCGAAGGCGTCGACGCCGGCGAAGATGACGTCTTCGGCCGCTGCCGGTACGGCTGCCGCGAGGACCAGTGCGAGGAGAATGCCAAGAATGTGACGCTGGTGCATGAAGGTTGCCTCCTCCTTGGAGTCATGGGGCAGAAGCCCCGGTTCGTCTCAGCTTGAGGCGTGTCTCCCTCACGCAGGCACAAAAGGGAAGGTTCTTCAAACAGCTTACCTATGCAGAAATGTTAATCTGAGGATTATAGACTGTCAAGTCCCTTCGGTTGGATCTTGCCAACTGCCTCCTCCTCGACGGTCCGGGGCACCGGGCTCTCAGGCTAGAGCCGCTGGGGCTCGGGTGCGGCGCAATCTGCAGCGCGCTCGAGCAGCAGCTCCCGCTCCCGTTCGTTGCGGGTGAGGGCGGCCGCCTTTTCGAACTCACTTCGGGCCTCCTGCCACCGGCCCAGGCGCGCGAGCAGGTCCCCGCGCACGCTCGGCAGCAGGTGGTAGCTGCGCAAGGCCGGCTCCGCGGCGAGCGCTTCCACTTTTGCGAGACCGGCCTCCGGGCCCTGGGCCATTCCGATCGCCACCGCCAGGTTGAGCTCCACCACGGGCGAGGGTTGCACCCGGGCGAGCTCCTGGTACAGGGCCACGATGCGTTCCCAGTCGGTCTCCTCGGCTCTTCGGGCCCGGGCGTGGCAGGCGGCGAGGGCGGCCTGGAGAGCGTAAGGTCCGCTCGCTCCGCCCAATCGCTCGGCGCGCTCGAGGGCGGCCAAGGCATCGGGAGTGAATTCCTTCGGCGTCATTAGCGGGCACCTCCCTGGCGGACCGTGGCGGCGTAGCGTTCGAGCGCATTCACCATGCGGTATTGCGCGTGACAGCGGCACATGATGCCGTCGAGCGCCTGGATGATCTGGTCCCGGGTCATGTTGGGATTCTTGTCGATAGCGGCCTTGCCGTAGAGCATCGGGCCGGAGACACAGAACCCGCACTGGATGGCCTGCTCAGCGATGAAGGCCTGCTGGATGGGGTGCGGATTGCGCACGGTGCCGAGCCCTTCGATGGTCGTCACATCCTTCCCGGACGCTTCCGACATCGGCAGGGTGCAGGACCGCCGCGGCTCGCCGTTCACCAGGACGGTGCAGGCTCCGCACTGCTCCAGTCCACAGCCGAACTTTGGCCCATTCAACGCGAGATCGTGCTCCAGCACATAAAGCAGCGGCATGTCAGGGTCGTCGACATTGACGCTGACGGCCCGGCCGTTCACCCTCAGATTCATGGTGGCCATGAAAGGACACTCCCCTCGAAGCTAGTCGGTGTCCGTGGGCAGGCGAGTGCGGCGGGCGCCACGCTGGGCACACCAACCCCTAGGACTGGCGATCATCATATGCCCGCAATGGTTGACGCGTCAAGCGGTGTTTCACCTGATGTTCCCGGGACGGGGGAGAAGCGGGAAAGCAGCTCCGCGACCATGGAGCGGTAGAGGCCGGCCGCCACAGCCGGGTCCCCATGGAGGATTTGCTCCACGCAGGCGCGGATCGTGGCCAGAATGCCGGCGTGGATGGAGGCTGCGTCCGGCGTCGCGCCGATCGCCTGGTCGAACAGCGACCTGCCGCAGCTTGGCGGCGACACGACGCTGGACACCTGCCTGAAGGAGAGCCGCAAGGCGGGCTTCTCGGGCACCGAGACCGGCGTCAAGTTCCCGATGGACGCGAAGGTCCTGAAGCCGCAGCTGGAGAAGCACAGGCTGAAGCTCGTCTCGGGATGGTTCTCGGGCGAGCTCCTGAAGCGCTCGGTTAAGGCCGAGCAGGACCGTATCCTCGCGCAGATGGAGACCTTCAAGGCGCTGGGCGCCCCGGTTCTCGTCTATGCCGAGACCACCGGCACGGTGCAGAACCGGATCGAGGCGCCGCTCTCGACCCGTCCGCGCCTCGCCGATGCCGACTTCGCGGCCTATGGCAGGAAGCTGACCGAACTGGCTGAATGGATGGCGGATTTCGGCGTCCCGATGACCTACCACCATCATATGGGCACGG
>CALMKX010000377.1 GCA_937867335.1 uncultured Acidobacteriota bacterium
CGGGGATCTGGACTCGGTTTCGCTCGAGAACGGCAATCTGTCGATCACCCTGCCGTTGGGGATCTCCTACCCGGTGGGCGGTGGCTTCTCCTATTCGTTGTCGCTGGTCTACAACTCGAAGGTGTGGGACTTCGTGGAGCGCTACGACGGCGCGACGGGCGAGACGGCTTCGGAAGCGGTGCCCAACCGCCTTTCGAACGCGGCGCTGGGCTGGAGCGTTTCGCTCGGTCGCTTGCTCGATCCCAACGAACCGGTGAACCAGCACGGCATCACCGATTGGGTCTATCTCTCGCCGGACGGCTCCGAGCACCTCTTCTACGACCAGCTCCACTCCTCCGACACCGAGACCGACCCGGGCAACGCTTTCACCTACACCCGGGACGGCAGCTACCTGCGGATGCACAAGATCACCAGCAACTTGCGAGTGATCGAGTTTCCGAACGGTGAGATCCACAGCTTCCAGCGCTGCGGCACGCCCTGCCCGGCGCCGCTCGGCCGGTGGAACCTCAGCCAGATCCGCGATCGCTTCGGCAACGGTGTGAACGTGAGCTATTCGAGCGACGGCAGCACCTGGACGTTGACCGACACGCTCACCCAGGCCGGCACTTCCACTCCGCTTCGCACGCACAAGATCCTCTTCGAGGCGGATCGTTTCCCGGGCGGGGTCTCGAGTTTCTACAAGAAGCGCTTGAAGTCCATCACCCTGCAGGGCTTCGCCGGCCAGGCGATGACCTACCGATTCGGCTATGTGGCGGTGACGCTCGACAAGCCCTGCGGTCAGACCCTCGCGACGAATAGGACGGTGGTGACGTCGCTGCTCGAGAAGGTGACGCTGCCCGACAATACGTTCTACAAGTTCGACTACCAGACCGCAGGCACCGACTACGACACTTGTCACAGCCACGGAATGATCCGCCAGATGAGCTTGCCCACCCTGGGCCGGGTGCACTGGACGTTCGCCGACACGGAGATTCCGGTGGAAGCCTGCAGCTATCGGGAGTGGTACAAGAAGTCTGCGGGCGTAGTGGAGCGCCAGACGCAGGATGCTGGCGGCAACCTGATCGGCCGGCATCTCTACTCGCGAGCTCCTTCCACTCCCCCCGCAATTCCGAACGGCCGCTGCGACCAGCCGATGCGCCGTTACCGGGCGCCGTCGGAAGAGCTCAAAGTGACCGTGCAAACACCGCTCAACGATCGCGAGGTGTATTACTTCTCGATCTACCCGGGAGTGGTGCACGGCACCTACAGCGGGCCGTTCCAGCGGGCGGAGAGCGGTTTGCCGCTCACTCGCAACCAGGCCGACGCCACGGGCAGCCGATTCCTTTCGAGCGAGATCTACGACTGCGACGCGAGCGGCAACAACTGCCAGCGGGTCCGTTCGCGCTATGTGCGCTACGAGCGGGACCAGGCAATGGGCGTGTGCAACCTCGAAGAGCTGACCCCGCCCTGCACAGATCTGCTGCGCCGGCAGGCTTCCGAGCGGACAGTCTACGCCGACGACGCCAACCACTATGCCGACACCGACCGCAGCGACTTCGACGGTTTCGGCCACTTCCGCAGCGAAGCCACCGGTGGTGATTTCGATGCCGCCAATCAGAGGACTTTCACGACTCTCTACAATCCAGGCGTGGCCACCTGGCCCACCAGCTCGGCCTGGGTGCTGAACACCTTCACCGAGAGCCGAGTGATCGAAGGCGGTAGCACGGTTCTCACGCAAAGCTGCTTCGAGTCGAGCACGGGTTTTCTGTTGCGGCAGCGGCAAGTCAAGAGCCTCGCCGCTATCCTGAGTGCCAAAGACGTGGTGAACGCATTCAGCCGCGACGCCTCCGGCAACCGGACGCTCGAGCGATCCTTCGGCGGGGACACGCAAACGGTCGGTATGACGGCGGATCTCTGCTCGCTCTCCCTTCCGGCAACCGACCTCTACCGTACCGCTCACACCTATGAAAACGGTGTCGAGAAAACCCGCCAGTCGCAGAACGCCGACGGTAGCTCGCTGGGCTTCTTGAGCCTCGATCGCACCGTCGACGCATCCGGCCTGGTAGAAGCGACTCGGGACACGGCTGGCCTTGCCACCCACTATCGTTACGACAACATGGCCCGTTTGACCTCGATCGAGCCCAGCCAGGACGCCTGGACCACCTACAGCTACTTTCTCGCCGATCCCGATCCGAACACTTTCCATCTGGCCAGCGTCAAGGTGCTCCGGGCTCCGAACGGCGGCACGGGCACGCCGCTCGCCCGACAGGACTTTCTCTTCGACGCACTCGGCCGGCCGGTGACCGAGGCCCGAGACATGCCCACAGGGCCCACGGCGGTGCGAGTCACGGCCTACAACGCGGCCGGGCTTAAGGCTTCGGTGTCGGAATGGGAAACGGGCGTGCCGAGCCATCTCACGCTCTATCAAGACTACGACCCCTTCGGCCGCCCCCGCACCATCGTACCACCCGAAGGCAGCGGCCATGCGGTGAGCCTGAGTTATGAAGGCGTGAGAAAGAAGACGCGCACGCTGAAAGTGGGCAACGCTCAGAACGCCGATGGCACTATTTCGGAAGTCGATGCCACCACCACCGAGGTCTACGACCGCCAGGGTCGCCTCTTTCGGGTGCGCGAGTTCTCGATGCCCGACAACACGGAACTGGTCACCCAATACAGCTACCATCCCCTCGGCTTGCTCGCCTCGGTCACCTACAACAACGTCACTCCCAGCCAGAGCCGAACCTTCAGCTACGACGGCCGGGGATTTCTCAGCTCCGAACAACATCCCGAGCTGGGATCGAGCGGCAACGGAACGATCTCGTATTCTTACGATGCCCGAGGCCATGCGGTGCGGCGACTCGAAGGCGCGACGAGCGGTGCGAGAGACCTGACGTTCGAATACGACCGGGCCGAGAGGCTGCTGAAGGTCCGGGAGACAGCCGGCACGACGCCACGCGTTTACAAGGAATTCACCTACGCCGCGGACAACGACGGCTCGAACCACCGCAAGGGCAAGCTCGAAACGGCCGTGCGCCACAACTGGGTGACTAACCCGGCGACCAGCAGCCTGGTGGATGTGACCGTCACCGAAACCTACCGCTACGGCGAGCTCGAGGGGCGGATCGCCCAGCGCACCACCACGCTCTCTTCGGGCCCGAGCTTCTTCCAGGCCTTCAGCTACACGCCCCTGGGCGAGCCTTCCGGCTTGCTCTACCCGGGCTGCACGCACACGGCCTGCTCGGGCACAGGCCCGGCCAGGAGCCTCTCCTTCAGCTACAGCCAGGGCCGGCTCACCAGCGTGGACGATTTCGCCACCCTCGGCTACCATGCCAATGGAATGGTGAAGACGGTCACTCATGCCAACGGCGTGGTGGACACCTACGCCCTCGACGCGACCGCTCGACCGCGTCCCGCCAGCATCACCACCTCCGGTGTCTCGCCCCCGGCTCAGAACTGGTCTTCCGGCACGTACCAATATGACGGCGCCGGCAACGTGGTGAAGGTCGGCTCGGACGTCTTTCTCTACGACTTGGCGTCTCGGCTGGTAAGAGGATCTCTGCCTTCCGTCTCGGCCAACGCCGTGCAGGAAGCCAAGTTCGACGCCTGGGGCAACATGGTCGAGCTGAAGACGGCCGGTACTACCCAGACCTTCCAGATCGACAAGCTCACCAACCATCTGAGCGCGGGAGCCAGCTACGACACCGGCGGTAACGTGGTGAGCTGGGGTACCTTCACCAATACCTTCGACCCGTTCAATCAACGGGTGGCCAGCGGCAACCGCACCTACCTCTACACCGCGGACGACGAGCGCATCTACACCCTGGAGTGGAACGGCACGTTCACCACCAGCAACGAATGGTGGACGCTGCGAGACCTCTCCGGCCGAGTGCTGCGGGAATACCTCTCCCACGGCAACGTCGCCGGCCAGTGGAGCTGGACCAAGGACTACGTGTACCGCGGCGGCCAGCCCCTGGCCTCGGTAGCGCCGGGATCCGTGGGCACCCTGCACTACACGCTCGATCACCTCGGCTCGCCGCGCCTGATCACCGACGCCACCGCCACCAGAATCGCCCTCCACACCTACTACCCCTTCGGCGGCGAAGCCACCAGCTCCGCTCAAGACGCCGAGAAGCTCAAATTCACCGGCCACGAGAGAGACACGAACGGCGCCGGCACGCTCGATGATCTCGACTACATGCATGCCCGGTACTGCTCGCCGGGGCTGGGGCGGTTTCTGAGTGTGGATCCGGCGAACTCGAGCGGCCCGAGCCAGTCACAGAGCTGGAACCGGTATGCTTACACGCGCAACAATCCCTTGAAGTTTGTGGATCCGAATGGAGAGGATGTCGTCTGGTTTGCTCGGGATGACTCAGGGAACGACAGGATTACGAACTTTGGGCACAGTGCGCTTCGGGTCGTCGGTAAGAACTACGACGTGACTTTTGACTTTGGACGCTATGGCAAGACCAGTGGTCTTTTCGGAACCACTGGACAAGGCATTCTGAAAATCTGGCTCGACTTTTCAGGTTTCCTGAGAAACCAGAACCCAGAGGGCAGCAGTGTCGGAGTTCGCTATGCGACACCCGAGGCATTCGACGCAGCTGTTATCGAGTACTTTGGTCAACTCACAGCCGAGGGGGTGTTCGAGGACTACGGCGCCGGATTTGAACGTTGGAATCTCGCTCAAGAGTACAACGTCTTCTCTCACAATTGCACAACGATCTGCAGCGACGCGCTCACCTTTGCCCTCACCCGGGAAGGCTCTGGTAGGGAGCAGGACCAGCTGCGCAGAGACTTACTGTCATGGTATTCTGTGATCAATGATCCGCGCACGATCTACGGTCTCCTCACGAAAGAGCGTGATCTAGGCAATGGTAGAGTCGAAGTGTACTTCAGCTTCCGGGCTGAGCCCAGGAGGTAGCGGTGACCAAGACGGCCCTAGCTTTGTTGACTGCGCTTGCTGGCATGGCGATAGGATGGGTTGCTAGAGCGTATTTCGATCGCGAGCTTCTCTACGAAACGAAGGGCAACACCGCAGTACTTTGGTTCCCTCACGGCGTAGTAGCTGTGCTGCCGCAAGGTACTCCTGTCGTCGGGAAGACCCGGGTTGGCCTTCATAGCGACGTTGGGTGGATGGGTTGTGTTCCCATCAACTTCGGAAGTACTCCCATTGAGACCGAGAACCTGATTGTTCCTACACAGGTCAGCACGGGGCCGCCTCCGCGTGCCTCGCTGGTGGCCCAGCACCCAGAGGAGGCAGGCCTCAAGCCGGATGCTCGCTTCGACATCGAAGGGCCTTCTGTGAAGAAGCCCGGCCAATAGTCCTTGCCAGAATGGCCGCTGGCCCTGATGACGCTGAGCTTCGCCGCGACCTCAGGACCAGGTACGGTGCCATCCGCGATCCGCGAGAACTTTATGGGTTGCTACTGGAGGACCGCAGGCAAGGGAACCCTCGTGTCGAGGTGTTCTACTCGTTTGGAGGGCCGGCGAAGTGAAATATTGGACGTACGCGATTGGTCTGATGGGCGCGGCAGGTCTAGGAGCTGCTGGCAGTGCTGTCTGGTTGCAACCATCGTATCGGTACATCTATCAGACTAGCTAGCCTGTTGTCGTGCTCCGCGCTAACGCCGTTGTGGGCGTCCTGCCTCCAGGAACAACAGTACTCGCTCGAGAGCCTATGGGGCGCCACAGCGACCGCTCCTCCTGGGGATGTCTGCCGCTCCAGGTCGGTGACAGCCCATTTGACACCCAGCAGATGGTAACAGCCTCGCACCTGCCGACCACTGGTCCCTTCCCTTCACCAGGCCTGGCAGCAGTGCTGCCCGAGGGTGCCGGCTTCAGTTCGGGCAAGGTGCTCGTGGTAGAGGTGACCGAGGCGCCGTGAGACAAAAGGCGCCCGAAGCGTAGCTCTTCGGTGTCGGCTGGAGTCGCTTCGCGCCAGGAGATCTGAGACGGAAGAGCGATGCGCTTCGCGAGCCCAGGAGGTAACGCATGAAGACCAGGACGGTCACTATGGCCCTCGGTTTCATCGCTGGCCTCGCAAGCGGGTGGGCATTACACGGGTGGGTGGGGAGGCACTACTACTATGAGACGCGAGACCCTCTGGCGGTGCTCAGCTTCCCCGATGGCATCGTAGCGATACTGCCCAAGGGAACGCCGATCGTTGGTGACCAGAAGGTGGGCCTGCACAGCGACGTCGGATGGGTCGGCTGTGTACCCATCGGCTTTGGAAGCACGCCAAACGAGACTGAGCAGCTGGTGACTGCTGCGGCCGACAGCCGACGAGGCGCTAAGGCGAAAGGTGGTCGCTATCTCTCCGCAGTTCCGCTTGAAGGCGCCGGCCTCAAGCCCGATGCTCGCTTCGACATCGAAGGCCCCTCTGTGAAGAAGCCCGGCTCCTAGAAACCCGCATAGCGGCGGCAGGTGAGCCACCTCGCCTGCCCCGCTCGCGAGCTTCGCTGTGCCCAGAGGCTCTCTCGGCTTCTCGCCGTCCAGTCGCCGCCTGAGGGTCTGTGCGGACAAGAGCCTTTGAAGGTGCCACTGTTGGCGGAGCGAAGGTAGTGATCGATTCCTCTGTCTTGAGGTTTCACCCCAGAGATTCGTCAGGTACTGCTACCGCGAGTCACGAGCTTTACCATGCCACAGATCTGGCGGCTGGCAAGTCGTATGGCGAGGTCAAGCAAGGGAACCTTCCAACCAGCGCTTCGGGCCCAGCCGAGGGCTTTGGGCTCAGCGTGCTCTCAGAGATGCCTGACATGACACCAGCCGAAGCAAGCGAGATCCTGAATAGATGGTTGGCCGGGTCGCTCACTTCCAGTGCTGAGCACAAGTAGGTAGGTAGAGGAGATTCAGGTGACGACTCCTGTCAAGGCACTTCTAGCCGCTAGTGGCAGCAGCTTGCTCGCACTGGTAGTTGGGTGTGAGTCCACGTCTGCGAAGTTCGATCATGCTGCGCCGACAGCGGTTCAGTTTATCGTGGCGAGCGCAGCTGATAGCGCTCTACTCACGCAAGTAGAGGTCGTTGCAGTCGGTCATGAAGGCCAGTTTCAAACCCTGGGGTTCACCGACAGCTCGGGGACTCTGGAAGTGCCGGTGGCCACTCTCGCTCGCGCACGGCCATCCTTGGTCCTGTTCTGTAGAGACCACTTCTTCTGTGGAGCTCTCAGGGTGACGAATCGCGAGGAGTTTCTCAGATATCGAGAGCACTACGTCCACCTCGCAGCGTGGGCCTTCCTCTAGCAGTCTCTTGGCTCGCTCCCGGCCGCGGAGCCCGGAGATAGGGTGAGCAACCCGTTGACCACTCAGACAGGTCGACGGGCTTCCTCCCACACCGCCAGTGCGGCGCGCTGGCTCGAGGCTCGAGCAGTGGAGCTGGACCCTCGCTACCGCCGGGCTTGGCTGCGCCTGGTCTGGTGTGATGCCGAAGCGGCTTCGAACGCTCGGGTTCGGGGGGACTTGGTGGGCGCTGAGTCCGCCCTTCGCCAGGCCGAAGAGAGCCGCAGCGCTCTCGCCCGCGTGGATCCCGAGGGAGCCTATGCCCGCGAGGCCGAGCTCGTGCTGGCTCGGGCTCGACAGGGCCTCGAGCGCGTTCCGTAAGAGGGAGCCTCCGAACGGCCCTCTTGCGAGCCTCACCAGCTGCGAGCTCGGAAGCTCCCTCGGAGTTGATCGCTCAGGCTGCAGCGATCGCAAACAGCGACTCCTCACCCTTCCTGCCCTCCCAGTACCTGCCAGACCGTGCGCCCGTGCGGATCCCTTCCGAGGGCGGCTTCGAAGGGGCTGAGGGTTTGGCCGCAGAGGTTTCGGCCCTTCTCGAAGCTGACCTGGAAGCGAGCGCCTTGGGCGGGCCGGTAGTCGGGGGGCCTTGTGAGATGGAGGGTGGTATCCAGGATGTCTTCCCGCTTGGAGCCGCCTCGTTGAGCGCCGCTCTTGCCGGAGTGGGCCAGCAGCAGGACGGAGAGGCCTTGGTTGCGCAGCGAGGCGAGCCACTCCTGAGCCGGCTGCCAGGCCTCTGCGGCGTTTTCCTCGCCGGCGATCAGGCAGGAGAGGTTGTCGAGAACCAACAGATCCACTCCGGCCAGGTGGGGAGCCAGGGCGCGTTGGCCCTCGGGTCGATCGAGCGGCGGCAAGGGCCCCTTCTGGAGCTCTTGGACCAGGAAGCGCAGGTTCTCCTCTTCGGGTAGCTCGGAGGTGGCCTGAAGCAGGCGAAGGCGGCGCTGGAGTGCGGCAGCGGGCATTTCGCCGTCGAGGTAGAGGACACGGCGGGGCCGAGGCGCCTCCCAGCCGAGGAACTCCCCACCAGTGGCCACGGCCCAGGCGAGGCCGAGGGCGAAGAAGGTCTTGCCCACGCCGCGCCAGGCGTGAAGGAGGACCAGCTCGCGAGGGCAGAGCCAGGGAGCCAGCAGGCACTCTCGGGGCGGGATCTCGAGAGCCAAGAGCTCGCGAGCGGAGAGGAGCTCGAGGGGGAGGAGCGTCGGGCCGGAGCCGGAGGTACTCGGCTCCGGATGGCGCCAGGCCGCCTCGAGCTTGGCCTGGGCCTGGTGCCAGGGGAAGGGGTTGGCGGGCGGCTGAGTGCAGCGCTTCCAGGCCTGGCGCTGCAAGACCACGGCCTCCTGCCGGGAGAGCCCCAGGGCCCGTAGCCGACAGGCGTAGCGAAACAGGCCGTCATCCCGCCGCCCGGCCGGCAAGCCGGCGAGGACCTGCGCGGCCAGGGAATCCACGGACTCCGGCCCGGCCGTGCCGGTAAGGCTGGCCGGCCGGGGCCTTTCGGCGAAGAGCTCGACGAGCCAGGCGGGAGCCGGAGCCGGCTCGGCGAGCGACTCGCCCTCGAGCTGGTAGAGAGCCCCCTTGGGATGGCGACTCGGGGGCAGGATGGCGTAGCCCTTACCCCCGACGCGCAGATCCATCCGGACCTGCGGCAGCGAGCTCCAGGCGGGCTCGCCCAGGTGGAGCTTGGAGGCATCCGTGAGGCAGCCCTGGCGAAGGGTGACACCCGCCGGGAGCCGGTAGAGCAGGTGCCGGCCACGCAAGGTGCGCACCGAGAGCGTGGGCGGTAGCGCAAAGCCGGCCTGAGTGAGCCGCTGTGCCGCGTCGCTCTCGTCGAGATCCACCAGGACTTGCCCTTCGGGCAGGGCATGGCCGAGGTTGGCCTGAGGCCAGCGGCGCCACCAGCGAGCCACGGTTTCAAGCTCGGTGGTGGCCTGGTAGAAGCCGCCGAGAAGAGGCTTGCCGGGCTCGAGGGGCCAGCCCGCCACTTGGGCCACTTCCCGCGCCGGCCGTGGCGCCTTGCTACCCTCGAGCAAGGGGAGTACGGCAAAGCCGCGCTGGGCCCACCAGAGAGCGGCGGCAGCGAGCTCGAGCGGAGGCTTCATTGCGAGGGCCCTCCGCCGGAGCCAGGGAGAAACTCGGAGCCGAAACAGGCGACGGCCAGTCCCTGGCTCGGGCGCGTCTGATGGCCCGAACAAAGCTCGAGCTCTCCCAGTGCTTCGGCTTCGGCAAGATCGGCACAAGGCCGCTTGGACGAAGCTACCCGCCAGAGAGTCGCGAGCCGGGGTGGTCTGCCCTGGGGCAACTTCCTGCTGCTGTTTCTGCTGCTGCTGCCCGCCGGCCTCCCCGAGCGCCCGCCTCCCCCTCCTCCCAGATCTCTAGGGGTGGGTGTCTCTCCCCCACCTCCTTGAAGGAGGTGGGAGAGACACCCCCACAGATCGAGAGAGGGACGGGCGCTCGAAAGAGCCGGCCGGGAGATTGGAAATATCACTTCAACCGACCTCGGAAGTCCCGCCGGGGCCGGGATCGGAAGTGGAGGTACGGCGGCGAGCTCGAACGAAGTCCTCGAGATCCTCCAACCGGTACATCACTCGACCGCCCAGCTTGTAGAACACCGGTCCACCGCCCACGGTTCGCCAGCGATCGAGCGTTGCACGCTTCAAGCCGCCGAGGTACTCGGCAGCGCTCTCGACATCGAGGTAAGTTGGCCGAGCTGGATGCATCGTGCCGACTCCCACCACCGCGCAAGGTTTCAAACGCGCTTCCCTCCGCGCGAGAGAGGGAAGCTTCTGGATCCCTTCTTCCAAGCCGTTTCGAGGCCTCACCATTGTCGCTTGGCTCGGCTCGAGAGCTCGGAAGTCTCACGGCTCTCCCAAGCTCGGGAGAATCGTTACGCAAGATTTTGTGTCGCGTCAAGTGGCGAGATTTTTCGGACTCGTCGGAGTCGGTCGTTTCTTACCGCTTTGTACTGAATTAAACCTGAACGACCCTGAAAGTCGCAGATCCCTTGCGATGAAATCTTTTTGTGCTCAGTACGCCCTCTTGACAACCGGCGGGGTGTGATCCATCCTCCCCACCGTGGAGACCCGCACTTCCCCCGCGAGCAATGTTTCCGGGATACGCCCTTTCGCTGCGCTCCAGGCGTCTCCCGGAAACCCGCTCGCAAGCTCGCTTCGGCTCGGCCGGGGATACCCCGGCGCCCCGCGAGAAAACGGCTCGGATCGCAGCTCTCACCTTCGCCGGCCGCCGGGCAATTTCGCGCGCGAAATTCCTCGAGCCCCTTGCTCAGGCCGGCTGTGAAGAGCACGCTGGCGCGATCCGGACCTCCTCACCGGCAACGCCGGGGCAAGGCCGGGGCAAGGCCGGTCGGCCTGCGATTTGTGAAGAAAAGCGAAGAATCTTCCAGCTCCGGCTGCGCGTCAGCCGCGAAGAGCTCGCCCGCATTCGCCACTTCGCCCAGCTCTCCGAGGCTTGCCTTTCCGACTACGCCCGCCACCGACTGCTCAAGCTCCCGGCTCCCGCTCGGCCGATGCCTCTGGCCAACGTGCTCCTCTGCCGCGAGCTCGCTCGCATCGGCAACAATCTGAACCAGGCCGTGGCCCTCGTGCATCGCAACCGTCTCTCGGCAGAGCTCGCTCCCACTCTGGCCGAGTTGCTCGAACGGATTCGGGCGATCGAAGAGACCTTGCTCGCCCCCGACTCTCGCCGAGGCGAGCGATGATCACCACGATTCCCCGCAAGGGAACTTCCGTCGCTGGCTTGCTCGACTATCTCGGCTCCCCGAAGCGAGAAGGCGCCGAGCTTCTCGTCACCAATCTCGCCGGTGATTCACTCGAAGATTGGGCGAGGCAGATCGAAGGACTCTCTCGTTGTCATTTCCCCCGACGCAATCATCTCAGCAAGCATCTGATCCTTTCCTTCGCTCCGGGCGAGCAGCTCGAGCGCGACACGCTGGAGGAGATTACTCGCGTCTATCTCGAAGGGATGGGTTATCAGGACTCGCCCTACGTCGTCTTCCTCCATCGCGACCGGGAGCACTGGCACTTGCACATTGCCACCACGCCGACCACCTGGCAGGGCGAGCCCGTCCGCGAGAACTGGGATTGGCCCCGCTCCGAGCGCGTGGCTCGCAAGATCGAGGAGCGCTTCGGCTTGGTGCGAGTGCCCCTGTCGGAGACTGCCGCCCTACGAGCGCCGAGCTTGGGCGAGGTGCGCGAGCGCAAGAAGACCGGCGAGCCCTCCGCTCGCGAGCGCTTCCAGCAGGACATCCACCGCGCCGGGGTGGCTTCGAAATCCCTTGCGGACTTTCTCGCCCGCCTGCGGCTGGCCGGCTATCAGGTGCGCTTGCTGGTGGACCGGCAGCGCCGCATCCGCGGCATCTCCTTCGCCAAGGGGGAGTTCGCCTTCAAGGGCTCCCAGCTCGGCAAGGCCTACCAGGGGGCCCGCTTCCTCGAAACCTTCGGCCTTTCCTACGACCCGGAGCGGGATTCGGGCACGATCGCCTCTCGAGCGGTGGAAAGGCCCGATCTCGGCGAGCCCCGGCCGGCTCGACGAGTTGCGCTCCAGGAGTCCGCGCCGAGCGAGAAGCCCCGGAGCTCCCGGGCGGCCGAACCCGCGGCGAGATCCCTGCCTCTGCCCGAGGGCTCCTACCACGTGGCTGCTTTCAATCCTCGCATCGACTCCGAGCAGCACTTCGGCCGGCGGCCCGAGGGAGCCCGCGCCTGGTTTCATTTCGGCCTCTCAGCCGCCGAGGTGGCGCGCTCCCGCGAGGCCTGGCAAGAAGCCACGCCCGGACACGATCTGTGGATTCGCTTCACCCAGCACGGCACGGCGATCGCCTTCCAGGGGATCTCCCGCCAGGCCCTGGACCGCCTTCGAGCCGCCGGCTTCGAGCCGAGCTGGACTGTGGCCATGGGTGAACGCTTCGACGTGCTCTACCGCATCGAGAAGCTCGGCGAGACCGACCGCTCGGAGGCCGCAGGCCTGCTGCGCGAGCGCTTCGGCCTGCCGCCGGGGCTGAACGTTTGGAGCGATGGAGTGCGCTTGCCGGGAGCTCGAGTCGTCTCCCTGCCGGAGGCTCCCCGGGCCGAGCTGGTCGCCTCTCGGCCCGGGACCTTGCCTTTGGCCGCCCTGTTGCGCGAAGGCCGAGCCCGCCGCCAGCAGGCTCGAGAGCTCGAGGTGCTCACCCAGAAGCTTGCGGCCCGCTTGCCTCAGGAGCCCGAGCCCGCCCAGCCGAGAGGGGGAGGCCCGCGGCTCGCCGTGAAAACCGACGTCGAGATCCTGCGGGGCGCCTACCGCACCGAGAGCCTGAACCGAGCCCTAAGCGCCCACGGCGGAAGCCGCGAGGCCTTGCGCCGAGGTTTCGAGACCGCCGAGCTCTACGCCGCCGAGATCGAGTACCGGGCCTGGGAGGCCCTCGAAGCCCACCGAGCCGCCCGAGCTCGAGCCCAAGAGGCTGCAAGCCAGCTCGGGGCCGCCTACGCCCTGGCCGGCCGTGAGCGCTCGGACCAGGCCCTGCTCGCCTACCAGAGCGCCGCCAGCCGCTACGCCCGCCTCGAGCTCGAGGCCGATCGGCTCGAGGCAAGAGCCCAACGCTGGCCCCTGGCTCAGGCCCGCCTCGAGCGGTGGAAGGCTCTGGTCTCGTGCCGAGAACATCCCGGCCCGGCCACCTTCTACCCGCTGGTCGAGGCCATCACGAGGGAAGCCCGCGCCTCCGCCCGGGCAGGGCGGCTCGCCTGGCCCCGCTCTTTCGCCTCCGTGCGCTGCCACCGCTTCGCCTTGGGCGAGGCCTGCAACGAGCTCGGACGGTGGCTGGAGCCACGCTTCTCCTCCTCCCGGGCCTCCCGCGCCGAGCTCGGCGAGACCGCCCGCGCCGTCAAAGTCCACGCCCTGCTGCGCTTGGCCCTCGAGGACAAGCTCCCGGCTCGAGAACGCCAGCTCCCCGGCTTCGCCGACGCTACCCCCTACCGGGCCCTCTGGCGCCAACACGAGGAGCTACGACCCGCCCAGCTCCTCTCCCGGCCCGCGCTCTGGGGAGACCCGCTCGCCCGCGCAGCCGAGCCCGTGGGCGCTGGAGACCTCCGCCCCCAGGCCCTGAGGCACCTCGCTCTCGCTCTCGTAGCCCAGACCCGCGCCCGCTGGCTCACCCTGCCTCATGAGTTTGCGCGAGACTCCGCTCCCGAGCGCTACCAACGGCTCGAAGCGCTCGAGAGCTCTCTGGCCCGCGACACCGCCGAGCTCGCCCGGCTCGGCTCCCGGGCCCCCGAAGGCCTCCAGGCCCGGCTGATCCAGGACGCTTCCGAGGCCGTCGCCCTCCATCGCTTCTTCCAGGCCCAGGAACGAAACGCCCTCGCCTACTTTCCCCCCGATCCGCCTCCCGGCTTCGTCGACCGAACCCACTGGAACGCCGCCTGGCTCGCCAACGCCGAACGCTACGGACTGCCCCTCAGGGCCGCCCGCGATCACTGGGAAAACGCCGCCACCGTGCCCTTCCTCGCTCCCGCCACAAACCTCACCGAATCCGCCGCTCAGCTCGCCGCAGACACCGGAAGAAAGCTGATCCACTTCCTCCGCCAGGCTCTCGAGGAGGACACTCGGCAGGACCAGGAGGTTCGACTTGGAAGGCGGGTGTGAGGGGGGGAGGTCCACCCAGCCAAACGCAGCTGAATCGAGGTGTACGACTCTCCCTGTTCCAGCATCAGGATCAGTCGCGCACGGCGCGCAACCGCCGAGACCGCGCCCGTCCCTCAAGCTCCTCGCGATCTTCAAGGCTTAATACAACTCTTGTCGTCCCCATGACCGAGAGAACAACAGGCTCTCGGTGTCAGTTCCAAGGTTGCGAGCCAGTAGTCACCGCGATCTCAGCGTTGCGCGAGCCGAGTGATCTCCGGCCGGGAGGTCCGTGAGCGAGGATCGCTCAACAATTGGACGTGGTCGGTTTCGGTCTGCTTCTCGCGTTTCTCAACAGGCCAGGAAGCCGTGCCCTCTGCTTCCCTGGAACACGGTCGCTCGATAAGGATCCCGCGGAAGCGATAGAATGATTATGTAGGTCTCTATGCTTGCTCCTGAGCACGTGGCTATTTTGCGAGGGATTGTCCATGGCCCAACCAACACTTGCAGCCTCAGCCCGCCAGCCCGATCTGCAAATCCAGATCCGAGTGGACCGATCGGATAGTGGTGAGGTGCTGGTCTTCCAGGTCCAAGGCTTCAACGACGCCCTGAACATGGCCCCAACCGTGCTAGACCCTGTGTCGCTAAGAGCATGCGCCGAGAACCGAGCCGGGGACTTCTTCCAGACCATGGAGGAGTTGGCCAAGGGGAGAGGCGGCGCTCTCAGCGAGCAGTTGCTCCAGGCCGAAGGCGCCACCCTGGCGAACGAGCTTCTCCCAGAAGGGTTGCGCACGCTCCTGGTCTATCATCAGGAGCAGATCCGAACCGTCGTGATCCTCTCGGAAGAACCCCACATCCCGTGGGAGCTGGCTTGGCTCCCGGAGTTGCGTGTCGAAGGCCGCGTTGGTAGAGGCGCCTTTCTCTGCGAAGCCTTCGCAGTGGCCCGCTGGAGTAACAATCGGGACTGGCGGCGGTTTCTCCCGCTATCGCGAATCGGGCTAGTGACCCCGGAAGGCGGAGACCTCGGGAAGGTCGCCCAGGAACGCAAGGCCATGCTGGAGATCGACGGGCCCTCGCGGAGAGTCCAGACGGTCTCTCCATCGCTCGAGGCGATCCTAGAAGCCTTGCGTCAAGGGGTCTTCGACGGCGTACATATCGCGGGCCACGGCACCGCTCGGACCCGGAACCCCAACCGCCAGGCCATTCTGGTCGGAAACGCCCTCTTCACTCCCACCCACCTCGAACTCACCAGGGAAGGGCTGGCCGCCAGCCAACCGTTCGTGTTCCTGAACGCCTGCCAGACCGGTCGGGCCGGCTTCTCCTGGACTCGGCCCGGAGGCTGGGGCCAGAAGCTTACGGAACTGGGCGCGGGGGCCTTCCTCGGCACCTACTGGTCCGTACGCGATGGCAAAGCGCAGACTTTCGCAGAGGCCTTCTATCGGCACTTCCTCGCCGGCGTGCCGATCGCCGAAGCAGTACGGTGGGCACGGCTCGAGCTCGCAAAGCGGTTCCCCGGGGATCCGACCCGGCTGGCCTATGTGCTCTTCGCCCATCCCCTGGCAGCTTGCACGGAGAATCCTATCGGTTTGCCGGATCCCGCCCGGGAGCTGCTGCGCACGGAGGTCAAGCCGTGGGACCCGGAGGTCTCCTCCCCCGCGGCCCTGCTACGCGCCGAGTACGGGATCGTGCCCTTCCATGGCCGGGAGAAGGTGCAGCAGGAGCTGGAGGCATGGGCGCAGCAGGACTCCCGCCTTTCGGTGCGACTCTTCACTGGCCCAGGGGGGATGGGCAAGACCCGATTGGCCCTCGAGACCGCCCTGGCGCTCCAAAAGGAAGGCTGGCAGGCCGGCTTCGTGCTGGAGACGAGCCCCCTGAGCCCCGAGGAGCTCTGGACCAAGGTCGCCCGGCCTGAGGGCAGGCTGCTGCTGGTCATCGACTACGCCGAGACCCGCCGCCCCTTCCTGGTGCCCCTCCTCCGGCTTCTGCTCCAGGTCCAGGCCGGACCCGTGCGAGTGATGCTCCTGGCCCGCGCCGCCCTCGACTGGTGGGACCAGCTCAAGAGCGAGGGAGACGGCGTTGGCGAGCTGCTGGCCGGCCCGGCCACCCAGCGTATACCCCTCCGGCCGGTGGCCCAGACACTGGAGGACCGCCGGAAGTCCTACCACCTCGCGGGCCGGGCCTTCGCCGAGAAGCTGCTCAGAGAGCCTCCAGCCCACGAACCGGCGAACCTCGAATCGCCCTACTTCGAGCGGGTGCTGCTTCTCCACATGGCAGCTCTGGGGGCAGTGGATGGAGTGAACGTGAAGGACGAGGATGGGGTCCTAGACCACATCCTGGCCAGGGAGCGCAGGTATTGGGATCGCCGGGCCAAGACGCGCTCGATCCCTGACCTCGTCGTCGAAGGCATCGGTCGCTCCCTCGGCGCCATCACCCTGCGTGGAGGTGTAGCTACTCAGACCGAAGCCACGGAGTTCATCGGCCAACTGGCCTTCTTCCAAGGCCAAGACGCAGCCACGGTACACGCCGTTGCCAGCCTGCTCCACGAGGTTTACTCCACGAAACAACGCTGGATCGAGCCGCTCCAACCCGATCTGCTGGGCGAACACTTGGTGATGCGGGAGCTGGAGCGCGGGGCGGATGAGTTGCTGACCTTGACTCTGGGGCCAGCGGAGACTGCCCCTTCCAAGGATGCCTCAGCGAGCGCCGAGTGAACGGTGTCATTTGCTTCCCCAGACCAGGCCACCAGACCGCTCCGGCTGCTGACGCGAGCCGCCCAGCGTCAGCCTGAGCGAGCTACCTACCTCGCCCAAGCACTGGTGGGCCGACTGCAACGCTTTCCAGCAGCGGTGCTGGCAGTGGCCGCCGATACCGGTGATCCTCTGGGTCCGCTCGTCGCCGCCCAGCTGCGCGAGACTTCCGACCTGGCTCTACTCGAGGCCGTCCTCCAAGCCCTCGACCGTCCCCGACTGTCGAGATCCGTGCCTCTGCGCGAGGCGGCCTTGCTGGCCACCGAACGCGTGCTCGAACACCTCTCGACGCAGCCCGGCCTGCAACGCCGGGCCGACAGAGCGCGACGAGCCCGCCTCTGGCAGCTGCTGGTGGCCCGCCTCGGTGATGTGGGCAGAGAGGAGGAAGCCTTGACAGCGAGCCGCCGAGCCGTGGCTCTCTACCGACGGCTGGCTCGCTCGGCGCCTCCGCGGTATGAGGTGCAGCTCGCCGAGAGCCTCAACAACCTGGCCTTGCACTTGCGCAGCAAGGGCTTGATCAAAGCCTCCCTACGAGCCCTCCGCGAGGCTCTAGCGATCTTCCGGGCGCAGCAGCACCCCTCGCCTGGCCTGCCGACGAGCGAGCTGGTCGCGGTGCTGAACAACTTAGTCTCATCCTTGCGACAGCTGGATCTCGTTGACGAATCCGAAGCAGCCGTCCGCGAGCTCGCCGAGCTCTTCGACTCACTGCCCAGAGACTCCAACGCGGATTCCGCTTGGAGCCGCCTGGTCCTCACTTGGGACAACCTCGGCGCTTCCTGGAGCGCCCTCCAGGATCACCGATCGGGTCTGGAGCTGGCCGAGCGGGCCGTGGACCTGCACCGCGAGCTGGCCCACGAGCAGGGTGACGTGTACTTGCCTGAACTCGCCCGCAGCCTCGACCACCTCGGCCAACGCCTGGCTCAGACCGGTTCGCTCGAACAGGCCGTACTTGCCACCGAGGAAGCGATCTGCATCCGGCGCACCCTGGCAACGGCTCGCCCGGCTGCGTTCTCCGGCGATCTGGCAGCGAGCCTCCAGAACCTCGGATACCAGCTCCTGGAGCTCGGCGCCTTTCAGGAGTCAGCCGAGGCATCGGCCGAGGCGATCAGGTTGCTCGAGTCCCTGTTCGCCGCTGATCCCAACCGGTGGCAGCGCCAGCTCGCCCGCGCTCTGACTAACCACAGCAGCCAGCTGGGCCACCGTGACCTGCACGCTGAGGCCCTAGGGGCGGCACAGCGGTCGGTCGCGCTGCTCGCCGCCGTCAGGTCGCCCTCGGATGTCGGTGCTCGCCGCGAGCTCGCCCGCTGTCTGCTCAACCTCGGCAATCGGCTGGCGGAAGGCGGCCGGTTTAAGGAGGCGCACCGGGTTCTGCGGCGGGCCCTGCGCCGACTCCAGAACCTGGCTCGAGAGCACCCGGAGCGCTTCCAAGTGGAGATCTCCTCGGCCCTCCAGAACCTCGGCGCGGTGCTCATCCAGCTCGGGCGGATCGACGAGGCCCTGTCCTGCCTGGCCCCAGCTGCAGCCTCGCGCCGCTGGTTGGTGGCGCAGTTTCCGCTCGCCCACCGCTCGGACCTCGCTCAGACTCTGAGTACGCTGGCGAGCCTTTTCCAGAACCTCGGTTGGGCCGAGCAGGCCTTGCGCGCGAGCGGCGAAGCCGTGGAGCTGTACCGGCTGGCGAGCGAGGCGAGGCCGCGGGCTGTGCCCAGAGCCCTGCTCGCGAGCCTGGAGGAGCACGCCAACCTCCTTCGCGCCGCAGGCGACGCAGGCGCCGCTCTCGAGATGCAGCGAGAAGCCGTGGAGCTGTGTCGCCAGGAAGTCGGTGGCGGCGCTCTGCTGACGAGCGCCGACCTCGCGAGAAACCTGGTCAACCTGGGTAACGATGCCTTCGAGGACGGTGACGCCGCCCGTGCCCTGGAGGCTGTCTCGGAGGCGGTCGAGCTGTATCGCCAGCTGGAGATCGAGCAACCCGGTGGCTTTCCGGCCCAGCTCGCGTCCGCGCTGCACAACCAGGCGACCTACCTCTCGGCGCGGCTGGAGGGGGCAGCAGCAGACTCCGACGCGGCGGCGCTCGTGAAGCTGGCCACGGAGGCCGTGACCCGTTTCCGCGCCCTGGAGCCCCAGGGCCCGCAGGCCCTCAGTGGCCTGGCCAGCAGCTTGGAGAGCCTGGGGATCGGGCTCCTGGCCTCGGGGGACCCAGAGCAGGCCCGAGCTGCCTTTGGTGAAGCGCTCGAACTGCTTGAGGCTTGCGGCCTCGTAGGCGTCGAGATCGAGGAATGGCGAAGCCGGGTCCTGAACCGGTTCGAAAGCTGCCGAGGGAGCGGAGCGCTGTCTCCCTCGACCTGAGAGGAAGGAGAGCATGGACGAGGACGCCCCTCCTGCCGACCTGACCGTACCCTTCAACCGCGCCTGGACGGGCAGCCGCGAGCACGGCGTGCTCTCGGGTCAGCTCGCAGCTGCGGATCCTGAAGCCTGGGTGCGCCTGGCGCTCCCCCTTGTGCGCGCCGTCGCTTCAGTGCCAGGTGAGATCCTCTCTGCCTCAGCTTTGACCGCTGTAGCAGATGGGTTCCTGCTCTCCGTCCCTGGGCCTGGACCGCCCTGGTTTGTCCAGTTTCTCCACTTCGCGGAACCAGGTGACCGGCTCGGCGAGCTCCATCTTGAGGTCTGCCAGGCGAGTGTTAGGAAGCTGACCGAAAGTCGCGTTTCCGCAAGTCGCTATCTCCTGATTCACAACAGCGACCACCGCAACCCAGCCTTCCGTCAAGGTCTCGAGACTGCCGTCTCTGAGCCCGTCAGGGCCGGCCGAGTCGAGCGTGCTGAGGTGTGGGATCGCCAGCGGCTGCTTCGCGAGGCATTTAACGCCATGGCCTCCCACGTCCTGGCATCCGCTCGCGCCGGGGCTCTCTCCGTTGCTTCGGTGGAACAGGCGTTGGTAGGGGAGCCGCTCTCTGAAGTGCCCCTCCAACAGTCTCTGCTCACAGCGAACCAGCACAAGCTCCTCTCCGAAGCGCCCATGGGGGGCCCTGCCGTCGTGGATCCAGCGGCAGTGATCTTCGACGAGGCCAAGGAGAACATCAGCTTGCTCCTCGGGACCTTCGGCTTCGGCAAGACCACCGCCATCGCTCGCCGCCTGCGGGATCGGTCTTCGCAAGTACTCTTCGTGCCCGGAGGCCGGCTCACCGGAGACATCCGGAGCACCAAGGACTTCGTCTCCCAGTGCATCGCGCTGGACAGTCTCCTCGGGGACGAGAGCCACCTTGATCGGTTGCTGCTCGAGAGAGTGGCTCGTCCGACCGCGCTGTTGCTGTTCAAGGACGAGAGCTTGCCGCTGGTGCTGGTGCTCGACGCGCTCGACGAGTCCGCGTTCCTGTGCCGTCAGGGGGGTCTCCTGGCGCTGTTCAACAACCTGCGGGAGGTGCGCATCCCCGTTGTGCTCGCGATGCGCCAGGAGTTCTGGCTGAGCCGCCGGCTGGAGCTCGAGGAGAGCTTCGGAATGCTGGCGACCAAGACCCCGGATCGGATCTCCCGGATCCGGGCCGTTGAGCTGCTACCGTGGCAGGACGACCAGATCCTCGCTTGCCTGAGTCGGGCCCGGGAGCTCGTCACTGCCGAGGAGGAGAGACAGAGGCTCGCGGACCTCGCCCGCGTGGTAGCGGAAGGCCGACTGGATGGATTCTACGGAGACCTGGCACGCAGACCCCTGTTTCTCCGCTTCATCGTCGAGAGCGTGGCCGAGGAGGGGCTGCCGGGACAGAAGGTGAGCCGTGCTCAGCTCTATTGCGACTGGATCCGGCGCAAGATCCTGCGGGACATGTTGGCGCCTCGCCGGGAAGGAGGCGAGAGGCCCGAACTGCTTTTCCCGGGCGAACCTCCCGAGCAAGTCCTCGAGCTCGCGTGGGAAGCTATGCTCCAGGCCGCGGCTGCCATGGCATGTGAGCATCACGGCATCCTCGAGCTCGAGGCCGAGGTGGAGCTCGAGAGTGTGCTCGGAGCGAGCCCGCGCCTCCAGCAGGTGAAAGACGCGCTCGCCCTTGTTCTGCAGAGTCTCTTGCTGCCAAACGGTCCTCGCCGCGGTGAGCGGCCCGCGCGGGTGGCCTTTGCACACCGCACCTTCCAGGAGTTCTTCTTCGCTTGGCTTCTGGTCCGGGAAGGCGGCCCACAAGCCCCGCTGCTACTGCCGCCAGAAGTTGAGGAGTGGTGCGAGCAGCTCGCGCAGGAGAGCCTAGTGGCGAAGCGTTTGGGGGCAAGTGGCTGGCGACCAGAACCCTCGGGCTCCATTCAGAAAGAGCCGCGCAGGGCTTCTCATCATCCTGGCCCCAGCGACGCACCGGACCTCGAGCTTCTGATCGATGAGGTTCCAGGGCATCAACACCGTCGATTCCGAGTTCACCTCTCCGCCCGGGATATCAAGCTCGGGCTCAATCACCAATCCTTGGGGGAGATCAACTTCGCGGCCGACCCAGCTCCGTTCTTGACCCGGCACTACCGCGACTTGACAGGGGATTCGGCCGCCACGAAACCTGTAGGAAGGCTACGATTGGAAATGCTGCGAGTCAAAGGCGCCTACCTGGCAGAGAAGCTCCTGCCTCTCGACCTTCGGCGAAGGCTAGCATCCCTGATCGGCCGGGCACAGACCCTCCTGATCCAGTCGGACGAGCCCTGGATCCCCTGGGAGCTACTACGGATCGGCCAGACCCCGGAGAGCGACGCCGCGGACGGCCCCTTTCTCGCGGAGGCTTTCCGTGTAACTCGCTGGCTGAGTTCGATTCCACAAACAGTTTGGTTGCCCGTGTCCAAGCTCGCCCTGGTGATCCCCCGAGACTCCAGACTCCCTCATGCCACCAGCGAGTGTGAAGAGCTGCTGAAGCTGAGCCAAACCCAAGGCCGGGACGTGGTGCGGCTGTCAGCGAGCCTCACCCCGTTGCGCCAAGGGTTCCGCGAGGGTCTCTACGACGCCTGGCATTTCACCGGCCATGGTCTAGAGAGCGGCGGCGTGGACCCAGACCAGGTAGGTCTCCTCCTCGAGGAGCAGGAGTACTTGACACCCCAAGAGCTCAGCGGCGAGGGCAAGAGGATGGGGCGCAAGCGCCCGCTGGTCTTCTTCAATTCCTGTGACTCCGCACGAGCCAGTTGGTCTCTCACCGAAATCGGAGGCTGGGCTCCGGCCTTCCTGGGTGCCGGTGCGGGTGCGTTCCTGGGGTCCTATTGGCCCATCCGCGACGCTAGGGCCGGCGCTTTCGCCCAGGAGTTCTACCGGCGGTTTCTGGCGGGTGCCACCATCGCGGATGCGATGCACCAGAGCCGCGAGGCGATCCGTTCTGACGACGATCCCACCTGGCTCGCCTACACTCTTTTTGCCCATCCGGGGGCGGTGTGCAGACCACGCCCACCTGGACCCAGCTAACCCACCTGGTCCACCTGGCTTCGCAACTGCCTCGCCGCCGTTCAGGCTACCGGTCGGGTGCCATCCCGAGCCCGCGCCCCTGGCAACTCCCGCTTCAGCGGGCGCACCGGCGCCAACCTCCGGAACCGCCCCTCTTGACTCCAGTCTGGAGACGCGAGAATGCGATCTGGCACGCTCCATGCCGGGGAACCGGTCGTGGACCTACTCCTGCTCGACCTCCCCGCTCTCGACCGCCAGCTGTACCTGCCGCTTGGCGAGGGGGCCGATGAGCTGGGCATCCACCTCCCACCCCTCCGCCACAGCCTGCTCCAGGTAACCGCGGATCATCCGCAGCAGCGTCTGATTGTGCACCCGTGGGTGCTCCATGAAGAAGGGGGCCAGCTGGCGGATCGCCTCGCCGGTGCGCTCGAAGGCTTCGGCCTTGCGCCCCACAGCCAGCAGCTGTTGCCCCAGGTTGTGGAGGCTCACCGCCAGGTCCGCACCGAAGGCCGCCGGCTCCGTCGCCGCCAGCTCCTGGCGCAGGGCCAGGCTCTCCTGCGCTACCGCCAGGGCCTCTTCATGCCGCCCAAGGGCCGAGAGACAAAGGCCCAGGTTGTTCAAGCTGCTCCCGAGCGCAGGACGGAAGGCCTGTGGATGGGCCTCGGTCAGCTCCCGATGCAGGCTCACGGCCGCCGCGAGGTTCGTGGCCGCTCGCTCGGCGCAGCCCACCTCCAGCTGCGCAAGGCCCAGATTGACTAAGCCAGCCGCCAGATCCCGGTCGAAGACACCCGGCCGTGCCACAGCCACCGACCGGTACGTGCTCACTCCTTCCTCTAATGCCGCCACGGCGTCGCCAAGCAGGGCTTCTTCTCCGAGCAGGGTTGAGCCGAGGTTCAGGAGGCAGGCAGCCAGCGCCGGAAGATGGGCCTCCGGCTCGGCGGTGGCGAGGGTGCGGTAATGGCCCACGGCTTCCTGCGCCAGTGACCGGGCCGCAGGTCTCTCCCCCAAGTCCCGCAACAGCAGGCTCAGGTTGGTGAGGGAGTCTGCCAGATGCGGCAGGAAGGCGCGCGGCTCCTTCTCCGCCAGTTCGCGGCGCAGGGTCAGGCCCTCCTCGAAGGCAGCCCGCGCTGGCAACCACCGAGCCTGATCGTGGAGGCGGATGCCGACGTTGTTGAGGGCATCCGCGAGCAGCGGGGGGAAGATCGCCGGCTGGGCCTCGGCCAGCTGCCGGGCCAAAGCCACGGCCCGCTCGAGGGGCCCCAGAGCTCGCTCTCGTTGGCCGAGCTCGTCCAGCCGCAGGCCGAGGTTGAAGAGCGTGCCGATCAAGTGGTGAACGAAGGCCGCGGGCTCGGTGGTTACCAGTTCCTGGTAGGTCTCCACGGCTTCCTCCGCCAGGGCCAGCGCTTCTTCCCGCTGGCCGAGGTCGGCGAGCAGGTTGCTCGAGTTGGTCAGAGCGGCCCCCAGGCCAGGTAGGAAGGCCTCCCTCCTGGCCTGGGCCAGGGCCCTGCGCACGGCCACGGCCTCCCGGGCCGCCCCAATGCTCTCGCCGGAGCGTCCTGCCCGTCGCCCGATAGCGGCCAGGTTGCTGAGGGCGGTGGCCAGATAGGGAAGGTAGGCGTCCGGCCGATCCTCGGCCAGGCGAGCGTAGTGGGCCAGAGCGCCGTGGCTCGCTTCGAGGGCTTCACGGTGCCGGCCGAGGTCGGAAAGGTCGGTGGCGAGATTGGTCAGGCTCAAAGCCAGGCCCGGCAGGAAGGACACGGGATCCTGCTCCATCAGCTGGCGGCGAATCGTGACCGCCCGCTCGGAGGAGCGCAGGGCCTCCTCGCTCCGACCCAGGTCCCGCAAGCGCACTCCGTGGTTCGATACCATCGCCGCCAGCTCGGGCAGAAAGGGCTCCGGCGCCAGCTCGGCGAGCTCCTCACGCAGGCGCAGGGCGTGCTCGGAAGGAACCAGGGCCTCCGCCCGGTGCCCCACCTCCCCTAGCTCGGTGGCCAGGTTGTCCAGGGCCGTGGCCAGGGTGGGGAGGTACTCCTCGATATCCTCCTCCACCAGCTGCTGGTAGAGGGCCACCGCTTGGCTAGTGCTCTCGATTGCCTCGTCGAAGCGGCCCAGGTCGCTCAGGCGCACGCCCAGGTTGTTGAGCAGCCTGGCGCGAGCCCGCGTCTGCTCGGCTTCCGGCAGCGCCGGCAGGCCGCCCAAAGCCCGCCGCCCGGCGGCCACGGCCACCTCCCAGAGGGGAAAGGAGAGCTGGTAGGTCTCCCTCTCGAGGCGCGAGGCCAGCTCCCAAGCCAGCTCGAACGAGGCTTCGGCTTCGAGCACCCGGGCCAACGCCTGGCCCACCGGGTCCCCGGTTTCCACCGCCACGTCCAGCGCTGGCAGGGCCAAGCCCTTGAGGTTGCGCTTGAAAGCCTGGCGCAGCCACTCCGCGCCCTCTCCCGCATCGAGGTCTTGGGCGATGCGGGTGTAGTGGGTGAGGAGGGGGGTGGGGTCGTCGAAAGCTAAGGTCATGGCGGATCCGGTCCTGACGCCTCAGGGGCCCAGATTCGGGGTCTCTAAAGCCTCGAGCTCAGCTTCTATGAGGGCGAGGAGGGTGAGGTCGGGATCGCGGCCGGCAGCCTGAGCGATCCGGCGGTAGTTCTGCGCGAACATGGCCATACGATCTGCCGAGGCCGCCGGCCGGTCCCAGAAGCTGGGAAGCAGGGTCTCCACGGCCTCCCGGCTCGAAGTCAGGGCCTCGTCGACTCGGCCGAGGCCGCTGAACAAGATGGCTAGGTTGTTCAAGCTCATGGCCAGGTCGGAGGCAAACACTCTGGGATGTCCGCGGGCCAGGCATTTGCGCAGCTCCACAGCCTCCAGCGTCACGGAGAGTGCCTCGGGGAGCCTTCCCATGTCCCGCAAATCGGCGCCGAGGTTGCTGAGACTCATCGCCAGGTCGGGCAGGAAGCGGCTCGGCACTCGCCGGGCGAGGTCGCGGCGCAGCTCGACCGCCTGCTCGTTCGCCACCAGGCCTTCGTCCTGCCTCCCCAGCTCGCTGAGGCAAAGTGCCAGGTTGTTCAGACTCGTGGCCAGCTCGGGCTCGAACACGCCCGGCTGCCGGCTCGCCAGAGCGCGGTAGAGCTCGACGGCTTCCGCGCTGATCCTCAAGGCGCCCTGTAGATGACCGAGCTCTGTGAGCCGAAATCCGAGATTGCTGAGGCTCGCTGCGAGCCTGGGCCGGTAGACCTCTGGCTGCCCTTGGGCGAGCGAGCGAAAAAGCCGGGTGGCCTCTTCGGCTACGGCGAGCGCCTCCTCCAGGCGACCCAGCTCGCTCAAATCTGCACTCAAATTGTGCAGGCTCAGGGCCAGAGTCGGTAGGAAGGCGGCGGGGCGTTGCTCGGCGAGAGTCCGGTCCAGCGCGACGGCTTCGGTGCTCGCTCGCAGAGCATCCTCTTGCCGCCCCAGCGAGCTGAGCAGCAGGGCGAGGTTGCTCAGGCTCCGCGCCAGCTCGGGTTTGAAGGCATCCGGCCGGTCATCGGCCAGCAGTCGATAGATCTCTGTGGCACTCTCAGCCAGCACGAGGGCTTCATCCTGCCGCCCCAGGTCCGCGAGATCTTGCCCGAGGTTGTTGAGGCTTCGGGCCAAGGAATGGAGGGAGACGGTGTCCCGCCGAGCCAGCTGCTGATACAGATTCACAGCCTCCTGAGTCGCCGCAAGAGCCTCCGATCGCAGGCCACAGGCGCCGAGGTGTCGCCCCAGGCTGTTGAGCGATGAGGCCAGACCCTCCCGAAAGCGATCAGGGGTCTGCTTGTCCAGCTTTCGATAGATCGCGATCGCCTCCTCTGCCGCCGTCAGTGCCTCCTCGGGGCGTCCGACCTCCGCGTACGCCAGGCCCAAATTGCTCAAGCTGCGAGCGAGGTCGGGAGAAAGGGAACCGGGCCAAAGGTGGACCAGTTGCCGCTTCAGCTCCACGGCCTCCCGAGTGGAATGGAGGGACTGGTCGGGCTGCCCCACGGCGTCGAAGCAGCGGCCGAGGTTGTTCAGCAGCTGGGCCAGCCTGGCCTTCTGCGTGAGATCGAGCTCTCCATCCCCTCGCCGCACCAGAGCCACCGCCTGGAACGTCACGGCCAACGAGATCTCGCGGAGAGGCACGGAGTCTCGATAGCCGAGGGCCTCGCATTGATTGAGGATTCGTACCACCTGAACATCGTCCATCCCGGGCCCCACCATCCTCGCCAACACCTTCCCAACCGGATCCCCGGTCTCCACCGCCACGTCCAAAGCCGGCAGGGCCAGGCCCTCGAGGTTGCGCTCGAAGGCCAGCCGCAGCCACTCGCTACCCTCCGCCGCGTCGAGATCCTGGGCGATGCGGGCGTAGTGGGTGAGGAGGGGGGTGGGGTCGTCGAAAGCTGAGGCCATGGCCGATCCGGTTCTAACACCTCAGGGGCCCAGATTCGAGGTCTCTAAAGCCTCGAGCTTGGCTTCGATGGGAGCGAGTAGGGTGAGATCAGGATCGCGGCCGGCCGCTTGGGCGATCCGGCGGTAGTTCGCTGCGACCCGCCTCATTCGCTCTCTGAAAGCCTCTGGGTGGCGCTGGAAATACGGGCGTAGGGTCTCAATGGCCTCTCGGCTAACACCGAGGGCTTCCACAGGCCGCGCGACAGCAGCCAGTGCTTCACTCAGGCCATCTAAGCTGATCGCCAACCCAGGCAGCACAATATCGGGGTTCATCGAGGCCAACTCTCTGCAGAGCCCGATCGCCTCTTGGGTGGGCTGAAGCGCCTCCTGGTGTCGCCCAAGTGCCCGCAAGGCCATGCTCATGTTGACCAGGCCCATCGCCAGCTCGAAACCGGAGGCTCCGGGCCGCTCAGCATAGGACTGTCGATACAGGTGGGCTGCCTCCTCGGTGACCTTTAGGGCATCCGCGGGGCAGCCCGCCTCATAGCGGGCCTGGCCGAGATTCAAGAGTGAGCGGGCCAAGTCATCTCTGAACGCAGCCGGGAGGGTGGAGAACAGCTCGCGAAACAGCCTGACGGCCTCTTCGCTCATTCCCAGCGCGTCAGCGCTACGACCCAGCTCCGTCAACAGGACGCCCAGACTGCTCAAACTCATCGCCAGTTCGTGCCGGAACGTCGAGGGATGTACAGAAAACAGCTGCCGATAGAGCTCGATCGCCTCTCGAGTGATTGCCAGTGCTTCTTCGCGGTGCCCCGCTTCCCTGAGAGCCACGGCTTGATTGAGCAGCGACGCAGCGAGCCCTTGGCGGAATACACCAGGCCGCTCAGCGAACAGCTGCCTACTGAGCTCGATCGCCTCTCGGTTGGTCTCAATGGCTGCCTCTCGCTGGCCGAACGTAGATTGGCGAAAGCCCAAGCTGCTCAAGGCGATCGCCAGCCTTTCTCTAAAGGCGGCAGGGCGTGCAGCGAAGAGCTGTCGATAGAACTCAACACTCTCGAGGGTCACCTTAATCGCTTCCTCATGACAGCCCAATGTGCTGAGATCTCCACCGAGGTTAGCAAGGCCATCCGCCAAGCGGGACATGAATACACCTGGCCGTTCCTTGAACCCCTGACGCTCCAGCTCAACGCTCTGACGGGCGATCGCGACGGCCTCCCTATGGCGGCCCACTGCGCGTAGACATGCACCCAGGTTGTGCAAGGAGCTGGCCCGCTCAGCATGGAAGGCATCGCGCCGCCTTGTGAACAACTGATTGAAGAGTTCAGTAGCCTCCAACGCCGCGCTCAGTGCCTGCTCAGGCCGGCCTGCTGCAGCATGGACCCCGCTGAGGTTGATCAGACTCCTCGCCAGGTCGTCTTGGAAGGCGTCGGGGCGTGCGTCGGAGAGCTGCCGCCTTAGCTCGACAGACTCTAGGCTGGCTGCCAGCGCTTCGTTGAGACGACCAAGATCATTGAGAAAGATGCCGAGGTTGCTCAGAATCGTGGCCAGTTCCTCACGGAAGGCACTGGGGCTCGTCGCGAACAACTGCCGCCTGAGCTCGAGAGCTTTTTCACAGGCTTTCAGAGCCTCCTCACGGCGGCCCAATTTACTAAGAAATATGGAAAGCTGCTCCAGCGTAGTAGCCAGACCCTGGCGACTACCATCGGGGTCGATCGCGAAGAGCCCACGGGCCAATTCGAGAGCTTCTTGAGTAACCGCTAGGGCTTCCTCTTGGCGACCAACGGCGCCTAGCCGGTTGCCCAGCTTAGTAAGACTCGTGGCCAAACCCCATCGGGCCTGCTCATTGTGGGGCGCCAGTTGCCGATAAAGGCTTGTGGCCTCTTCAGTCGCCCGCAGAGCTTCCTGCTGGAGATTGAGGGCATTGAAGCGGATACCTAGGTTCAGTATCTGATCCCGCAAAGCGTCCTCGGCATCCCGGTGCCCTTCACTGGCCAACGCTCGAAGCCTACGAACCACCTCTTGGGTTACTGCCAGAGCCACCTCTCCTAAAGGGACCGAGCTCTGGTAGTCGGGCTCATTGCATCGCTCGACAATGGTTGCCAACAGACCGAATTCCACCCCTTCGTCGATCAAACCCGCCAACACCTTCCCCACCGGATCCCCGGTCTCCACCGCCACGTCCAAAGCCGGCAGCGCCAAGCGCTCGAGGTTGCGCTCGAAAGCCTGGCGCAGCCACTCGGCCGCCTCTTCCTCCTCGAGGTCCTGGGCCATGCGAGTGAAGTGGGTGAGGAACGGCGAGGGGTCGTCAGTCATGGGAGGCACGGCCCTCATCCGCCCAACCGGCTCCTAACCCGATCCACCTGCTCGGGGTCCGGGGGTCGGCCGGTCTGGTCGGACGTCCTGATGTACAAGCCATAGAGACTGCGCAGGTGATCGGCCATATCTCCCCACGAGCTGGTAACATGGGGCTCCAGGTCCCGCAGCCCCTCTTCAGCCGCCTCGAAGAGCTCCTCAGGTCGGCCCAGGTCCTTCAGCCAGTAGCAACGACGGAAATGCAGCCGGGAGAGCTCGGGAGCGAAGCGCTCTGGCGCCTGGCCCAACACTGCGCGGAACCCGGCGATGGCGTCGGCCGTCGCGGCCAGCGCGTCCTCCAACCGGCCCACTTCCATCAGCTCGACACCCAGGTTGCGCAGACTGCCGGCCAGCTCGCCCACGAAGGCCGCCGGCCTTGCTCTGGCGAGCTCGCGGCGAATTCTCACGGCCTCCTCGGTCGGCGGAATCGCCTCCTCCCACCGCTCGAGATCCTCGAGCCAGGCGCCGAGGTTGTGGAGCGCTAACGCTAGCCCGGGCAGGAAGATTTCTGGTAGCTCAGCCGCCTGGGCTCGGCGCAGGGCAACCGCCTCCTCGAACCTCTCCTTGGCTTCGTCGTGGCGCCCCAGCTCCCGCAGCCTGCCCGCGAGATTGACCAGGCTGCTCGCCAGCCCGGGCGCAAACACCGAATATTGTCCAGCCACCAGGCCGCGGAAAATCGCCACGGCCTCCCGGTTCTCGGCGAGCGCCTCTTCCCTGCGCTTGAGCTCGCTGAGCACGATGCCGTTGCGGTTGACCGCGATCGCGAGGGATTCAAGACACTCCGGCGACGGGCTCTTCGCGAGCCGTCGTAGCATCGGCAGGGCTTCCTGCAATGCGGCGTAACTCTCCGGCCAACGGCCTTGGCGGCCGAGCAGCTCGGCTTGCCGTATCAGGGTCCTGGCCCAGCCCAAGAGATCCACCGTGGGATCGAGCTTGGAAAGCTCCCGCCAATGATCGGCAGCCTGCTGGCAGAAGAGCAGGGCCTGCTGCCATTCACCCAGCTCCATCCAGCGGCCCGCGAGCTGGTCGTAGGCCTCAGCCAGCGCGAGCCACTGGTCCGGCTCCGGGGGAAAAGACAGGCTGCCCTGCAGCCAGATCAACTGGGCCTGGGCGACCACAGCCGCCAGCTCCCGCAAGGGTACGGCGTTGCGCACGAAGGGCTGATCGCAACGGGCAGCGAGGCGTTCCACCAGGTGGGGGAGGGGGCGCTCATGGACCAACCCCGCCAACACCTTCCCCACCGGGTCCCCCGTCTCCACCGCCACGTCCAGCGCCGGCAGGGCCAGGCCCTCGAGATCCCGCTCGAAGGCCAGGCGCAGCCACTCCTCTCCTTCCTCGCCATCGAGATCCTGAGCCAGGCGAGTGAAGTGGGTGAGCAGAGGGGTGGGGTCGCCGAAGACCGGGTCTATGTCGAGGTCCCTTCCAGGTTGGTCGAGCCTCAGCCAGCAGCTGCCTATGCCGGGCCGATGAAATCCAACAGCTCGCCGGGGTCTTTCTGCATCTCCCGCCGGGTGTGGTGCTCGCCCAGCAGGTCCGGCAGCATGGGCTCGATCCAGCGGTCCCCGGGATAGGTGTCCCGCAGCAGCCGGGCCACCTGTACTTTCACGGCCCTGGGCTGGTCCTGGAACAGGCGCAAGCGATCCAGCACCGCGATGGCGTGCTCTTCGTCCCGGGCACCGGCCCAGGAGTTGAAGACCGCCATAGCGCGGCCGATACCTTCGACCAGGATTGCCGGGATCGCGCGCTCGGCCGCCAGCTTCTGCCAGAAGCGCTGCTCTCGGCGAAGGATGTAGTCCAGCAGGTCGTCCCGCTCCCGCAGGGGCTTGTCCTCGAGCGCGGCCAGGGCCTGCATGTGGAGGTAGAGAACCCGCTGGTAGAAGCCGGCCGAGAGGTCAGGTGGTTCCTCCTCGGGCAGAGGCTTGTGAAGATGCCCCGCGAAAGCCGAGAGGGCGGCCAGATACGAGGCCCGGCGCTCCGCCAAGCCATTAGCCAGAGGCTGAAGGGTCCACCAGCGGCTGGCTGGGCCGCTCAGGAAGTCGCCCACACCGTCTCCCTCGGTCTGGAGGGCGTCCCACCAGCCGTAGGAGCCCCGAGCGAGCAAGATGAGCCGCACCTTGCCCCGCTCTAGCCGGTCCATCACCCGCACCAGGGGGATGAGCAGGTCCCGCCGCCTCTCGGCGTAGTCCACCACCGCCAGCACGGGCTTGTCCTTGGCCAGCAGAGCCTGGAGGTGCCTAGCTGCGGAGAGCTCGGCCCCTGGCTCGTCGCTGTAGAGCCCGGTCTCCCAACCCGCATTGCGCAGGCGCTGGCAAAGCTCGAGAGATAGGCGTGTCTTGCCCATGCCGCCGGCCCCGGTGTAGAGCCGCACGGCGGCGAGCGAGCCGTCGCCGCACCAATCCGTGAGGCCGACCAGCTCCTCCTCTCGACCATGGAAGGGCACTACGCCGTACTCCGCCCGCAGCAAGGCGCCCGGCGGGGAGAAGTCCGGCCGCCACCGGGCCTCGGGAATCGAGAGCGGGCTCGGCCCCAGGCCCAGGCGCAGATGGGCCCCGGGATGGGCATAGACCTGGTAAGCCAGCCAGGCGGTGCTCGAAGGGTACTTCTCCCGCAGCGCCAGTCGGGCCTGCCGCGCAGCCCGCGCCACGGTAGCCCCGGCCTCCAGGGCGTTGTAGAAGCCAGTGGCGAAGAGAACCGCAAGGCTGTCGCGCACCTCCCACATCGGCCCCAAGAAGGCACCACAGCCGCAGGTCTGGAGGAAAAGGGGCACCCAGCCACCGAGGCGGGTGAGCCCGAGCGCCAGCCGGCTGCCCGCGCAGCTGTTGAAGAAGACCAAGGGACGGTCCCTGCGCAGGCGGTTCTCGATCAAGCCGTAGAGATCCCGGGGCCGGAGGTGCCGGCCCTCGGCCAGCTGGAACAAGGAGGCGTTGGGATCCTCGCCTTCGAAGCTCCCATGCCCCACGAAGTGGAGCACACCGCAGCCTCCTCGCGACAGCAGCTCCTCGACCTCCTCGAAGCGGGCCGATGCCAGAATCTTGGCTTCGACGCCTCCGTGGCGGCCGGCCAGCTCGGTGAAGAAGCGCCGCTCCCCCTCGGCACGCAGCAGCGCGGGTGCCCCGGCCACCGAGCCGGTCTCGATCACACCCAGGCGACTGAGGCCGATCTCGTCGGCGCCGAGGTCCGAGGCCGGGGTGGTGCGGCCAGCGAGCCAGCGCACCAGCTCGAACTGGCAGCAGAGGAAGTCATCGTCGAAGGTCTCGCCGTAGGGTTTGACCAGTTCCCAGGGAATCCAGGGCTCGTCCGAGACGATCTGCAGGGTGGTGATCTTGTCGCGGACCTCTTCGTAAGCGCGTTGGAGAGCTTCCGGGAAGACCTCCCGATACAGCTCCCGGCCCAGGCCAGCGAGCTCTCGCTCGAACCTCCCCGGCGTCGCCTTGGCCACGTGCTCTCGCCCGTCGAGGCCGTGGAACAGCAGCAGCCGGCTCTCGAAGTAGGTCTCGAGCTTGCCGGGGCCGAGGATCAAATCGCCCTGGAGGCGGTGTCGGGTGTAGGGCACCCTGCCCGTGCCCGAGTGCAGCTCGAAGCGCAGGCGGGTGCCGCCGGCGACCTCCTCCGACTCGATGCGGAGGGTCAGGTCCGCGGCACCAGCCACTGATCTCGCTCGCTCGATCTCACTCATCATCTAGAGCCCTCACACCGCCAATCGCACGGCCGGATCGCCCAGGAGAATGAAGTTACGGGCATCGTTGTGGGTGGTCCACAGGCGGGCGAAGTCGCGGGCCTGGGTGGACTCGTAATGGAGCTGATCCTCCCAGGCGCCGTTCAGGCGCTTGGCGAGCTGGTTGTAGAGGGTGGCGAGGGCCTGCATGGCCTCGCCCACGGGAAGATCGAGGACCAGCCCCTTCAAAAGCTGGTGGAGCACGTCGACACCTTCGCCAGCATCTGAGCCGCTGAAGGTGCCAGTGTTGGAGCGGTCAACGTGACCGATCACCGCCAGGGCTGCCCCTGGCCGGCGGTCGGCGTCGCGGTGCGAAAGCAAGCGCTGGGGGAGGCGTGAAAGCAAGGGTTTTGGGCTGATCCTCTGGGGCCGCTTTAGGGGGAAGTGGTCGAAGCTGTCTCGTTCTGGAGTGCCGGCGCTGTGGCAGGCGAGGAGCACCCAGATCATCCCGGCAACGTCATCCTCCGGGCGGAGATCACTCGCTGTGAAGTATTGGTCGCAGGTAAGCCCGCTCGACTGCCCGGGCCCTCGCCAGTCCTGGCAGACCAGCGCTCCTTGGCACTCCTTCATGCGCCCATCCTCGAGCGGGAAGCCGAGGCCGTGCGTGGCCGTGAGCACTAGGGCCGGCCGCTCGCTGCTCCTCAGCAGCTGCCGAAGCCTCGCCTTGGTAGCAGCCCCTTCCCCCACCAGCTGTTCCACTCGCCAGCTCTCGCGCGCCCCGAAGGAGCGGCCAGCGAGGTGCGCCACCAGGTAGCCCGCCATCTGCTCGGTAGCCCGATCCCCTGGGTTACAAGGAGCGAAGTAGGTCACGGTACGATTCCGTCGGCACAGCTTCCTCTCGGCATCGATCACACTCTGGACGTAGCAGCGGTAGTCTTCTTCGTTCTCGAAGCTCAAGCGCCCCACCGCGTAGTGGAAGCCCAGCTCGCGTTGGAAGCGGAAGGAGATCGACTCCGGCCCCCCCACCAGGAGCAGGTAATAGGGCATCTTTTCCGGATGCTCCACCATGGCGTCAGGTTGGACGTGGTGGCGGAGCAGGAAGTCCTCCGCGCTTTCACCTTCGCGCAGATCGAAAAACTGTACGTAGCGCTCCTTGCCCCCACTCGACAAGACCTGCTCTCGGCGCCAGTCCACCAGCCTGTCGAGAGCCTGCCGCACCATGGGCGAGAGGTTCGGGCCATAGACAACTCCCCAGCCCGTGTCACCCAGCTTGCGGGCGTCAAGCCACGGAGCCAGTCGGCGGAAGGGATCCTCTTCGTCCAATCGCGAGATCCAGGTCTCGAGCCAAGCCCGCTTCCCAGGGTCCTTTTCACAAGCCCAGATGAGCTCCAGCACTTCGAGGGTTGACTTCGCCATCACCAGGTAATCGCCGGTGGTGCCGTCGACGCCATTGAAGTAGAACCGCGACGCCTCAGCGACTCGCTCTCGAGCCACACGATCCCCAGGCATCGGATCTCCGATTCGACGGGCTGCGGCGGTCCCCCCCGTGTCCGCCTCCTCGATGTCGTCATCGGGCTTGCGGTCGAAGTCACCCGAGAAGACGAAACCGGCCCAGTGGTAGGGCTCCTGGTACTGCCCGCTCTCGAGCAGCTCGCGCTGCGCCCGCGCCAAGGCCAGGGCCGTGGGCGAGCCCTCCTCGAAGAGCTGGCGGTAGAACCTCTGCATCAGCTCGGCGGTGCTGTCGTCGTCCACCTTCCACAGGCTCATCACTACCTGGGAGGCCCCGGCGTGGAAGAAGCCGCGGGCCAGGCTCAAGAGACCCTCACCCCGCTGCTCCGCCCCCACACCGGTCTCACAGGCGGACAGCACTACAAGGTTGGCACCCAGCTTCAGGTCGTAGATCTCGTGCAGACGCAGGAAGCCGTCCAACGGGTTGCCATCGCGATCGAAGAGGGAGAGCACCACTCCCGAAAGCTCGGGGTGCAGCGGGTCCACCAGGGTGTGAGTCGCCAAGTGGAGGATGCGAGCTTGGCTCATCTTCGGGTCGAGCAGCAGAGCTTTGGTAGCGTCGAAACCATAGGCCACTTCTGCCGGTGCCGGGTGCACGGTCTCGACGATGGCCTCCACCTCACGGCGGGCTCCAGGCAAAGGCGCCAGGCGAGTGAATCCCAGCGACCGAGCTGTGGGCGCCAGGTCCGAGGGCACACTCGTCGAGGGTTCACCGGGCGGGGAGAAGGCAGGGTCCGCTAGGGCGGCCAGCCTGGGCTGGTGAGATAGAACCTGCCTCGGCACCTGGCCCCGGCGCAGTGCCGGCAGCACCGAGGCCGACGGCAACGTGACGATCTCATGCGCGGCCACCAGGTACTGCTCCGGCTCGGCCAGGGCCTCGGTGCCCGGCACCTTGAGAGCCGCGAAGGGCACCCGGTGCAGGGCGCCGTCCGGCACCACGATTACCATCCGCCGACGGTCCAGCTCCTGGGCTGCAGGGAGGAGCAGCAGGCGGGACAGCTCCCGACCTGCAATCTCGCGCCGATCTTTGGCGCTCTCCCCAGGCTGGGCGACGGCCTCGGCGAAGGCCCTCGCCAGAGCCTCGAGGTCGGCTCGACCCGGCAAGGCATGGAGCTTGAGGTCGTTGACCGTGACCACCCAGAGGAAGCTGCGCTCCTCACCGAGGGAGATCTCGAGCAGCACGTGATTAGGCTCGAGCACACCACGGTCCCGGAGCTGCTGGAGAGACAAAGGAGCAGGGTGCACGAGTCCGTCGCGGCGAGGAAAAGCCTGCCGGAGCTGACCCTGGGCGCTGTCCAGCAGGGCCAGTCGCTGGCGGATTTCTCGTTCGAGGCTCGAGGCTTGCTCTGTGCGGCCAGCTTCTTGAGACTCCCGTCGACGGCGGTCTAGAGCATTGATCTGGGCTCTTAGCGCTCGCGTTTTTGCCAGTAGATCCTGAGTGCCACTCGGGGCTACCGTTGACTCGCCGTCGGCGATCTCCTCGAGCAAGGAGCGCGCCCGCCGCCGCTCACTGACATCGAAGGCCCTTCGTTCATGGCCGGCGTAAGGCTCCTCTTCGTGCAGCCGGAACAGGGCCTCCAGATAGAGTTCCCAGTAGTGTTGCTTGGAAGCGAAGAAGGCAGAGCGTAGGCGAAGGTTGGGGGAGTTAGCGCGGACATCCTCGAGTGCCGGGAGGCCAACCTCCATCTCTTCAGCGGCCGCGGCCGGATTGCCTTGACTCATGCGCGCTCGGGCCACGCCATAGTGCGCTTGGGCTACCGCTGCGAGATCTTTGATCTCGGTAAACCAGGTGAGCGCTGCCTGGTACTCGGTAACTGCCTCTTCGGGTCGACCGGCTGCCTGGAGGTATCGTCCCAGATTGGTACGGGCGAACGCCTCGTCTGTGCGGTTAGCCTCCTTTTGCGCCAGACTGAGCGCTCGATCAAAGGAGCCCTTCGCAGCCTCCAGTTGCCCTTCCTCAAGTTGAACGCGACCGAGCGCGCCGAGCGCGGCCACCAGCGGCCGCGTTTGGCTGAGGCCCTCTTGAAGCGAGATCGCTCGCTCGAGATGAGCACGGGCAGGGGTGAGAAGCCCTTCGCGGGTCTCCAGGTCTCCGAGCCCCGCCAGCGCCAGCGCCTCGAGCCCTTGATCCTCGACTTCCTGGGAAATCAGCAGGGCCGCTTCGTAGGCATCACGGGCTTCGGGTCGACGGTCCTGCGCAAGGTAGAGGTCCCCCTGGTTGCACAGTGCGATCCCCAGGTCCCGCCGTCGGACGCTGCGCTTGAAGAGTTCGATTGCCTCTTCGTACCGAGCCAGGGCTTCCTGGAGCCGGCCACTGGCCTGATGCACCCGAGCCTGGTTGTTGAGCGCTGCGCCCTGACCCTCGACATAGCCCTCCGACTTGAAGAGCTCGAAAGCCCGCTCGTGCGGAGCGAGGGCTTGGTCTATCTTCCCCGAGTCGTAGAGGGCACTTCCCAGCCGGTTGAGGGCTTGGCCTTCCCCGCGAACGTCTCCCAAGGTCTGATAGCGGTCTGCGGCCTCTCGCAGCTCAGCAATCGCCTCGGGCCACTTCTCCAACTGGTAGTGCACCCACCCGAGTCGATATAGAGCCAGGGCCTCACCCGGTTGATCCCCCAGTTCACGAGTCAGCCTCAACGCCTCTCGGTAGGGGGTGATGGCGGCCTCCCACTCCCGGGCTCGTCGCTGCACATCGCCTTGGGCTAGGGCCCGCTCGGCTTCGACTTGGCACCGGTCCGTGGCGGTAGCCCAACGGTGCGCTTCAACTACGAGACGATAGCTCGCGTCTGGAGCCGCGGTGCGCGCGGCCCGGACCTCCAGCCGGTACTCCCCGCCCGGCTCGGCCACCCAGGAGATGTGCTCGAAACCCCGGTCGCCTGTCGGGCTATCGACCTCGGTCAGCGGTTCGCCGGCCGTCCCGAAGAGGTGGAGCGCCACGTCAACTCCTCGCTGCTCCACGCTCACACGGACATACCAGCCTGCCTCGGAGCGGAGCTGATAGCGGTGGATGCCACCACCGGCCAGGGAGCGCTCGAGCGGTTGGGCAGGATCGAGGGGGGTCGGTTCCAGGTCCTCGGCCATCTCGGGATTCCCTCCGTTCATGGAAACGGGCGTCGCCGGGGACCGGCCTCGCCCCAACAGACAAAGCAAAGCGAGCCCACCCAGAAGGCAGGCACCGAAGCCGAGCGCTAGCGGGCGGCGGACCATCGAGAGTGCTCATCCAGCGAGCTCGGGGCGAGAGCGCGAGCCACTGGTTAAACGCGAGAGAGGAGCCCAAAGAAGCCCACCTGGTCAGTCGCCCGCCTCCTTCAGGATCATGATCTCGACCTCGGCTAGGGGTGAGCTCGAGGCATCGCGATCGCCGAGCAGGCGGAGCAGATAGGCGCCGTCCGGAAAGCGCGCCCGCGGCAAGCTCAGCCAGTGCTCTGCGAGGGGCGCGAGAGTGATCCCGGAACTGCTCCAGAGTCGCTCCCCCTGGGCGTTGGCGATCTCGACTCGACCACGCCCGACTCTCGTGCTCGGCGCCAGCAACAGCCGCAGCGAAACCCTGGGCGAGCCCCCCGGCACGCGCACCACGATCTCGGACCGAGGTGTTCCGCCGAGCAGGACTTGTTCTCCCGCCGGGGTAAGGGCGGGGCCGCTCAGGGACTCGACCTGTTCTTGGAGGCGCAGGGACACCACGCCGAGCCCGATGGAGACGGCCAGCAAAGCCGCAGCGGCGGCCGGCCAAGCCCGAGCCGACCAACGTAGTGGAACTGGCCTCGACCGACCCGCGGCTAGCCCTTGGGCTCCTAGCAGTTCCCTTCGCGCAGGCACTACGACCTCCTGGATCCAGTCCTGGTACTCGGGGTCCGTCTCGACCTCTTCACCGAGGGGTGACGAGGCGGCCTCACCCCGGTCCAGCCTTCGCCTCAGCAGGCGGGCCCGCTCGAGGTCTTCCGGAGCCAGGCTACCCGATCGAGAAGCCCCCACTATCCGACCCGGTTCGACCCGACAGCCGAAAGCGCAGCGCAACACGAGGGGGCCGACCGGCGGTCCGATCTCGAGATCCGCCCGCCCAACAAGGGGGTTGGTGTCTGCCGGAACTACCAGCCAGCGGCCGCCGCTGGGCTCGATTTCGAGGAGAGCCCACTCGAGCGCGGCGTCGCCACGGCTTGGCAACACGACCAAGTCTCCCGGGGTGCCCGGCAGGGCGTCCGCGGAGCTCCACGAGGCCGTCCAGCGCCCGTGGGCGGCACGGAGCAGCTCCTCTCTAGGCTCGGCTTCGTCGCGGCTCATTCGCCTGCCCTCCTATTTGCTAGATACCGGAAGGGCGAGATCCGAGACCAACCCTGATCCGGGCCGCCTGCCCGAGTGGAGGGCATGGCAGGCCAGGTAGATCGAACCCAGGTTGCTTAATAGACCCGGGATTCGCTCCCGGGGAATCCCCAGCAGATCAGCCAGCCGCCGATGGGAAGGGAGCCCTTCGGTCTCCTCTTCCCTCGGACTTCGCACACTCTGGGCAAGCCGGTCGAGGGAGCCTTGCGGGTTCGCGCCTGCCACCTGCACGCGCAAGAAGCCCCAGAGCGAGCGCAAGTAGCGACGGGTCCGTTCGGGGGCCTCGAGGCTCTCAAGCCGCTCCTGCACGCAGCCCAGCACCGCTCGGAGGAATTGGCGCTCTTCGAAAGCGCTCACGGGATCCCGGAGGATTGCGAGTCGGGCAGGTCGCTGCTCGTCTGCCTCGGCCCCTCCGACTTGACCTTGGTCCCAGAGCGCACCCCATCGAGCTCGCACCTCGGCCTTGAGCGCCTCAGCAAGATCCCGGAAGCGAAACGCCCGCACTCCTTGGCTCGGCAGGGTCCGGAGCAGCTGGGTCAGGCGGCCGATCAGCTCCTGTAGGTCCCCCCCTCGCGCGGTCACCATATCCGGGAGCAGGACGCCTGCCCACTTGGAGGCCAGATCAAACCAGACATCGGCGGGCGCAATCGGCGCCGGCGCGGTCAGAGCACTGAGCACCGTGTCGTTGCGGATGCGCTCGTCGCCGTCGAGCACGTTGAGCTCCCCCGACTCCACGGCGAGCCGAACCGCGTCACGCAACACCTCGAACACCCTCGCCCCCAGGGGATCGTGGTCACGCTGCCGCTCGTGCAGGAATTGCCGCAGGGCGACGAGAACCAAGCCTTCCACATTCGGCTTTACTAAGAGTTGCGCGCGCAGGCTACGCAGTCGATCGACGAACACAAATACGTAGGCCTCGGCAGCTAGCTCGTCGAGGGCATCGCCCCTGCCACCGCCGGCCCGGTCCAGCCAGCTGAACGCGCCGAGGACCCCAAGGTAGCGGGGCGGCGCCTGCCACAAGCCCCGGCGTCGAAGCTCCCAGATCAGGGTGGTGCGCAGGGCCTGCCAGAGCTGATTTCGTTCTTGCTCGGATACCGGCCCCTCCTCGCCAAGGCGCCTGAGGTGCTCGGTGAACACCTCAGGCGAAGCTTCACCGTGCTGGCGCTGCTCGCCTCGCCGCTGGAACCACGCCAGCAGGACCCCGATCACTTGACCACCATTTCCTTACTCAGAAGATTACCACGAGATCAAGGACCGATGTCGCGAGACCTACAAGTCGCGAGATATAGGATACCGCCCCCAGGCCCATTGTGATTGGCACCACAGAGCATCGTTGTAGCAACCCATTACCACTTCACTCGAACGAGGTCCCTAGGTCCTCGGGACCGGGAGCGATTCCGGCTTCGGGGTTGTTGCCGTCCTCAGACCCAGAATGACCGAGAGCAACCAGGAGTTTCCACAGCGCATACGTCTTCCCTCCGTCTACGCTCCGGCCCGCTGCCCTCGCAGCCCTTTCGTTCAGGTGTACGACCGCGGCGATCGCGGGCTCCAGCCCCTCGGAATGCTGGTGCCACCGCTGCTCCAGCAGCTCCCGAGCTTCCCGAGCTGCTTCGCACGCTTCGTCGTTTCGAGCGAGGTCAAGGAGGATGGCGCTCATCGTCGTCAAGCTGGGAATCAGCTGGCCCTGATGCCAGGCCACGCCCGTAGCTGCGAGCTGGCGCCGGATCGCCAGGGCTTCCCGGGCGGCGTCAAGCGCAGACGGCAGGCGGCCGAGTAACCGCTGGGTCTCCGCGGAGTTGTTGAGGCTAGCGCCCAGCGCCGCTTGGCGATCGAGTGCCCCGGCGTCCTGCAAGGTGCGAAGGATTGTCACCGCCTGCTCGATGGCGTGAGTCGCCTCCCCAGGCCGGTCGAGGGCCCGCAGGATCCGGCCGACATTGCTCGAGCTTCTTGCCTGCTCGAGGCGAAAGGGCTCTGGTTGCTGCTCGGCGAGCCGTCGATATAGCTCCAGCGCTTCCTGCGCCGAGCTGAGGGCCTGATCCAGGTGCCCCAGGCTTCCTTGCACTCCTGACAGGTTGTTCAGAGCCTGCGCCAGGTCAGCATCGCTAGCGGAATCGTCGTTCAGGCGGGCTTCCCGAAAGCACTCGACGCTCTGCTGGGCCGCCATGAGAGCAGCGTCGAGACTACCGAGGTTCGCAGCCATCAGAGCGAGGTTGCCGAGACTCTCACCCAGGCTGGGCAGAAACGCTTCCGGTCGAGAGCGTGCGAGCCGACGCCGCACCTCCACAGCGTCTGACGCCACCTCGAAGGCTTCGCTCTGGCGATCGAGAGCCCTCAGCAACACGCTCAGGGCGGTCAGGCTACTGCCCAGGAGCGGTGCGGTGGCACCGGCCCGGTCTTCCACAAGATCCCGGGCCAGCGTCACGGCTTCCTCCAGCAAGGGTAGAGCTTCGCCAAACTGCTCCAACTGGATCCTGATCCGAGCTTCGCCGCTCAGGCCCTTGACTAGCTCCGGTTGATACTCAAGGGGTTGCCCTTTGGCCAGCTCGCGGTACAGCCGCAAGGCCCGCTGGGCGTGAGCGAGCGCCTCTTGGGCTCGGCCCTGGTTGTCGAGGATCGTCGCCAGGTTCGAGATGGCCGCCGCCAGATCTCCCCGCGCCTCCTCGCGCAGGTCTTGTGGCAGGTTGTCGAAGAGTGGAAGTGCTTCTCGCAGGCATGCCTCTGCCTGTCCGAAGTGATCCAGATCTCCCAGGATCGTGCTCAGGTTGAGCAGGCTGACAGCGAGATCGGCCTCGTTGCGCTCAACGGGGTCAGCTTGTAGCCGTTCACGGCGGTCTCGAATCACTGCTTCCTGGAGTGACCGCGCCTCGGCCCAACGGCCGAGCTCCCGCAGACGAAGGGCGAGGTTCTGGGTGCGCAAAGCCAGCTCGGCGCGCTGTTCCAGGGAAGGCTGCGGCCACTCTTGGTGCAGGCCCTCCAGGGCTCGGCGAGATGCAGCCGCGGACAGCTCACGCAGAGAGACAGAGCTTCGCGCCACCAAATCAAGGTCGCAGCGCTCGCGGATCCTCTCTGCGAGGTCATAGTCTGCCTTCGCCTCGACGACCTTCGCCAGGAGTGTGCCGATCGGGTCTCCGGTCTGGAGAGCAACCTCGATCGCCGGCATCGCCGTCGCCTCCGGGCGCTCTGCTAGCGCCCGTTCGAGCCTCTCCCGTACCTCCGGGTGGTCGGGGCGGTTCCGGGAAAGGCGAGTGAGGGTGGTCAGGGCGGCTTGGTGGGGGAGACTCATCGCTCGAGCAGCCTCGTCAGCGTCTGCTTCATGGTAAAGCCCGGAAGGTATAGCTCCGGGGACCTCAGGGCGCCTCCCTAGGCTCGAGCGCAAGGTCAAGGATGTCTTCTGCGCCTCGCTCTAACTCCCTCAGCACGAGATGCTCAGCTAGCAGGTCTGGCTGGAGAGGTTCGATCCATCGATCACCTGAATAAAGCTCGTGAAGAACGCGAACGACCATCGCCAGCGTAGCGGTCGGTTGGCCGGCAAAGAAACCTAGCTGTGCCAGTACCTGGATGGCATCCTCTTCGGACGAGGCACCACCACGCAAGGTGAAGACGCTCATCGCACGCCCGATGCCTTCCTGCACGGGCGCGGGGATCCCCCTGGCTGTCGCCGTCCGTTGCCAGTACCTCTGCTCTTTGGCTAGGACATTATCCAGAAGCCCGTCCTCACCCTTGACCTCTACAGATTCGGCTGCAACAAGCGCGCCCATGTGGATGAGCAGGACGTGCTCGAAACAGGGTGCGTGGAGACTGCCCGGCGGCTCCTCAGGCACGTTCGTCCCAAGTTTTTTGGCAAACGCCTGTGCAGCGAGAAGGTAGGAGCGCTCGCGATCCACGGCTGACGCCGCGACCGGTTGCAGTGGTCGTCGAGTTGTGGCTGGCCCCGACAGCAGCTCCCCGACGCCATCGCCTTCGGCCTTCAACTGGTCCCACCAGTCGTGCGCCGCGCGGGCCAGGAGCAGCAGCCGCACTGGCCCGGTCCTAACCGTCAGGAGGAACCGCAACAATGGCACCAGCCTCTGTCGGCGGATCTCAGCGTAGTCAACGATCAAGAGGATGCGGCCCACAGGCCAGCCCAACGCTGTCCAGAGCTCCTCGGGGTTCACGGGTGTCTGCTCGGGGAGGAAGCCAGCGACCCAACCCTCCTTGCTCAACACGAGGCCAACTTCTTGAGCTAGCCGCGTTTTCCCCATGCCGCCAGGGCCAGTGAGCAGGGTCACGGCAAAGCGATCGGCACTCCTGGCCCAACGCAGAAGCGACTCCAGCTCCTGCTCCCGGCCATGAAAAGGCACCACGCCGTACTCCGGCCGAAGCAGGGCGGAAGGCGGCGAGAGCTCTGGAACCCACCGGCGGAAAGCGACTCTCAGAATGTCATCAGTCGAGCCCGACGGTGCTGGGTCTTCGTTCGATTGCTTTTTCTCCTTCTCCCTCTCCTGCTTGCGCAGTGCCTCCGCAGACTCTAGTTCTCTCTCCAAGCTACGAAGCTCAGCTACCTCTGCGCCGTAAACTGCAGGGGCTGCCAAGGATCTCGGCTCAAGCAGCTCCAGCGCCTCCCGGACGCTCTCGATAGCCTCAGGGTCCCGCCCCAGATTTCGAAGAGTGGCGGCGGTCCGATGCAGCGCAAGCCCCAACTCAGCGGTGTAGATTTCAGGTATAGCTTGCGCAAGATGCCGGTACCCTGCAACTACTTCACGCTGCACCTCCAGCGCTCGAGAGATCTCTCCTCGCTCCAGGTGCACCATTCCGAGGTTCCCCAGCGCGCGAGCCAGACCCGCCCGATCGGAAAGGTGAACCTGGCCGCCTCGACTGTTCAGGAGTGCCAGCGCTTCCTGGCTGGCGGCTTCGGCCTCCGCCACTCGACCGGAAGAGACGAGCTGTGCGCCCAAATCAGTCAGCGCATGGCTGAGCGAGTTGGTGTGCGCAATCGGCTCGGCAGCCGCCAAGTCGCGATACAACGCCACAGCCTCCTCCCCGGCTGAGAGAGCCCCCTCATCCTGACCAAGGACGGCGAGAGACCGGGCCAGTCGAGTCAACGAGTATGCGAGGCGTGCTCGCTGTACTTCCTGGCTCTCTCCATGGGCTGGCCCACGCCTTTCTTCCAGCACCCTGCGTTGGAGCTCGAGAGCATCCTCGAACCGCCCCTGAGCCGCCAGCAGCTCACTCCGGCTCTCGAGAGATTCGATCCACTCGAGATGTGCCCAAGGCGTCGCACCCGCTGCGAGGCCCACACGGATCCCGATCGCTTCCTCGACGGTCGCGAGCGCCTCCTCGCGCCGCCCGGCAGCCGCCTGCGCAGCGCTCAGAGCGCTCAGGGCCCTGGCCAGATCGGGCAGGAACGCCTCTGGCCGATCCGCTGCGAGGCGGCGAAACACTTCGGTCGCCTCCACACCATGATCTATCGCTTCCTCCACCCGCCCCATCCTCTCGAGAATCCTGGAGTGACCAACTAGGCGCGTGGCAAGGCCGGGAAGGTGGTGCTGGGGGCGTTCCGAGGCAAGGGTTCGCACGATCGCGAGCGCTTCTTCGGCTGCCGCCAGCGCTTCGTCCCGTCGATTCAGCGCCAGGAGGGTCTCACCGAGCCGGCTCAGGCTCCGAGACAGGCTCGCCTCGTGGGTCCGGGCCCCGGCGGCAACAAGCCTTCGCCATTGCTCGACCGCCCTCATGGCAGGTGCAAGAGCATCGTGCCAGCGGCTAGCACGACCAAGGGTTACGCTCAGCTCCTCGAAACTCTCTGCCAGCTCAGGCGTCATGGCCCTTCACCTCCCGGTCTAACAGATCGATGACCTCGGCGAGGATCTCCTCCGCATCCCTCACTCTGCCCAGCTCTCGCCGCGATACAGCCAAGTCCAGGAGTGCTCTGCCCAGAGCCGTGCGGTGCGCCCCTGGTTGCTCCGACTCGAGCCCTCGCAGAATCGAGACAGCCTCCTCCTGCAGCTGGGCTGCCGCCTCCCAGTGGCCGAAGAAGGCCTGAGTGCTCCCGAGGCGAATCCTCGCATCTGCGACTTCGGCTCGGTGGCGAGCGTGCAGAATGGCGAGCCAACGCTCTTGAACGGTCAGCGCGACTTCCCTCAAAGGGATGGCAGCATCGAGGGCGCCGTCCATTAGCTGCTTGGCAAGCCCCTCGATCAGAGAGGGTCTCGCGAGCCTGGAGAGCACCTCTGCCAGTACCTTCCCGATCGGGTCCCCTGTCTCGACGGCCACCTCGAGGGCTGGGCCGGCGAGGTCGTCCAGTCTGTCCTCGAGCACCTGCCTGAGTCGATGCTCTCCCTCGGGTAGCCGCTGAGCCAGCCTGGTCAGCAGGGTCAGTGCCTGTTTCGCGCCCTTCGCTGAAGAGAACGCATCAGGCTCTTGCAGCGTCTTGTCAGCCAGAAGACCTTCTCGCTCCTCCGCTTCGCTCTGCCGTTCTCTCTCGCGACAGGCGTTGAGGTAATCGAGTTCGAGCGTACCCAGCTCCAGCTCTCTGCCTCGGTTTCGTCCCTCGAGCTCGGCCAGCTCGCTCCCCACCTTCAAGCTGCCCAGTGGACGTCCGAGCCTGTCCCACGCCTGGGCGTTGTCCTTCAGCCGGCGGTCGATCAGAAGGCCTGCCCGATCCTGCTCTATCCAGCCAGCGAGCGTCGTGCCTGGCTGCAGCAAAGCCGCGTGGGCCAAGCTGACCACACCGTTCGCCGCTCCTGGCCCAACCTCCTCTGCGAGCAACCGCTTCTTCGACAGTGTCTCAATCAGCCCGGCCTGCTGCCAGCTCACCGGTAGATCGCTGCGGCGCACAGGCCTCGGCAAGCCCGGCATTCCATCTCCACCAACATGCACCAGCGAAAGGAGAAGCCGCTTCGCGGGTTCCCGCAGCGGTTCTGCGAGATCGGCATAGACCTTCTCCGCATAGCCCGAAAACAAGCCCTGCACTCCGCCGAGCTTGCGGTAGCTCTCCAGAGTCAACCCATTACAGCCAACCTCCTGCCAGAGCTGCCAGAGTGTGTGCTGTGCGATCGCCATCTGCAGCGAGCGGCCCGCAGGTCCCTCGGAGTCCTCCAAGAGCCGATCGACCAGGGCTTCCTCGATCCTCACACCCACGGAGTGGGCGGGCTCACGGATTGCGCGGCGAAGATCATCACCACCGAGGGGTGCGACCTCCTTGGCATGCTCTTCGACCCAGGACCCGAGCTTTGGCCATCCTCTTACAACATCGAGGCACTCGCTCCCAATCGTCATTACGAGCTTCGCGCACTTGTCAGCGCCATCTAGAAGCTCCAAAAGGTTCGAGATGTACTTGGCCTTGCCCTCGGGGGGCTCAGAGGAGCGAAACAGCTGCTCGAACTGATCGACCAGAAGCAAGACAAATCGGGATCCACCCGACCCACTCACCATGATCTGGAAGTAGCTCTTCAGGGGCTGATCGCTGGTCCGAAGAGCAGCTTCGACCGAGGCGATCTGGCCGCTGGGATCGGCAGATACCATGGGAAGTTGCCTACACACCGATCTCGCTAGCTCCCGGAAGGGGTTATCCCCCGGGACGGTGGTCACTACCGGCCATTGCGAGCTGCCATCGATGCCACCTTGATGGAGACGGTGGATCAGCCCGGCACGGGCGAGGGAAGACTTCCCAGCACCCGAGGGCCCGATCAGGGCCAGCATCGGGTTGCCCGAGAGATAGGTCAGCAGCTGGTTTATCAGTTCCTCGCGGCCCTTGAAGAAGCGGTCGTGCTCGACGTCGAAGGCGTACAAGCCTTGGTACGGGCACGTCCCCACTCCGCTCTGGACGGTAGCCGCCGGTCCTGGCCCCGGGGGCAAGCCCCGAACCGCCGACTTGAGAACGTGAAGGGCCCATTGGTCTTCGAGACCCAAGCGAAAATCCACCCACCCTCGATTCCCAAGGAAGTGGGGCAACTCGGGCATGCGATCGGGGGGCAGGCCCTTGAGCAGGACGGGAAACACGGGGAAAGAGGCGTCACGCGCTGCCGTATCGAGAGCCCTGCAAAGCTCCTGGTTCGCCCAGGGTCCAAGCCTGCTGGGCCCCACGAAAACAGCGCAGCTCCGGCTAGCGTCCAGCGCCTCCCCCAGGGCCGGTACCCAGTTCTGCCCCGGTACCAGGTGCCACTTGTCGAGGAACGCCACGATCCCCTCGGCAAGCAGCCGCCTCGCCAGGTGCTCCACCGCTTCCTTGTCCGCGCTGCTATGGCACAAGAAAACGTCGTATTGTTTGCTTGACGACATTGTCAGGAGCATTCTAGAGCAGTCTGACCCGGGGCCTCACGGAGCCCGGGGCAACTCATGCAGGCGAATTGCATGAACTTCTGACTCCTGGACCTATCTTTCAGCCCTGACCCTGCTCAACCGCCTGGACGGGCGACGGCCAGTCTTTACAACTCGATCGGCAGCCCGCTGGCGAGCGACAACGAAAACGGCCCCGGCCTCGGGGTTGTGGTCGTTCTGGCGCAGAGCCTCAGCCATGGCGCTACGCACATGGGCGATGCGCCTTTTCAAGAAAAGCGTCCCCCGGGCGGCCGCTTCGGCAAACGCCTCAGGGGATCGCCGCGCCAGCCCCCGAACGAGAGACTGGGCCGATCGGCTGATCCGCACCGACTCGCACCAACGACCTGCCAAGAAGCACTGGTTCGCGAGATTGTGCAGGCTATCGACGAGGAGCGGCTCGACGACATCGGGCAGCCCCGGAGCAAGCTGCGCCAGGAGCTCTACAGCCTCTCTCCCAGCCTTAACGGCTGCCCGCCTACTACCCAGCAACCCCTGGTGGTAGGAGAGGTTGTGCGCTGCTCGAGAGAGCTCCATGCAGTACGCCTCAGGGGCCTCGGCATGGAGGCTCCGCCAGATCTTCATGGCATGTTTGAGGTGCCGAACCGCAGTCCGCAAACGGCCCACCGCTCCGAGAGAAATGGCGAGGTTCTCGTGGTTGCGCGCCACTTGCTCGCGGTAGAGCAAGGGCTGAGCTCGCGACAGCCCGCGTAGCAAGCGATGAAGCTGCCTCTGCGCCAGGAGCGCTTCGCGCGGCTGCCCGAGTTCCTGTAGCACGATCGCTCGTGCTGCAACGAGCTTGGTGAACGTCGTCTTCGAGTTGCGTTCCCGAGAGGCCACGAACGGAGCGATGGACTCCATCGCTTCATCCAAGAGCTCCCCTGCCAACGCAAGCTCCCCGAGGCGGATGTGGACATGGGCCAGGTTCAACAGACCCTGCACCAACTGGGGGGCTGCTGCTCGCGGCTGCTGCAACGTCAGCTGTCTTCGTAGGGTCACGGACTGTTGAAGGAAACGCAGCCCTTCGCGCAGATCGCCAGCGTTCTTCCGCATGAGACCATGGAGCTCCAAGCTGTCAGCCAGCAATCTATCGGTGCGCTCAATCGACGGATCCGGGTGCGACTCGAGTCGCAGCTTGAGCGCCTCTGTGGAGGTCTCGAGAGCCTCCCGGTGGCTTCCCATGTCTTCGAGGCGCAGCGCCAGGTTTTGCAGGCACAGCACCAGCTCTGGGGTGTAGGCAGCAGGGTTGAGCCCCGCAAGCTCTCGATAGAGCTGTGTCGCTTCCCGAGCGAGGGCTAGAGAGGCTTTGGGTTGGCCGATCTCCGCCATCATCGCGCCTTGATTGGACAGCTTCATCGCGAGGCGGTGACGAAAGGCCGCGGGGTGCCACTCCGCAGCCTTTCTCACAATCTCGGTCGCCTCTTGGGCGACTTGGTTGGCGCCTTCTACATCGCCGACCAAGTAGAGCTGCTTGGCCAGAACGTTGAGATGCTCGGCCAGCCAGGGTAGAGCGGTCAGCGCCGCGGCTTCCGCTACGTCACTAGCTACTTGCACCGCCTCGCGGGCAGCCTCGACAGCTTCGGCCCAGCGCCCCAGATCCGAAAGCCGAGCGCTCAGGAGATAGAGGCTATTACCGCGAACGAGCCGCCCCCGCGATGCCTCCTCCTGGGTAAGCTCGCGACAAAGCTCAGCAGCACGGGAGATCGCCTCGAGCGCTTCAGACGACTGACCTGTTGCAGCAAGTTCCGCGCTGAGAAGCTGAAGGCTGATCGCCAGATCGGCGGGCTCCTGATGCTCTGCCGGCTGGGACCTGGAGAGGATCGCCACCGCCTCAGAGGCCACCTGTGCTGCTTCGCCGTGCCGGCCCAACGCGGCCAGGCTTCTTACCAGAGCGTTCAGACACAGAGCGAAGGCTCTTTCGAACCGTGGTGGGTCGCGGAGCGCGAGCTCCTGAGCCCGCGCGATGGCCCGCTGATCGATCGCGAGTGCTTCCTCCAGCCGACCCAGGTTGCGCAGCCGAGCGGACAGTTTGCGGGTCAACCACAGCTCACGCAGAGCGAATTGATCTCCAGCCAGAGCTCCCCACGTGGCCAAGTGCTGATCGAAGAGGCGCTGGTTGACGCCCACGGCGACCTCAAGCAGAGACGTCGGATCGCCGAAGGGCTGATCCGACAGCCACTCCATTACCCGGTTCAGGAGCCTAGATTCGTTAGTGTCCCTCAGGATCTCTGCCAGTACCTCACCGATTGGACCTTCGGTCTCCCCAGCGACATCGAGGGCAGTCTCCAGCAGGGTATCCAGTCGCCGTGCCAGGGCCGTGGCTAAGCACTGACGCCCGAGCACCTTGCGTTGGCCAAGGCGCACCAGGCAGGTAATCGTCGCTCTGTGGCTCTCTTGGGACACGACCTCCCTGGTTGGGCTGGCATGGGTCGGCCTGGGTGGTCAGGCTGCGGCTTCCGGCTGAGGACCAGCTCCCTTGTTATCCTATGGGAACAATCGTGATAGCGAGCTATTGCGCGATCGGGGAGGTACCGGGAGGGAGAAGCTCATGAACGATCCGCACCACACCTTGGCCCTGCTCAGCCGGTTGGCGGCGAGGCGGCCGGAGCAGGTACCACATGTCGAAGCCGCACTGCGGGGGCGGCTGAAGAGGCTCGCCCAGGTCGTTGTCGACACGGCCGTCGAGACAGAAGGGCCCATTGCCCGCGCGGCGGCCAAGCAGTTGGAGACGAGCAGAAGCCGTGCCCTGTGCGGCCAAGTTGCCTCGCTCTGTGAGGAGGAGCCGCTCTGGCGCTCTGCCAGGCTGCTCGACTTGGCGCTGGTCGCAACGCGGACATTCATAGAGCTTTGTAGGACGGAGCTTGGCGAGCTCTCGGAAACGCAGCAGCTTGAGCTCGCCAACATCAGCTTGAACCTGAGCACCCGGCTCAGTAGTCGCGGCCTGCACACCGAGGCGCTGGAGGTGCTCCAACAGGCTGGCGGCGTGTTCCAATTGATAGCAGGGTCAGACTCCCTAGAGAGTCTCGAACACCGACTCATCTGGCTGAATCAACTGAGTAGCTGCCTCACTGCACTGGGTAGGCGGGAGGAGGCACTCTCGGCGATCGAACTCGTCGCGGAGGGCTACCGGCTCCTCTACGAAGAGAACGGGGAGCAGTTCCTGCCAGACCTCGGGATGGGCCTCAACAATCTCTCCGGCTGTTTGAGCGATCTGGGCAGGCATGAAGAAGCGAATGAAGCTGCCCGAGAGGCCGTCTCAGCCTATCGACGCCTGGCACAGGGCCAGGTCGAGAAATGGGGACCCCACTTGGCTGGGGCGCTCTCCAACCTCGGGAGGACACTACGGGATCTGGGCCGTCCGGCTGAAGCCGTCGCTGCATGCGCGGAGGGTGTTGAGCTTCATCGTGAACTCACCAACGTTCGGCCCGACGTCTACGCTCAGTTCTTGGCTCTCGGGCAGATCAACCTGGCCTCGGCCCTGGTGGAGTGCGGGAGAATCACGCAGGCGGCGGTTTCCGTGGCAGAAGCTGTAGAGATCTACGAGGGGCTCAACGGGACCGCTGAGGGCGCCTTCGCACAGCAGCTGGGTGCCAGCCTCACGAACCGATGCCTCGTCTTGAGTCAGCTTGGTAAGTGGCAGGAAGCGATGGACCACGCGAGCCGCTCGGAAGAAGTTCTCCGCGAGCACCAAAGCCGTTTCCCTGGTTCAGTCTCCCCCGATCTCGCGGAGGCTCTGGATGCCTTGAGCAGGTGCCTGGCCCACCTGGGGAACCCGCAAGGAGCGTTAGCGAAGATCGAAGAAGCCGTCGAGATTCGCCGTCGCCTCGCTGCTGAGGATCCCGGGTGCTTTGAACCAACACTCGCCGGGACGCTTTGCAACTATAGCTATCGACTGACGGAGCAGCGGCGTTCCCTCGAAGCCTTCCATGCCGTGGACGAAGGATTGCGCATGCTGATCCCGCACTTCCAGCGTTTGCCCCAGAGGTACTCTGGGTGGATCAAACAGATGGTCGAGCAGCACCAAGAGGCCGCGCTGGCAGCCGGGCTCAACCCCCAAGACACCTTCCCTGAGCCACTCGTGACCGTGCTCCACGAGTTGGAGGAAGCGTGGCTAGCGCCTGACGCGGATCTTCTCACAGCGATCCCCACAGCGCGCCAGAACTCCTGAGCTGGACCTGGTCGATCAGGAGCCCGCTCGCTTGGCCTGCTTCGCACGGCGTCCTCGCGTCTTCTGAGTGATTCCGAATAGGCGGGCAGGAGAAAGGTCCAGATGGAAGCGGCAAGGTCCACCCTCACCGTCCTTACCCGGCTCGCCCAGCGCCGGCCGGACACGCGGCAGTGGCTGGCCGGGGCTCTCGGCGGCCGGCTCGCCGAGCTGGTGGAGGCGGCCCTCGATGTGGCGGCTGCGACCGGCGCTCCTCTCGACTCGGCCCTTGCGGACGCGGTCACGCAAGAGGCGGGATCGGAGGTGCTCGAGGTGATCTTTCAGCGGACCGACCGGCATCGAACGGAGAGCGAGTCCGTGCCCCTCCAAGAAGTGGCCGCAGCAGCAAGTCGCAAGCGGCTGGAGCAACTTCTCGCAGGGGGCGAGCCCACCGATCCGGAGGAGCGGCGCGAGCTGGGCTATCGCCTCAACAACCTCGGCGTACGACTCGCTGCTCTTGGCCAACAGCATGAAGGGTTGGAGGCGATAGAGGGAGCGGTGCGGGTTCGTCGTGAGCTAGCCAATGCCGTGCCGTTCCTCCATCTGCCAGACCTGGCTTCGAGCCTCAACAACCTGGCTGTTCGCCTCGCAGCCGTGGGGCGAGAGGAGCAGGCTCTCGCGACGGCCCGGGAAGCGGTCGAGATCCGTCGTAACTTGGTGCCCAGGAACCCCGAGCGTTATCTCGGACAGCTGGCAGCAAGCCTGAATCAGCTCGGCACCCGGCTCTTCGTGGCGGGCGAGCCGGAGGAGGCCCTGAAGGTAACGAGGGAGTCTGTCGACCTGCGGCGTCAGGAAGCCCGAGCCCAGGGCACAAACTTCTCCCCTCAACTGGCGTCGAGCCTGATCAACCTGGGCACTCGGCTTGCTGCAGCCGGTCGCCTAGAGGAAAGTGTGAAGGCGAGCCAGGAGGCGGTGGCCATCATCCGGGAGCTGGCCGACGACCGGCCGGACGCCTTCCTCGATGACCTCGCCCTACACCTCGATAACTTGGCAGGCGGGCTTGCTGGGCTCGGGCAATTCGAGCAAGCGCTTGCAGCCACCCAGGAAGCCACCGAGATCCGCCGCCAGCTGGCCAACTCGAAGCCGGGAACTTTCCTGCCCGACCTCGCCTTGAGCCTCACCAACCTGGGTGTACGCCTCCGCGCCCTCGGCCGACATGAGGAAGCCCTCGCCGCGGTGCTTGGAGCTCTGCCGATTCGAAGACAGCTCGCAGAGGCCGAGCCCGAAGCCCACCTCCTGGACTTGAGCCACTGCCTCCACAACCTGGGCATCCTTCTCGACGAAGACGACCGGCTCCGAGAGGCAGTCACGGCAACGCTGGAGGCGGTCGAGATCCGCCGGCGGTTCTCTACGAGGTCGCCGATCCGCTATGGAACGGAGCTGGCCATGAGCTTGACCAGCCTCAGCGGCCAGCTTCTCGCAAGCGACCGGCCACAGGAAGCCTTGGTGGTGATCCAGGAGGCCGTGACCATTCGGAAGAAGCTGAGCGACGAACGACCCGGGGCTTTCCTCCCCGGCCTCGCCAGGAGCGTCGGCCATCTCGCCCAGGTACTGCGAACCCTGGGCCGGGGTGAGGAAGCGGTGCACTGCGCCGCTCAGGCCGTGGCAATGCTGGAGCCTCTCTTCCTGGAGCTTCCGCGAGCTCACTCCGAGTTGATGGGAGGTCTCGTCGTCGAGCTGGAAGCAAGCTGCAACGCCAGCGACTGCGACACGAGGCTAGACCGCCTCGATGCCATCCTGAAGGCTCTCGAGCGGGTGTCCTCCACCTCCGAGTGACTCCTACCCTATACAGCGGCAGACCTTGAGCCACCGAGGACCCACAGCCCCGCCTTGGTCAGCGGGCGCCAGCGAACCAGATCCGACTCGCGGGAGCTCAAGGCGTCTGCAGAGTTCGCTCACTAGCAGTGACTCGACAAGCGGGCTCATCCGCCAGCAACTCCTGGACCCTAGCAGAGTGACGAAAGCGACAGCTCGGCGGGCGGAGATCCACTACGCGCAATAGCCGGGCTCACGTGGCGACACCGGCGGAACCGTGCCACAAGTCGTGAAGTCTGGCCCCTGAAAGACAGACCTGCCTACGGATCCAGAACCACGCAGCCACCAGGTGCGACGACTCGAACGGGAGGGTGCCACCTCGCAGCGGGACTACCTACGAACTACGTCACCCTAGCCGGCTGCGAGCGCCAGCGCCAAATGTCGGACCCCGGGAGCACCAGCTCCGACAGCCAAGAACCGCGAAGCGAGCCACCGCTGTTGGCGGCGGGCGCAAATTGCACACTTCTGGCGGCTGAAAATTGCACACGCGGCGCTGTACTGGAGCGG
>CALMKX010000378.1 GCA_937867335.1 uncultured Acidobacteriota bacterium
GCCCACGGCCTTCGCGGTGGCCACTCCGTCGGCGACCGCCACGCCCGCCGCCGACGCTGCCACTCCCACACCGCCGCCGGCCCCGGCGACTCCGCAATCCGACCGCAAGGAGCGCGAGCTTCGCGATACCTACGCCCAGAACGCCCGCGCCCGCGACGCCCTCGACACGCTGGTAGCGGATGCGGACTACCAGCGCCTGGACGACGCCCAACGCCTCGGCCTGCTCAGCCAATTCCAGCAGGCTCCCAACAGGGCCACCGCCTATCGGCTGGAGGGCGTAGCGGGCTTCCTTGCGCACAGCGCGACCCAACGCTTGCTCTCGCCGGAGTGGTTCGAGGGAGCCAACAGGCTGGTCAACGCGGCGTTCCCGGATGCCGGCTCGTTGACCTTCAACGGCAACACCTACACCATCGAGAACGGCGCCCTGCTCGATGCCCAGGGCAACCGCGCGGGCATCATCCGCAACGACGGCACCTTCCAGCTCGACAACGAGACCACGGCTCGCGACTTCTACCGCGAGATCAACGCCCGAGTGCACCTCGAAGAGACGATCGATGGCAACCGCCAGACCCTGCTCGACCTCTACCCGGTCGACCCCGGAAACTACCTCGCCAACGCGAGCATCAACCCCACCTTCCGCGCCCACGTGGAGTCGACCATCGCCGACCTGCGCCGTGAAGGGCTCAACATGCGCGTGGTGAGCGGCTTCCGCAGCTTCCAGGAGCAGAATGCCCTGTACAACCAGGGGCGCAACGGCAACCCCGGCCAGGTGGTCACCAACGCCCGTGGCGGCCAGTCCTGGCACAACTACGGGTTGGCGGTGGATATGACCTTCCTCGATCAGAATGGCCGCATCACCTGGCAGACCGGCGGCGACTACGCCCCCCTGTGGCAGCGCTACGGCCAGCTCGGCCAGGCCAACGGCCTGGAGTGGGGCGGCTCCTGGCAGGACTTCCAGGACCTGCCGCACCTCGAGTTCCACCCCGGCCTGACCGCCCAACAGGCCGGCACGCTGATCCCCGCCTACAACCGGAACGGGCTCGAAGGCGCGTGGGACCAGATGGGGATCGGGGCCCAGCCTTGACCTTGCGTCTCCCGGCGGCGAGGGCGCTCCGGCTCGGGCCGGCGACCCTCGCTGCCTGCCTTGCCCTGCTCCTGGGCGGTGCCTGCAGCTGGGCCAGGCCCCAGCCCGCCGAGCCAGAATCATCCCGCTGGCAGCTCCTTCGCCGCCTGCCCGGAGCCGGCCCGGTGGCGTTCCATCCTCGCGAAGCGCTTCTGGCGTGGGCCGAGGGCGAGCGCCTCTCTTGGCTCGAGCTGCCGGCCGGGGCCGAGCGGAGCCTTCTTCTCCCGGCGGGAGTCTCCGACCTGCGTTTCGATCCGAACGGCCGCCTCTGGGTAGCCGTCGGGGAAGACGTGGTGGTCTTCGAGGGAGAGAGCGAGGTGTCCCGCTTCGCCTCCGCAGGTGCCAGCCGATTCGTCGGCGAGACGCGTAGCGGCATGGTGGCCCGCGCCGAGACCTACCTGGACGGTTTCGGCCCGGCCGAGCGGGTGCTGCGCTTCCGGCTGCCGGCAGAGGTGGAGGCCGAGCCCTGGCAAGCGCTCTCCCCCCCGGGCGAACGAGGCCCGCCCCGGCTGGTTCTGCAAGCCCGCGGCTGGGTGGCGGAAGGCCAGGAGCTTCGCTCGGCGAGCGACGGCCGCCAGCTCGAGAGACTGCCGGCTCCCGCCGTGGCGGCCAGTTCGGAGGGCCGCTTCTGGCTGCTGGGTGAGCCCGGCGCGCTGGCACTCTGGGAGCTCCGTCCGCCGGGGGCCGCCAGAAACTCTCTGTAGCACCTGCCTCCCCACTGTCGCCTTCGCGTTGAGGAGCTCGAGATACGGGCTCCCCGGCTTTCTGGAGGAGACAAGGATGAACCGCTTGCGAAGCATTCTTTCCACCGTCTGGCTGGCGAGCCTCGCCGGCCTGGCCGGGGCGGGGCGGGCCGGGGCGACCCTGGTGGAGATTCCCGCCCGTTACCAGGTGGAGGGCGCGAGCCTCGCCACGTTCAGCGGCCCCGATTGCTGCTCGGGCTACGAGTTCGATGGCCGGTTCTCGGCCAGCTTCGAGGTGAGCGCGAGCGGTGAAATGACCTTCCTCGAGCTCACCGAGGAGCTGTCGGACCTCGACGTCGGCGGCGTGGGTTTCCTCGGCCTCGGCACGGTGCCGTTGCGCTGCGCCGCCGCCCGCCTCACGGAGCCGGGCATCGGCTGGGTGGATGGCGCGGGCGGTTTCACGCTGCCCGCCGGTGCCCTCCGCGTAGCGGGGCAGACCTTCAAGCGCCGAGACGGCGACGGCGTCTGCCAGGATTTGAACTTCGGCTTCGAGGCCGACTCGACAGGCTCGGCCTCCGGCATCCACGATCCGCTGGGCAACCTGTTCCGGCTTCACGGATCCTTCGCCGTCACGATCGAGGGCGATTCCTACGTGCTCACGGTCGACCTCGCCGGCCACTACCGCAACCGGCCGCCGGTGGCGCGGCTCGGCCTGACGGTCCCCGGCTTCGAGCAGGGCGGCTGCCCGGCGGTCTTCCACCCGGGCAACCCCTCGGAGTGGCAGGTGGAAGCCAACATCGCTGGTGGCTTCAAGGCCCCGCTGCGTGGCTTCTCGAGCGACCCGGACGGGGTTTTCGCCCGCTCCGATCTGCTCTCGGAGCTCTGGTACTACCAGCAGAATGCGGAGCCGGCCGTGGTGCTCGGCTCGGGCTCGGACCTGGGCACCCGCTTCTTCCCCTTCGGCCCCCAACACCGGGTGACCCTGGTGGCGAGCGATCGGGCGGGGGCGGGCGGGGTGGACGAATGCGTGTTCCGGGTGGTGGATACCCGCCCGCCGGCGGTCGCGGCGCCTCCGCCCACTACCCTCGCCTGCAGCCAGATGTGGGGAGCGAGCCCCGGCACCTCGACCGCGCTGGCATCCTGGCTCGCCTCCGCCTCGGCGAGCGACCTCGGGGATGCCGCGCCGGTGGCGCTTCCACCCATCCTCTGGGGCGCCGAGATCAACGCCACCACGCCCTTCTGGGCCGACATCTGGACCGGCGGGCCGATCCCTGTCGAATTCCGGTTCCGGGATGCCAGCGGCAACCTCGGCTCGGCCACCAGCACGGTACGGATCTACGACAACCAGCCGCCCGGCATGAGCGGGGCCCTCTCGCCGGCCGAGGTGGCGCCCAGCCCTTCCGTGCTGGTGCCGGTCTCGGCGTCCCTCACCCTCTGGGACGACTGCAGCCCGGTCTGGGTGTGGCTGGAGAGCATCGTCTCGAACGCGCCGGCCTTCGACGCGACGGACATCGTCGACGCGTCGATTGGCTACGACGATCGATCGTTCTCCCTGCGCGCCCGCCCTGCCGGGCCGGGAGTGCCGCGGGTCTATGCCGTCACCTATCGAGCCCAGGACAGCTACGGCAACGCCAAGACCTTCCTCACCACCTTCACCGTCCGGGCCAAGTAGGAGGCTGAGAGATGAGCCGCGATCTCTTGCTGCGAACTCGCCGCCTGTTGGGCGGAGCCCTCGTTCTGGCCGCCGGCCTCGTGACGCTCCTCGACGTGGGTTGTTCCTTGCCCCATGCGCCCGCGCGGGCGATCTGCCAGGCAGCCGTGCGGCCCCTGGGCAGCGCAGGCGAGCCGATCGGCCCCACGCAGGTGCTGCGCACCTCGGCGCCCACCCTGCGCGCGACTCAGGTGGTGGCCTGCACGGAGCCCGCTGCCGCCGACGCCGTGCGCCGCTGGGATGACTCCCTCGCCCGCTCGCAGGGCTCGATCTGCGCCGCGACCGACGCGTCGTCGTCGGCTTTGCGCAGCCTGGTCTGCCCGGCCGGCACCACCGGCTGGTGTAAGGTCCCGGGCAGCCTGACGTGTTTCGCCCGGAGCGACCCCGGCGACTCGAGCTGTAGTACGCCGCCCACGGCAGCCCTTCCGGATTGCCCCGCCGTGCCGGTGCCTCCTGGCATGCCGAGGCTCTGCGTGGGGCCGACCGATCGCAGCTTCGACCTCGGCCGGGTTCCGGTCGGTTCGGTCTTCAACGCTGTCGTCCGTCTCACCAACTGCGGCGGCGGCCGCCTGGTGGTGCCACCGCCGGGCTCGATCCAGGCCGAGCCGAGCTCGATCGGGAGCTTCCCCCCGCCGAGCTGGACCTGCGCCAGCCTCAGCCCCGAAGAGATGACCGCCATGGGCGCCTTCCTGGGCACGACCGATCGGCCGGAATGCAACCTCATGATCCCCTTCATCCCGGACTCCGGCGGGCCCAAGCAGGCCACTTTCACCTATGCCGTTCCCGGCTTCGACCCGCTGACTTTCACACTTGCGGGCATCGGCGTGCCGGGCCACCTGGACCTCTCCTTCGTCGAGCCCCCGACGCACGGTGGCACCGCGCGGCTCTGCTTCCGGGCGGCGCCGGTGGTTTCGGTGCCGGGGCCAGGAGGGGCGCGCAGCTGCCGGGAGCGCAGCTTCCGGGTGCGCGTGTCGACCGCCGTGGTGACGTTCCGGGCCCCCCAGGGGGACGCGCGCTACAGCGAGCTCACCGTCGTTCCCTCCATCCCCCTGGGCCCGGGAGCGGATGCCACGGTGGTGGTGCGGGATTGCGACCTTTCGAGACCGGTGACGGAGGGGCTGGTGACCCTGCCCACCAACGCCGAGGAGCCCAGCCTGACCCTCGAGATCGGCGACTGCTGAGCCGCCTTCGCCAACCGTCCTGAAGTCCGTAGCGCCCGGGCGCCGTGCGTCGCCCTGGTGAGAGGAGGGGCGCTCAGGCGCCACGAGACCATGCATCCGATCCTGTTCGAGCTCGCCCGGCCACGCCTGCTGGGCTACGAAACTCCCCTGGCCGTCGGTAGCTACGGCGTGCTGCTGCTTCTCGGCATCGGCATCGCCGCCTGGCAAGCGGAACGCGAAGGCCGGAAGCTCGCTCCGGAGGTCCACTGGGGCTCCCTGGTGCTCGTGATGGCGGGTGCCGGCCTGCTCGGCGCCAAGCTCTTCGCCGCGCTCGAGCACCTTTCCGGCCTGCTTGCCGGCCGAGAGAATCCGCTGGCCTTGATGTCCGCCGGGGGCTCCTGGCTGCCCGGGGCCCTGGCGGGTGCGCTTGCCGGCCTCGCCTGGCTCAGGGCCCATCGACTGCCGAGCGGGCTCGCGGCCAACGTCGTCGCCACGGCAGCGCCGCTGGGGCACGCCGTGGGTCGGCTGGGTTGCCTGGCCGCCGGTTGTTGCCATGGTAGCCCCACCGCGCTTGCCTGGGGCATCACCTACGAAGGCCCGCTTGCCCACCAGCTCACCGGCGTGCCGCTCGGAGTGCCGCTCCACCCTTCGCCGCTCTACGAAAGCCTGCTGGAGCTCGCGAACTTCTGGCTCTGCCTCCGCTTGCTGCGTGGCGGAGCCGGGCGTTTCGCCGTGGCAGCCGCCTGGCTGGGGCTCTATGGCGCCGAGCGCTTCGGCCTCGAGTTCTTGCGCGGGGACGCCCGGAGCTTCGTGGGACCGCTTTCTACCAGCCAGTGGCTCTGCCTCGCGATGGTGGCTTCGAGCACGCTCTTCTTCCTCTGGCGCGCGGCAGCCGACGGCGGCCCGGGCGCGTCCCCTTCCTCCACCTCGTTGCAGCTCGCTCCGGCTCTCCCTGCGGAGCAGCTCAAGGGAGTTTGACCATGGCTGCTGCATCGTCCCTGCCTCGGCGCGCGCTGCTGTCGCTGGCCGGCTTGGCCACGCTGTCTGCCCTCTTCAGCACGGGCTGTCCGCCTTCTCCAGCCCCGGCCCGGTGCTCCGCGGTCCTGCAGAACACTCTCACCGGGGACCGCCAGGCGGTTGCCCTGGGAGACAACGCCTTTCCACGCGCCTTCTGGGTTTGCGGCGAAAACCCGAGCCGCTCCCAGGTGGAAGCGGCCTGGAGCGGCTACCTCGAGGCCCGGCTGGCCGAGCTCTGCGCGCCGGGTGGCCCGCCCTTCCTCGAGCGAGCGATCTTCTGCCAGGGTGGCAGCTGGTGCCGGGTGCCTACCACCACGGTCTGCGAGGTGAATCAGCCCAACTCGGACACGGCTCGCTGCACTCCGCCTCCCACGATGGCCGGCCTTGCCGAGTGCTCGGGCCCGCCGCCCGGAACGCCGCGCCTCTGCGTGGAGCCGGCGGCCGGCGTGTCCTTCGGCCATGTACCGGTCAACACCCTCGGCACCCAGACGCTGCGCCTCACCAATTGCGGTGGCGCCGGCCGAGTGGTGGTGGCCCCGCCCACCGCGCGGGACATCACGCCCATGATGGACCCGCCCGGCGACAGCTTCGTGGGCACGGGTCTCGAGCCCAGCTGGGATTGCGCGCTCACTCCCGCGGAGATGGACCCGATGGTGGGAGGCGCCATCCTCGGCCCGGGAGCACGCTCCCAGTGCGAGATCACCCTGCGCTTCCGCCCCGGCACCCAGGGCGCCAAAACGGCGAGCCTCGCCCTGAGCTACCACCTGGGGGATCGCAACAACCAGCTCCAGCGGGTGCCGCTCGAAGGCATCGGGGATGTGGGCAAGCTCCTCTTCGCCGGCAATGCCCTTCCCTGCAGCAGCCCGGTACGCCTCTGCTTCGACCCCGCTCACGCGGTTCCCACCGGCACCGGCTGTTGGCGGCGTACGGTGTCGCTCGCCGCTCGGAGCCTGCCGGTGCGCCTGCGGGGCGCCAACCCGGCGCTCCCCTTGGCGGGCTATCGAGACATCTCGGGCTTGACGGCTGGAACTCCCACGCTCAACCCCGGAGCGCCGGCGGATTGGGTGATCGAGAACTGCGGCGCCCTCACCCAGGTGAGTTTCTCTCTGCGCACCAACGACGAGTGCAACAACTACCCCATCACCCTCGACCCCGCCCCGAGCTGCTCGGCGATGGGAGGCTTCTGATCGCGGGGGAGCTAGCCGCTCAGCTCGTCGATCACGGCGAGGAGCTTTTCGCGCTCGGCCGGATCTTTCTCGAGGCCGAGGGCGCGCTGGAAGGCGGGCAGGGCGGATTGGGGCTCGTCGAGATCGTAGAGGTAGACGGCGCCGAGGGTCTTCCACAGGTCGCCGCGGCTCGGCTGGAGCTTGAGCAGCTTCTCGTAGGTCTGGGCGGCTTCGCGGAAGCGGCCGATCTGATGGGCCGCCCGCGCAGCGTTCTCGATCGGCACCGGGTCCACCGGGTTGCGGATGGAAGCCTGGCGGAAATCCTCCAGGGCCTCGGCCACCTTGCCGGCATCGGCCCGGGCGAGGCCCCGCTCGAGGTAAACCTGGGGAGAGCGGGCCCCCGCCGCGAGCGCCCACTCGACCTCGGCCACCGCCTGATCCGGATCGAGGAGCGTGATGTACGGCGCGGTGAAGATGCGGTCGTCGACCGCGATCCGTGCGTCGCTCAACCGAACCCTGAATCGGCCCGACCTCGTGCCGACCGGAGCCACCCAGAAGCGGGACCGCGCCGCGTGCGCGACCAACACCCACCGGCGCGATTTCGCCAGCCGACGCTCCCAGCGCACCGGTCCGGACGTCGCCGCATAGGCCAGATGACCAACTCTGACGCACACCGGCCAATCCTGAGCCGATCTTGCCCTTAGTGAGTTCGCCGCCACTTAGGATCGCTAGCAAGTCAAGGACAGACACGCTGTGCGAGTGGAGGT
>CALMKX010000379.1 GCA_937867335.1 uncultured Acidobacteriota bacterium
GCCTGCTCCTGCTCGGTGACGTCGGTGTAGGTGGTGACGAAGACGCCGTCGGGCATGGGGTTGCGTCGTCCCCGCGCAGCAGATTGCCGCAGCCCACGGTCAGCGTCTCCACCCGGGCGGAAGCCGGGGGAGCCAGGCCGGGCCAGGAGCTCGGGCCGGCGGCGGCGCGGCCGAGGCTCATCCTCCTTCGCCTACCCGGAACTGCGACAGCTCGCGGCCGGATTTGCCGTCGTAGACGTGCACCGTGCACACCAGGCAGGAGTCGAAGGAGCGGGCCACGTGGCCCATCTCCACCGGATCCGTGGGGTCCTGGATGGTCGAGCCGATGAACGCCTGCTCCATCGGGCCGCGGGTGCCGATCGAATCCCGCGGGCCGATGTTCCAGGCAGTGGGCGTCACCACCTGGTAGTTCTCGATCTTGCCGTTCGCGAGCACGATCCAGTCCGAGAGGGCGCCGCGGGCCGCCTCGGTGGAGCCGAAGCCCTGGCCCTCGGTGTGCTCCACCGGCTTGGTGTAGAAGCGGTCGTGGAGGTCCAGGCGATCGAGCCAGCCGCGCACCAGCTGGTAGTACTTGGCGGCCTCGTGCATGCGGGCCATCACCCGCACCAGCACGCTCGGGCCCACCGTCTTCACGGCGTCGAGGAACAGCGGGTCGAAATCCTGGTGAGCGGCCGCTCCCGGCCGGCCCACCACCACCTGGCGAGACAGCGGGCCGGTCTCGAGCGGCAGGGCGCCCTTGCCCGGCACCTCATAGCGGGGCGACTTGGCCCAGCTGTACTTGCCCTGTTTGTGGCCGTCGGCCGGGTCGATCGGCTCGGTCTCGCCCTGCCAGGGGTGGAGGAATTTGCTGCCCCGGTAGAACGAATGGGCGGTGTCTTCGCGCACGTTCAGGTGGTCGAAGTCGTGGAAGCCGGCGCCGTCGTATACCCCAGAACGCGCGATCAGGGCGGCGTTGCGGCCTTCCACCGTGGGGTGCTCGTAGAGAACCGGGTCGAAGTAGGTGCCGGTCGCCAGGTAGGCGCCGCAGCCCTGGCCGAAGCGGTCGAGGCCCGCTTTCAGGGCGAAGCGCAGGAACAGGCCGCAGTCCGAGTTGCGCTGGCGGTCGTTCTCGTCGGCCCAGGCCAGCACGTCGGCCCAGCTCTTGTTCTCCATCCAGCGCTCGATCGAGCAGCCCAGCCAGATGCCCTCCAGCCACTCGCGCTTCCAGAAGTCGAGGATGGCGATCGAGCGGGTGACGTCCGAGAGGGTCGGCGCGCACATCACGCCGCCCGGGATCATAAAGCTCGAGTGCGGCCACTGGCCGCCGAACATGGCATAGACCTCCACCGGCTTGCCCGAGAGGGTGACGCCGCGCTCATAGCTGGTGCCCACGAAGGGGGCGAAGCGCCGCACGATCTCGTCGTATTCGGGCAGGTGGGCGTAGTTCTTGTGCGCGAGGTCGATGGCAAAGAGGGCGTAGAACCAGCGCGGAATAGACTGCAGCGTCTCGCAGGCCTGGGCGATGTTGCGCACCAGCGTGGCGTTGTGGGGCACGTGGGTGCGCCAGGCGGTGTCGAGGGCGTAGGCCGCCTTGTACAGGTGGCTGCCGCCGCAGATGCCGCAGATTCGCGGCGTGACGATCAGCCCGGCCTGGGGGTCCTTGCCCTTGAGGATGATCTCGAAGCCGCGGAACATGCTGGCTTCGGTCCAGGCATCGGAGACCCGGTTGCCGTCGAGCGTGATGCGCAGGTCGAGGTCCCCCTCGACTCGCCCCAGCGGGCTGATGCGCAGGTCCTTGGGCATGGCCACGGTTTCGGTTGCAACCGCCATCGGCGTGATTCCTCCTCGAAGCGCTCGGCGTCTCGCCGGCTAGACCACGAACATGTCTTCCTTGGCCCATTTCGGCGCGGCGATCCGCGCCGCCGCCGCGTGGGCCATGTAGGAAACGTGATCGGTTCCCACCGGCACTTCTTTCGGGATGGTGCCGCTGATCTTCTGGGTCTTGAACACCGTGCCGGGAGCCAGGTCGTGGAACGGGAACTCGGGCTCGGTGCAGCCGGTGCAGGGCATGCCGGCGCGGGTCTTGGACGACTGCCGGTTCCACAGGATGCGGTTGCACGGCGAGTGGGTGAGCGGGCCCCGGCAGCCCATCTCGTAGAACAGGCAGCCGGTGCGGGTGCCCTGGCCGAACTCCAGGGTGCTCTGCTTGTACTCGAAGAACTGCACCCGGGTGCAGCCGGTCTGGGTGAAGGTCTTGAAGAAGGTGAGCGGCCGTTGCAGCTCGTCGAGCGCGATGTCCGCCGCCCGCCCGGAGGCGATCGCCACCAGGATCTGGGTCACCCAGTCCGGATGGGCCGGGCAGCCGGGGATGTTGATCACCGGCAGGCCCCATTTGGAGCGGAAATCCACTCCCAGGAAGCCCCCCGGGGAGCGCTTGAGGAATTGCAGGCCGGTGTTGTCCACCGGGTTGGGCTGGGTGGCCGGGATGCCCCCCCAGCAGGCGCAGTCGCCGATCGCCACCACCGCCGCGGCCTGGGCGGCGAGCTCCTTCACCCAGTCCTTCATCGGCCGGTCGGCGAACATGTTGTAGCGGCCGGTGCCGTTGGGGCCCTGGATCACCGTGCCCTCGAAGACGAAGATATCGAGCGGCGTCTTGCCGCTCGCCAGGTCGTGGAAGATGCGTTTGGCGTTGTCCCCCAGCTCGAGCCCCAACGACGGGTGCCAGAGCACGTTGATGCCGAAGTCGGTCACCAGGTCGCAGGCGCTGGGCTCCTCGGCGTTGAGGAAGGACATGGTGTTGCCGCTGCAAGCACCTCCCTGAAGCCAGAGAACGTTGGCCACTCTTACCTCCTCCTTCGACCCGGCCGACGCGGATCCATGTGCGGGTCTTCTGCGGGGGGAAGCTTGGCCCGGCCGCGGGGCCGTCGCAATAGCAAGAAGTTGCCAGGAGCTGCGGCTAGGCGCGCCGGGGCACCAGGATCAGCCCGCGGGCGAGGGCCGCCCGCACCAGCTCCACCTGGTTGTGGGCGTCGAGCTTCTGCATCAGGTTGGCGCGGTGGCGGGTGGCGGTGTGGGGACTGATCGAGAGGATCTCCGCCAGCTCCTGGGTGGTGTGGCCACTCGCGATCAGCTGCAGCACTTCGCGCTCGCGGGCGGTGAGCTCGCTCGCCTGGCCCTGGTGGGCCTCGATGCGCTCGCGGTCGATCGCCGAGGAGAGGTAGCGGCCGCCCCGCACCACCGCCACCAGGGCCTCGAACAGCTCCTCGTCGAGGGCGTGCTTGAGCAGGTAGCCGTTGGCGCCGGCCGCCAGGGCCTGGCAGATGAAGCCCTCGTCGTCGTACATCGAGAGCACCAGCACCCGCGGCAGGGGCCCGGCCCGGCGCAGCCGCCGCAGGGTCTCGAGCCCGTCCAGCCGGGGCATCGAGAGGTCGAGGATCAAGAGGTCCGGCCGGCAGGCGGCGACGGCGGCGAGGGCGTCCTCGCCGTTGCCCGCCTCGGCCACCACCCGGAAGCGGCCGTCGGTTGCGAGCAGGGCCGCCAGGCCCCGGCGCACCAGGGCGTGGTCGTCCACCAGCAGCACCTGCCAGGCGCTCATGCGCCGGTCGCCTCGAGCGGCAGGGTCACCCGCAGCCGGGTACCCTCGCCGAGGGCCGAGACGAGCTCGAGGCGACCGCCCAGCATGGCCAGCCGCTCGCGGATGCCCAGCAGCCCGAGGCCCGAGTGGGCCGCCGCCGGATCGAAGCCGCGGCCGTCGTCCTCCACGGAGAGCGCCAGCACCGGGCCGAGGCGCAGCGCCAGGCGCACTTTGCCCGCCTCGGCGTGGGCGGCCACGTTGGTCAGCGCCTCCTGGGCCACCCGGTAGAGCGCCGTCTCCACGCTCGCCGGCAGCTTGGCCGGCGGCAGGCCCTCCGCCCGCTCGGCGAAGGAAGGCAGCTCCACCTCCACGGTGATGCCGGTGCGGTGCTGGTACTCGGTGGCGAGCTGGCGCAGCGCCACCTCAAGGCCCAGGTGGTCCAGGCTGGGCGGACGCAGCCGGCGGGCGAGCTCCTTGATCTGGGCGGTGGCCTCGTGCACCTGGTCGCGCAGGGCGTCGAGCTGCTCGCGCAGGGTGGGCGGCTCGCTCGGCGCCAGCCGGGCCATCACCTGCAGGGCGAGCTTCACCCCCACCAGGGCCTGGCCGGCTTCGTCGTGGAGCTCGCGGGCGATGTGCGCCCGTTCCTCCTCCAGGCGAGCCACATTGTGCGCGGAGAGGGTGCGGATCTCGCGGTTCTTGGCCTCCAGGGCGTCGAGCAATCGGGCGTTCTCGATCGCCACTGTGGTGGTGTTGGCGAGGGACTCCACGAATGCGGCGTCCTGCCAGGAAAACGGCGGCTGCTCGCGGCTGCGGTGGAGCTCGAAGAAGCCCAGCAGCCGCTCCTCGCTGTCCTTGATCGGCACGCAGAGGGCCCGGGCCACGTCGTAGCGTTCGGCCAGGCCGGCATCCGCCAGGCGGTCGGTCGGGTAGTCGTTGGCCAGGTAGGGGAATTCAGTTTCCAGCACGAAGCCGGCGAGGCCCTCGCCCTGGCCGAAGCTGCGCGGTTCGGCATGCCAGCGGCCGGCGTGCCAGTAGGCCTCGGCGGCGAAGCACGGGGCCCCTCCCGCGTCCTCCACGGCGAGGCCGGCGAGGCCTCCCGAGGCCTTGAGGAAGCGGGCGGCGTGCTCCACCAGGTGGCGCACCAGGGCCGGTGGATCGAGATGGCGGTTCACCGCCGCCGAGAACGCCAGCAGGGCCTCGAGGCCGCGGGTCCAGTCCTCCAGGCGCTCGAGCAGCAGGGCGCGCTCGAGGCCCACGGTGGCGGCCAGGCCGAAGGCCGTGGCGGTGCCGAGCTCGAGCTCGCCGAAGCCGGCGGCGGAGCGGCGGTCCACCACCAGGATGCCGCCGAGCGCGCGGCCCTGATGATTGAGCAGAGGCACGGCGAGGAGGCCCCGCCAGCCCACCTGGGCCAGGCTCTGGCCGGAGCGCGGCAGCTTCCAGAGGAGATCGTTGGTGAAGAACGGCCGGCGGCGCTCCACCACCCAGCCGAGCACTTCGAGGGCCGGCGGGGGAGCGGCCACCTCGCGGGCCGGCCCGGCCTCGAAACCCAGGGCGCGGCTCAGGGTCTCCTCCTCGGCCAGGGCGGCGAAACCCCAGGCGGCGCCCAGGGCCTCGGCACTGCTCTTCGCCAGGGCCGCCACCAGCCGGGATAGTGCGCCCAACGCCAGGGCGACACCCAAACCCGGTAGCCGGGCCGATAGACGAAGCGCACCGAGGGCCACAGCCACACGTTGACGATGATGCGATCTACGGTGACGAAGGGCCCTTTGCCGCCCGACTTCGACTCCATTTCATATGGCTCCACGATGGTTTGCTCGCCGTAGAGGTCTTCGTCGCCGAGGATTTGGAGGGTGGCTTCTTCCGCGCC
>CALMKX010000380.1 GCA_937867335.1 uncultured Acidobacteriota bacterium
AAGCGACCAGCACATCGGTTTCGGCAAGATCTTGAACATGCACGAAGCCGTCGGCATCGCGCACCCGGCAACCGGCGCCCGAGGCGATGAAAATCGGATACGGCGATTGATAGACGGCCAGGCGCGAGTTGCCGCCTGGCATTACGTCGCAAGCCCGCGCAAAGAGCCTTGCCGATTTCGAATTAGAGTCAGGATACATGGGTCATGCCTTTTGGTCGAAATAATGGAGCCGACTGCGCGGCCTCCGCATAGAGATAACAAGCAACGCCGCGCGCTGTCTCGCGCAACGTCCAAGCGGGCGGGCATCGCCTGCATATCGGCTTCACTTCCGGGCAGCGGGGATGAAAGTGACAACCTGATGGCGGATCAAGCGCCGACGGCATCTCGCCATCGATGCGATTGAGGCGGGACCGGGCCGAGGCGTCGGGCGGCAGGGTTGAATCACGGAGCGCCGCCGCATAGGGATGCAAGGGTCGTTCAAAGACCTGGTCGACCGGCCCCTGCTCGACGATGCGGCCGAGATACATGATGGCGACGCGGTCGGCGAGGTGGCGCACCACGCCGAGGTCGTGGCTGATGAAGAGATAGGTGAGCCCGAGCTCCTCGCGCAGGACCCAGAGCAAGGGCTTGTCGCCGGGCGTCGCGGTGGGGCTCACGGCTTTGCCATTGAGCGTGAAGGTGGTCATGGCCTGGTCTCCATTGGAATGGGTGGTGCGCTCGACCGCCGGGGCTGGCGCCGAAGCGGCGCGAGTGTGGCACGGCCTCCCTGGCGCCCAGGCTCGGCTTTTCCCTTAAGTCGAACGGGGCGTAGGCTATCGACGCGATAGCGGCCGCGATAGGATCGGCGCCCGCAAAACTGTCTTCCGGCCATGAATTCCCAAGTCAAAGGTGTGCTGTCGGTTCTGGGTGTGTGCCTGCTTCTCGTGCTTGCGCATCGGGCCGCCGGCTGGGCGGGCGTTTCGGTCGGTGCCGCACAGCCCACCAGGCCGGCGGCCAGGAGGACGATCGACCACCCGCTCTCGGCCCACCGTCGCCGGAGGGCAGAGCTCCGTTGCCTCCTCCGGGCTCCGCGCAATCAGGGGCTCCCGGTCGAGCTCTGGCTCTGAGCCTCCACCGCGATACCGCCGGGGAAGAGGAACTTCGCGTGGGCGGTCGGAGTGCCCGCCCGGCCGGAGACCTCGAAAGTGCCGCTGGTTCGCCGCTCGTGAGGCTCGAGGATGGGAGTGAACAGGCGCAGGGTGGTGGCGTCTCGGAAGTCGCGCACCAGCTCGCCGTCGGAATTCTTGCGGAGGAGCTCCCAGCGCTGGAACTCACCGGGATCCACTCGCGAGAGCACGCCGCCCGCGGCCGCCTCGACCTCGACGAAGTTGCTGCCGAGAACGGCGATATCGCTTCTCTCCTCGGAGAGGTTCTCGATCGTCACCCGGAAGCGCCGCCCGCCGGCGGGCTCGAGGGTGACGCCCACCTGCGGCTTGCTCGAGTCCGAGGACAGCGCCCGGGCCAGGGTATCGAGCGAAAGCGAAGTGGGCTCGTTCGCCCCGGCGAAGCGGTAGTAGGCGGTGCCGCGGTAGTGGTCGAGATCGAGCGCTTCGAGGCGGCGGGAGAGCTCCTCGATGTAGTAGCGGGCGAGGCCGATCAGCCGTACCGACTGGCCGCGAGACAAGCGCCACGGGCCCACGGTCACCGGCTCCTGGGCCTGGAAGCTGTAGACCAGGCGGTCCACCCCCTCGAGCGAGAAGCCGCGGCCCAGCTGGAAGCTCGAGGAGCGCGCCAGAGGGCCCACCGCGATCTCGCTGCTCTCGGCCAGCACCTCGCCCCGGGGGCCGAGGTGGAAACTCCGGCCGAGAGTGACCACGCCCAGGAGGTACGGCCTGCCGAGCTTCTCGACCAGGCGCAGGTCCTTCTCCACCTTCTGGAGGTCCCAGGCGGTGGCTTCCTCCCGCTCCGGAGGGCGCTGACCGTAGAGGAAGACGACCAGGAAATCCGCCGCCGAGGCCAGGTCCTCGGCCTCCGAGCTGCCGAGCGAGGAACGCTTGAGGTTCGCCGAGAGGTAGAGCCGGCGGTCGACCTTCTTGCGCAGGGCCGCCATCGTCTTCGCCCACTCGCACTACGTGACCAACGCCGGCGTCCACCAGCCGTGGGGGCGGGCGACGGCGTACTGCTACGACTACGACGTGCCCGAGCCGATCCCGGCGAACGGCAACCGCCCGGCCCGGACCGACGGCCCGTTCTACCGCGACTCGCGGACGACCGTGGCGATGGTGCCGGACGGCCTCTCGAACACCGTCTTTTTGGGCGAACACAGCTCGATCCTCAGCAACAAGACGTGGGTGGGGGTGGTGCCGGGGGCGGTGACGCCGCCGCGGCTCGACCTGCGGCCGTGGCCGAGCGAGAACAACGGCGCCGGGTGCCTGGTCGGGGTCCACAGCGGGCCGGACACGCACGACCACCCCGAGGTCATCATCCACGCCCCGAACGACCCGTTCGGCCACACCGACGAGATGTGGGGCGAGCACGGGGTCGGGTGCAACGTGCTGTTCGGCGACGGGTCAGTCCGGTTC
>CALMKX010000381.1 GCA_937867335.1 uncultured Acidobacteriota bacterium
GAGCTCGGGCAGGGCGCCGGCGGCGAGTTCCACGGCGGTACGGTAGCGGGCGCCGCTGCGCCTCTCCCCCACCTCGCGGGCCAGCTTGCCGCTCGCCACCAGCCCGTCGACGACCGTCGCCAGGTCTGAGAGGCCGGTTCTCGCCCGCAGCTCGGCGAAACCGAGCTTCTCGCCTCCACGGAGCGCCTCCACCACCCTCTCTTCGTTTGCGTCGAGGCTGCCGGAGAAGGCTCCAGCGGTGGTGAGCCAGACCTTGCCCACTCCCCAGGGCGGCAGCTCGGCAGGCAGGATGGAGCGGACCACTTCTCCCATCGGCGCCAGGTAGTAGCGGGAGGTGAACTCGGCGAGAGTGAGGAGATCCTCGGGCACGACGGGCTCGGAGTCGATCACCGTGACCAGCCGTCGCAGGGTGATGCCCTGGGGCTCCTCGGAGTGGACCCGCAGCACCAGCCCCGTGAGCTGGCGGCGCCCCACCGGCACGCGGACTCGAACTCCCCGACAGGTGATGGCGGCGAGCTCGGGCGGCAGCTCATAGGTGAGCGGGCCCGAGAGGGGCAGCGGTACCGCGACTTCGGCAAACAGGGCCGGAAGCGCGGCGGTCTCGGGTTCGGAGGAGGAAGAGTCGTTCGGGGCTGGAGCAGAGTCGATCAGGGGGCGCATCGCGGCGAACAGTAGCGCCCCCCGTCGCCGTGCCCGAGCCGGCGAGGAAAGTAGGCACCGCAGCGGGCGCAGGGGGCGAGCTGCTCCACCGTGCGTCCGTCGCTGCCACTCGCCGCACCGCCACCCGGGCTCGCCTGCGCCTTGCTCTCGGGCTCCATCTGGCGGCAGATCCACCGCCAGGCCGCCATCCCGAGCCAGACCAGAATCAGCAGTCGCGTCATGTCGCCGCGCGGCCCAGCTTGTCCATCTCGGCAGCCAGCCGGTCGAGGTCCTGGTTACCGGACGGGGCGAGCTTCCTCAGCCTCTCCAAGGCCGCCCGAGCCGCCGGCATGTCGTGGAGATGGAAGGCGAGCACCACGACCTGGTTGTAGAGAGAAGCCCAATGATCCGCGTGCTCGGACTGCACCTGCTCGAAGATCTGCAGCGCCTGCTTGGAGTCGCCGAGGTTCAAGAAAGACACTCCGAGGTCGGTCCGCACGTCCGGGTTCCCGGGATCGGTCTTCAGGTACTCCTGGTAGCGATCGCGGGCGAGGGCCCATTCCTTGGTATCGAAGTAGAGATTGGCCAGGGCGAGCAGGGTGTTGCTGTCCCCCGGTTGGAGTTGCTGGCACTTCTCGAGCAGCGGCCGAGCGCGGTCCAGCTGCTGAATCTGCAAGTTGAGCTGGGCCAGCTCGCAGACCGCCTCGACGTCGTTCGGATTCGCCTCGATCCGAGCGCGCAGGGCCTGGACCTGCTGCATCACCGGCGCGCCGGCACCGCCACCGGACTCTCCCGGCGCGCCGGGCGCCAGGTCGGCGGGGGCGGCCGCCGTCTGGCCCGCCGGAGCGGCCCATCGGGGAACCGGTTGGCGAGCCGAGACCACTTCAAAGACCGGGTAGGCCGCGACGAACCCGACCACCAGGCCGAGCAAGGCAAACAGGGCGTTGTCTCGATTCACGGTTTCGAACCTTCTTCCGATTTCTTCTCGGCCTGGGGCTTCTCCGGCTCCGGCGACGACAGCCTCACTGCCGACCAGCCAGCACCCGCGGGGCCTCCGGCACCGAGCTCCGCAGGGCTGAAGAAGCCCCGGGCCGTGCCCAGCAGCGGATCCACGTTGCCCTCGAAGGTGCCATCCAGACCATGATCCTTGTCCACTCTCTCGAGTCGCAGCCTACCACCGACGTAGGTGCCTCGAAGCGAGCCGGACTTGCCCGAACCGAGCTTGTAGGTACCGGTCACCGCACTGCCGGCCAGGCGCAACTCAAAAGTCCCCTGGTCCGCCGGAGCCGCGATCTCGACTCTCCAGCGCCCGCTGATCGCGTCTTCCACGGCCAGCTTGCGACCATTCGCCAGGACTTCTCGCAGCACCGCGATCTGCTGGCGATGGCCGAGCAAGGCGTTGAGGCTCCGGGCCACGCGCTCGCGAACCACCGCCACGGCGGCCTGGGCGATCTCCCGATCTCGCCCCAGCTTTTCGAGGTCCTCGAGCTTGGTCTCGGCTCGGCCCAGAGCCTGATCGAGCTCGGTGGCCGAGGTGCTGAAACTCTCGAGTGCCTTGCGCTCCTCCTCCCGGGCCAGCTGGTACGCCTTCAGCGACTCGGTGGTGAGCTTCTCTTCGACGGCCAGCTGGGCCGAGAGGGCGGACTCTTCGTTCTTCGACAGAGCCTGGGCGGCCGAGGCCGCCAGGCCGAGGACGAGCAACGCAGTCATGGTCTTCATCGTTGGAATCCTACGCAAAAGAAACGGCCGGCGTTGGACGACGCCGGCCGCAGCTCGCTCTCGGTAAGCAAGAGGCGAAATCAGTTGCCCGATCTGGCCCGCCGATCTCGCTTGTCCAGGCTGGATTCGAGCGCGCTCTCCACCAGCTGCTCGGCCTCGCGCTCGGTAATTCCCCGCACGTGGGCCACTTCGCTGACAATGAAATACTTGGCGCGCTCGTACATTTTCTTCTCGCGGAAGGAGAGGCTCTTCTTCTGGCTCACCAGACGCAGGTTCTTCAAGACCTCGGCGACCTCGGTCAGCCGCCCCGTCTTCATCTTGTCGAGGTTCTGCTTGTACCGGCCCTTCCAGTCTTTGTAAGTGTCAATGTTGCCGTCCTCGAGAATGTCGAAAAGAGCCCGAATTTCGGACTCCGGACAGAGCGGACGGAGCCCCACCAGCTCCAGGTTGGCCCGTGGGACCATGACCTTGGAGTTGTTCGACAAAAGTCGGAGGTGGAAGTAAGTCTGCTCGATTCCGTCGATCGCGCCGGGCTCGATCTTCTCGACGAGGCCGACACCGTGGTTCGGATACACCACCTTCTGGCCGACTTCGAAAGACACGTCTCCAAACCCCTTTTCTGTGTAAAGTGGATAACGGATGGATTGGTCAGGCGTAAATCTAACCACGACTTACGCTTAAGCGGTTCAAGGGTAGCCCAGTTCCAGCTTCGCGTCAAGGGGTTGCTCACTCGCTGAGCAGGCTCGAGGAATAACTTGGCACCGTTGAGGAGCAACTCGGGCATGCAAGGAAGCTCCGAGATGCGCTTCGAGGCAAAGTGGGCACCTCGGCCCGCCGCCGCCGAGGCTATTTGACAGCAGCCGACCTACTGCCTAGGATTGCGCCTCACGCCTTCCCAGCCGGAGTGGCGGAATAGGCAGACGCAGCGGACTCAAAATCCGCCGCCCCTTGCGGGCTTGCGAGTTCGAGTCTCGCCTCCGGCACCAACCTCTGCAACCTCCTCAGGCCCGGGCACCTGAAGCGACCAAGCAGCCGTGTCGCCGCTTTCGAAGCCGTCGGCGAAGAGGCCGTTGTTGAGCTGCACCTGCCCCGTGTCGTTGCCCAGCGATACCGGCGCCGAGCGGCCGTAGCGGCTCCAGACGTCGTAGGCGTACTCGCCCCGGCTCATGTTCAGGCTGCCGGTGCTGCGCGGGATGCAGTCGTCCGGAAAGCCGTTGTCCACCGCCTGGTCGCGCAGGAACTCGAGGTAGTCCCGGCTCGACGTCTGGTACAGCAGGCGCGCCTCCACCGTGATCGGTGTCACCAACCCGCCGGGAACCGGGATGTCGTAGGCGGTGTCATCGTAGTTGACCAGCACGCCCGAGCCCGGAGTGGTTTCCGGGTAGGTGTAGCCCACGGGACGAGTCTCGAGGTCGCTGCCGCCGGTGAAGCCCAGGGGCGGAATGCGATTGTCCAAGGCGATGCAGTTGTTCAGGACGAAGTGGAAGACCGGTTCGCCCGAAGGGTCGGTGATGTCGCACTCGCCGGTTCCATTGGCATCCCAGACTCCACGCTCGGTGGCGTAGAGCTTGAGCTGAGGGTCGGTGGTGAGAGCGCCGGTAGCCGAGTCGTAGGCTCCGCTCGCGAAGAAAACCTGACCGAGACCGTCCCGGGCAGTCAGCTGCAGCCACATCCGCCGGCCCTCCGGGTAGCCCGTGGGCAGCTTATGACCCGCAAGGTTGGTCACCCGCACGTGAACCGGCAGGGTCTCCCCGGGAGCGACCTGAGTCGGAGCCGAGACGTCCACGATCGCGGCGCGCTGGCCCAGCATCTCCTCGGCCCAGGCGCGCGTGGCGGAGTAGCTCGCCGAGCGGCCCAGATTCGGGTACTCCCCGGCCAGAACCTGGGGAATGAAGGCGTTGCCGCCCACGAAGCGATGCACCGGCAGGTCCCCGGTGCGGTCGTTATCCCGGAAGACGCAGGCGTAGACGGGGGCCTGCGTGAGCGTGACCGGCATATGGCAGTCCTGGCAGGCGAGGCTGCTGGGCGTGGCCGGCAGCGAGTAGACACTCTGATCCCACTCTCGGTACGTCCGCTCGACCGGGTAGAGCACACCGGTGTCGGTGCCGTTGCTGTCGATCAGGTTCTTCACCGGGTTGGTCACGTTGTGACAGTTGCCACAGAGTCGGGCCTCGGTGTGGTACGCCGAATACGTCCAGGCGTGCGGTGGCTGGACATCCGTTCCGCCTGGAGGGTAGTCGAACGGTCCACGGCGGCAGGGCTCGCCGCCCAGGTGTGGGCAGCTGCCGTCGTCGAGCCAGAACTGAGCGTTCTCGAGGTAGAAACTCTGCTCTCCCGGCGGTGGCGAGTCGTTCACCATCAGCCGGTGGCAGAAATGACAGGAGAGACCTTCGAAATCGTTGTCGGTCTCATCGATCCGTCCACTCAAGCTGCAACCGTCCGTGGTGCCGCCACCGGTGCCCGCCCGGCCGGCGAGCCAGCCCGGGGGGGTATGGCAGCGCAAGCAGAAGTCGCCGGCACCTGCGAGGTCGTGGTTGGCCACGTCGAGGGCGGCCCAGAACAGTGGGTCGCGGGCGGCGTTGGCCATCATCGAGCCGGCCCAGGTGGGGTAAGGCTCGACGTTGTTCGAGGCGTCGAAGTTACCGTGGCAAGCGCCGCAGTCGGTGGGCTCGAAGATCGGATTGGCCAAAGGCGGGTGGGTTCCGTGCGGTGTCAGCGGCCCTGCCGCGACCGAAAACACCCATGGCACGGCGAGCACACCGCCCAGAAGCAAGGCGAAGCCCGCACGGGCGGGCCGGCTCAGGGTGGCCGGAGCGGAGCCATTCGGCCGAGCGGCCGGACGGCCGTCTGCGGGCTGCTCTGTGAGGTTCATGATGGGGCCCTCCAGACCGAGCATGCCGACCCCCGATCGATCGAACCCTGTGGAGGCCGAGAAGTCCTTCAGCGGCAACGATAACATGCCACCGGGAGGCTCGGGTGCAGCCCGACCCGGGCGGTTCCAGGGACTCCCCTTGGGGACCTACTCGTAGCGCAACGCTTCGATCGGGTCGAGGCGAGCGGCCTTGGCCGCCGGGTAGAGGCCGAAGACCACCCCCACGATGCTCGAGAAGCCGAAGGCGAGCATCACCGCCCAGATCGGCACCTTGGGGGGCGGCAAGTCGTAGGGCACGACGCCCACCACCAGGGCGCCCAGCCCGTAGCCGAGCAGGATGCCGATCGCACCACCCACCAGCGATAGCGAAACGGATTCGATCAGGAACTGCAGCAGGATGTCGCGCTTGCGGCCGCCCACCGCCTTGCGCACTCCGATCTCGCGCGTGCGCTCGGTAACGGACACCAGCATGATGTTCATGATGCCGATGCCGCCCACCAGGAGAGAGACGCTCACCACCCCGGCGACCACCGCCGTCACTCCGCCCAGGAAGCGCGAGAGCAACCGCAAGAACTGGTCCTGGATAAAGATGTGGAAGTCGTCCTTGTCCTTGGCGACCAGGCCATGCCGCTGGCGAAGCAGTTGGCGCACGCCGTCCTGCACCTGCTCCACCACTTCCACACTCTGGGCGTCGATTTCCAGGCTCACCTGCTCGGCCGCAGCCTTGCCGAAGAGCGTGAGGCCCAGCGGGAAGGGAACATAGATCAAGTCGTCGCGGTTGCGACCGAGGGTCTGCCCCTGCTTCTCGAGCACACCGATCACCGTGGCGCGCTGCTGGCCGAGGGAGATCTCCTTGCCGATCGGGTCACCGGCGATGCGCAGTTCGTCGAGCACTTCTCGGCCGATCACCGCCACCTTGCGGCGCTGCTCGAGGTCGAAAGTGGAGAAAAAGCGCCCCCGCTCCACCTGCTGGTTGGCGATGTCGGGGTAGTACTCGTTCACACCCAGAACCTGGGTGCCGTGCTCACGGTCGGCATAGAGCGCGGTCGCGCGTCCCTGCATCACAGGAGAGAGCCGGGCCACTCCCGGCACCCGAGTGGCGATCGCCTCGGCATCTTCCAGAGTGAGACGTACCGGCTTCGCCACCGAGCGCTCGCCCCGCTCCGGCCGGTTGGGAAAGACCATGATCATGGTCGCGCCGGAGCCCTGGAACTCGCCGATGATCATCGCCTGCAGTCCCTGGATGATCGACACCACTGCGATCACCGCCCCGGTGCCGATGATGATGCCCAGGGTGGTGAGGATCGAGCGCAGCGTGTTGGCCTTGAGAGCGCGCAGCGCGATGGCGAAATTTTCAAAGACGATCATGGGCCGTCGACCACCTTGCCGTCTCGGAGGTGGATCCGGCGCTCGGCGTGGGCGGCGATCTCCGCCTCGTGAGTGACCAGGATCACCGTATTGCCGCCTCGATGCAACTCATCGAAGAGCCCCATGATCTCCTCGGAGGTCTTCGAGTCGAGATTGCCCGTGGGCTCGTCGGCCAAGAGGATCGAGGGGCGGTTGACCAGGGCCCGGGCCACCGCCACCCTTTGCCTCTGGCCGCCCGAAAGCTCGTTCGGCTGATGGCTCACGCGATCCGCCAGGCCGACGCGGTCCAGGGCCTCGAGGGCCCGGCGTCGGCGCTCGCCCCGCGGTACTCCGGCGTAGATCAAGGGCAGCTCGACGTTGGCAAGGGCGGTGGTGCGTGGCAGCAGGTTGAAAGTCTGGAAGACGAAGCCGATCTCGCGGTTGCGGATGGCGGCCAACTGCTCGTCGCTCAGCTGCTCGACCGCTGTGCCGTTGAGGACATAGCTGCCGCTCGATGGGGTGTCCAGGCAGCCCAGGAGATTCATCAGCGTCGACTTGCCGCTGCCCGAAGCGCCCATGATCGCCACGTACTCTCCGCGCTCAATCTTGAGGCTCACGCCGTCGAGCGCCCGGACCTCCACTGGCCCCATGCGGTAGACCTTGGCGACGTCGGTCAGGGACAGCAGGGACATCATTCTCCGCCTTCGTCATCCTCGTCCGAACGGGGGCCAAAACCCTGATCGCCGGACAGGCGGGTGACCACCGTCACTCGCTTGCCGGGCACGAGGTCCTTGAGCACTCGATTCGGCCCGGTGATCACCTTGTCGCCCGCTGCGACTCCCGAGGCGATCTCCACATGGGTGTCGTCGGTCAGGCCGGTCTTGACCTCTCGTTGCTCGGCTTTGCCGTCGGCGACCACGAAAACCACACTGGTCTCCTCGGCGGACGCCCCCGGCAAGCTCGCCCCAGCCTGGGCCGACCCATGGCGCGGACGCTGCAGGACGCTTTGGATCGGCACCACCGTAGCGGTCTCGCGATCTGCGGTTCGAATGTCTGCGCGAACCGACATTCCCGGCCGCAAACGAGCGTCCGGAGTGTCGAAGAGCACCTTGACGCGGAAGAACGTCACGTCCGGCTGAGAGGGACGGCCGTAGCCCGAGCTGCCGACGTCCGAGACCTTGCCCCGGAAAACCACCTGGGGCACCGCGTCCACCCGCAGCTCCACCGACTGCCCAGCAGTGATCTTGACGATCTCGCTCTCGTCCACATCCACCTCGGCGAGGATCTCCGAAAGATCCGCCACCTTGGCGATCACCGAGGCGGGGTTGTTCATGGTGCCGGAAACCACCACCTCGCCTTCCTTGGCCTGGAGGGACACCACCAGCCCGGTGAGCGGCGAGAAGATCGAGGTCTTGGCGAGGTCGGCTCGGGCCTTCTCGAGATTGGCCTCGGCCTGGTCGATGCTCTGATGGCTGCGCTCGAGGCGGAGTTGGGAGGAATTGAGGGCGAGTTGGGCTGCTTCGAGCTGCTCGCGGGTGATGATGCCCTCGTCGGCCAGGCGGTGGGCGCGATCTAGCTTGAGATGACTGTCAGCGAGGTCGATCTCGGCCTGTTGAGCCTCGTTCTTGGCGACCAGGAGCCGGGAAGACCAATCCCTCTGCGCCGCCAGGTAGATGTCCTTCTCGAGCTCCAGAAAGGGCTGCCCCGCCTGCACCGGCTCCCCTTCTTTGACGTACAGACGCTCGATCTTCGCCACCAGCGGCGAGGAGATGTTGACCTCGACTCGAGCGTTGACCTGGCCCGTGGCCTTCACCAACTGCACGATCGGCCGCTGGCGAGCCTCTTCGGCGAAGACTTCCGTGCCGGCACGGCCGGGTCCGGCGAAACGCAACAACAACCCGATCGCGAGCAGGCCGAAAAACAGCAGCGCGCCCAAAATCAGCAGAACCTTCTTCACGACTCCCCCTGCCCGATGAGAACCACAGAGCTCAATACGCGCCCGGCAGGCGTTCCTTTCAACTGCCGAGCGCGGCTGGCCTGCCCGCTCGCGCGGCCCTACTTGGTGGCTGCCGGTGGCCCGGGCTGGACCAGTTGGACACCCGTTTCCCGGAGCAGCGAACCGATGCTGCGGTAATAGCCGGCGAGGGCTCGGCGGTAGGAGGCGATGGCCGAGACTTCCTGGCTCTTGGCCAAAGTGAGGTCATCCTGGATCTGGGTGACCTGGAAGCTGGTCGACATGCCGTTCTCGTAGCGCTTCTGCTCGGCCTGCAGGTTCTTCTCCTGCAGCCGCCGCGAGATGCCCGCCGATTGGATCTGCTGCCAAGCGGCTTGCACCTGGCGTACCGCGGTACGCACTTCGGTGATCACTTGCTGCTCGAGCTGAGCGAGCTGGGTCTTGGCGCGGCCGACATCGATGTCCGCGAGCGCGACAGCTGCCCGGGCGGAGCGGTTCTGCAGCGGGTACGAGAAGCTCAAGCCCACCGACCAGCCGTCGAAGTCGCGATCCCGAAGCTGCTTCAGGGCATCGCTGAAGTCGCTCTTGATCTCGGCAGGCTCGCCCGGGCCCGGGTTCGGGTTGCGGATGGTGCCGGCCAGGCCGCTGGCGCCGTAGCCGGCGGTCAGGTCCAGGGTGGGCAAGGCCTGGTTGCGAGCGATCCGTGCCAGCAGCTGGAGCCGGTCCACCTCGATGTTCTGGCGCAGGATCTCGGGGCGCGTCTTGATCGCCGCGGCGATTCCCTCGGCCAGCGTGACCTCGATCTGCGGGCTCGCCGGGTCGGTCTCGGGAATCACATCCAGGTCCCAGGCCTCGCCCTGCTCGAGGTTCAGCAGCTGGCGCAGGCTGTCGTTGGCGTTGCCGACCCGAGTCTTGGCCTGGATGATGTCCACTTGGCGGGAAGCCACCGTAGCCTCGCTCTGGATCAGCTCGAGGGGAGCCGAGGTTCCCACTTCGACCTGGATCTTGTTGCGCCGGTGCAGCTCCTCGGCCAGGGCCAGACCCTCTTGGGCGACGTTGAGCTGGTTGCGCGCCTCGACCACCTCCCAGTAGGCGTCCTCCACCCGCTGGATCAAGTCGGCCACAGCGATCTCGAAGCCCTGGCGGCCGCTCTTGTCGGCCAGCCTCGCCACCAGAAGACCCCGGTCGGTCGCCTCTCTACCGAAGCCCTTGAGCAACGACTGGGAGATCCCCAGACGGGCGTTGGCGTTGTAGCTGGGGTTCTGGATCGCGGTCGGGTCCGAGGTTTCGCGACGGTTGCTGCTGAAGCTGAACGAAGCGGAGCCACCCCAGGGTGTCTTCTGGGCCAGGCCGAGAGAGAGGGAGGTGTTCTTGGCGGTGATGCTGTCGGCCTGCACCAGGCGGTTGGAGTTGAGCGAGGAGTTCTCGCTGTAGCCTAGATCGCTGCTGAGCAAGAGGTCGTAGAAGCCCTTCTCCTGGTCGATTCCCAAGCCCAGCTGGCGCTGGCCGTAACGCTCCACCACCAGGCCCAGGTTGCGCGACAAGGCAATCGAGATCGCCTCGTCCAGCGTGAGCCGAATGGCACCTTCGGACACCCGCAGGCCAGCGGCCTTGAGCGAGCCATCCGTGTAGGTCGACACCTCCACCGGATTGGCCCAGCCCGGCAACGCTCCCCAGAACGCCACCACCAGCGCAGCTGCCCACCCTAACGCCCGGCTCGGCGGCAGCGAGTACACAGAACGACGATGCATAACCTTGAGCCCTTTCGCTTGAGTCTCTGCAAAGGTGGCCGCGCCACCTTCCCGGGTCATTACGTGACCGCGGGGCAAAGGTTACCGCAGACCGACGCGAAAAAACGACCTCGAAACCCGGATCACACGGCGCTTTCCGGGAAGTGGCAGGCGACCCGCTGGCCTGGAGCGTGGTCCCGTAGCTCCGGTCGCTCGCGGCGACAGAGCTCTTCGGCCCGAGCGCAACGAGGATGGAATGGGCAGCCCGGTGGAGGCCGCGTGGGGCTGGGCGGCTCGCCGGAGGCGACCATCCGCCGCTGGGGCTTGCGTCCGGGCTCTGGCACTGGCACCGCCGCCAGCAGGACCCGAGTGTAGGGATGGAGCGGCCGGGCGAAGAGAGAGCCCGCCGGCGCCAGCTCGACGATTCTTCCCAAGTACATCACCGCCACCCGGTGCGCGAGCTGCTCGACAACCGCCAGGTCGTGGGCGACGAAAAGCAGCGTGAGGCCCAGCTCGGTCTGGAGCCGGGCCAAGAGGTTGGTGACCTGGGCCCGGACCGAGACATCGAGCGCCGAGACGGGTTCGTCAGCCACGACGAAACGCGGCGAGGTGGCAAGGGCGCGGGCGATCGCGATCCGCTGTCGCTGGCCTCCCGAGAATTCGTGAGGGTAGCGCTCGGCGGCGTCCTCGGGCAGTCCCACCGATTCGAGCAGGCCCTCCACTCGGAGTCTTGCGGCGTCGCCCTCGGCAAGCCCGTGGACCCGCATCGGCTCGGCCAGCATCGAGCCCACCTTGAGCCGGGGGTTGAGCGAGCCGAACGGGTCCTGAAACACCATCTGGAACTGGCGTCGGCTACGCCTCAGGCTCTCGCCGTCGAGCGTACCGAGGTCGAGGCCGTCGAAAAACACCTGGCCACGCGTGGGCTCGATCAGTCGGAGAAGGAGGCGGCCCAGGGTGCTCTTGCCGCAGCCCGATTCGCCCACCAGGGCCAGGCATTCGCCGGCTTCGATCGCCAGATCCACACCGTCGATCGCGCGCACCGCTTCCGTCCGTCCGAACCAGCCCCGGCGAGCCTGGAAGTGCTTGACCAAGCCTCGAGCCTCGACCAAGGCGCTCACAGGCTCTCTGCCCCCGGCTCGAGGAGAAAGCAGCGGGCTTGCCGATCGGGAGCGAGCGAAATCATCGCCGGCGCCTCCCCCCGGCAGCGCTCGAAGGCTCGAGCGCAGCGGGGATGGAAGGCGCAGCCCCCTGGCAATCGGGCCGGGTCCGCCGGGCGTCCGGGAATGGCCGGCATCTCTCCCCTCGGCGCCGGCCGGCCCAGTCTCGGCGAAGAGGCCAGCAACGCCCGGGAATAAGGGTGCGCCGGCGTGGCGAGAAGCGCATCTCGAGGCGCCAGTTCGACCACCTCGCCGGCATAGAGCACGGCCACCCGATCGCAGATTTCGGCCACCACCCCCAGGTCGTGGGTGATGAGCAGGATCGCCAGACCGAGCTCACGCCGAAGCTGGTCCAGGAGCGACAGGATCTGCGCCTGGACGGTGACGTCGAGCGCCGTGGTGGGCTCGTCGGCCAGGAGCAGATCCGGCTCGCCAGCGAGAGCCATGGCGATCATCGCTCTCTGGCATTGCCCCCCCGAGAGCTGGTGCGGATAGCTCTTGAGACGGCTCTCGGGGTCCGGCATCGCCACCAACCGCAGCAGGCGCACTGCCTCGTCCCGGGCCTCTCGTCTCGACATGCCGCGGTGCAGCCGGGCGGCTTCGGCGACCTGGTAGCCGATGGTCAGAACCGGGTTCAAGGCCGCCGCCGGCTCCTGGAACACCAGGGCCACCCGTCCACCTCGAACCTCACGGAGCTCACGGTCCGGGCGGCCCAGCAGGTCTTCGCCGTCCAGTCGGACGTGCCCCGCTTCGATGCGACCTGGGGGCGGCACCAGCCCCAGCACGGCGAGCGCCGTCATGCTCTTGCCGGAACCGGACTCCCCCACCAGGCCGAGGCATTCGCCGCGCTCGATGGCGAAGGAGACGTCGCGCAGAATCGGAATCCGCCCCGCGGCGGCCGGAAAGCTGACCGACAATCCTTGAACCGCGAGCAGCGGTGCCTGGCTCATCCCTGCGCTTGGCGGCGCAGCCACAGCGAGGCGAGCGGCACGCCGAACCCGGTAGCGCCGGGGCTGGTACGGCTTTCGTCTTCGCGATGCACCGGGCCGGCCATGTCGATGTGGGCCCATCGGCGCAGGGGACTCACGAACTGCGACAGGAACGCCGCCGCCGTCGAGGCTCCACCCCATTGGTTGGCGTTGTTGCGCAGATCGGCGTACTGCCCTTTCATCTGATCCACGTGCTCCCGCCACAGGGGCAGGCGCCAAAGACGCTCACCACTGGCCTGAGCGGCGTCGAGCAGCTCGCTGGCCAGGGAGTCGTCCGGGGTGAAGAGGCCTCCGGCAGACTGGCCCAGGGCCACCGCGCAGTGGCCGGTAAGGGTCGAGAGCTCGAGCAGCCGCTCGGCCCCCTCCTCCACCGCCAGCGCCAGGGCGTCGGCAAGGATCAGTCGTCCTTCGCAATCGGTGTTCAAGACTTCGACCGTCTTGCCGTTATAGCAGCGAATGATGTCCCCGGGCCGGCAAGCCGCGCCATCGGGCATGTTCTCGGCAAGGGCCAGGTAGACCCTCAAGCGCAGGCTCAGGCCCATTCGGGCCGCCACCGCGGCCGCCGCAAGAGCGCTGCAGGCTCCGCCCTTGTCGAACTTCATCGTCTCCATGGAGGCGGCGTTCTTGAGCGACAGGCCACCACTGTCGAAGGTGATGCCCTTGCCGACCAGAGCGACAATCGGCCCTTCGTCCCCCCACTCGAGACGAATCAGCCGAGGTGGAAAGTGCGAGCCCCGGCCCACGGCCAGGAGACCGCCCATGCCCCGCTGCTCCAGCTGCTCCTGCCCGAGCACGGTGAGCGAGAAGCCCCGGGCCCGAGCGATCTCGCGGGCCTGCTCCTCGATCCAGGCCGGCGTCGCCTCGTTGGGCGGGGAGTTCGTCAAGTCGCGAGCGAGCTCCACACCGGCGGCCGTCTCGTGGGCCGCCTCGAGCGCCGCCCGATAGTGTTTCTCCTGGCCGGGCGGCGGGATCAGCGAGATCTCCCGGATCTCGCCCTTGTTGCCGTTGGCCTTGCGCAGGCGGTCGAAGCGGTAAGGTGCCACGCTCGCCTGGCGGATCACCCTCTCGGCCGCCTCCGGCCCGCAACAGAGGGCATGCTCCGGTAGCGCCAGGGCCAGGCGCGAGACGCCGCTGCTCCTGGCGGCATCGACCACGCTCCAGATCCAGCCTTCGACCTGCGCCGCGTCGAGCTCGGCCGCGGAGCCCATGCCCTGGAGACCCACGGCTGCCAGCGGCCCGGCGGCACCCAGCGAGGTCTCGACCGCCTGGTGCTCGGCCCCGCGGAAACCAGGCCGGCCGGCCAGGCTCGAAAGGGCCTCGGCCACCTCTTGCGGCCACTCGGCCGCCGGCACTGGGGCTTGCTCCGGCACTCCCACCACCAGTAGATCTGCGCTCACCGCCCGGGGGGAAACGATCGAAGCGGGCACAATGCCACTCATCCTGGGCAGTCTCCTTGTCGACTCTGAGGGCGAAGGCCTCTACTCACTGACATCACGCTCGTCCGTCGCCGGCCCCCTCGACCTGGGCCGGTCTGGACCGCTCCCCACGTTCTGGCAACCGCTGAGTAGACCTCGAGGGCGGCCCCAAGCAGGAACCCCCGTCAGCGGTCGGCCAAGCGCTTCTGCGCGGCGGAATGGAAGCAAGTAAATCACAAACGAGCGGGGATTCTAGCAGCCCAGCTCTCCTCGCTGCGGTCCGTCGCTTCGCGAGCCGAGGGCGTTTGCTCACGGATAGATTTGGAAGCGATTCGAAGAGAAGAGAGCTTCTTCTGGCAGGGCTCTCTGGCGCAGGGGGGCGGTCGATGCCGTATGCTATGCCCTCGTTTTCACGCTTCGGACTCTCACCCCGCCGGAGGGCCCCGGACACTTGTTCGCGAGCAGCCGACCCGACCGAGGCTGGCCCTGGCCACCCCTTCCCCTCGCCTGCCAGTGCGCAGCCAGCATCGAAGCGATGGGAGCGGGGCAGGGATGAGCGGCCCTCCGATCGCCCAGCTCCTCCGGGGCCCCTTCCACTTCCTCGAGCCGGTCGAGGAGGAGTTCGAGAGGCGCCTGCCGGAGTGGAGCCGTCTTCTTCCCCTGCCCTATCCGATCTACCTTCACGACGAAACCTCCACCCTGCTCCATGGTTTCCCGGTGCTGGTCACCGACGGCTTGGTAGAGCTCCGGGAGGCCTTGAACGCCTTCCTCGAGGCGGAAGAGGGCATCCAGCTCGCGGTGATTCGCCGCGAGCCGTTGCTGCGCACCGCGCACAACGCCAGCTGGCGGCGCTACCGCGACCAACTGGTCCGGGCGATCGAGAACTCTCTGCTCTCGAGCTACGGCCGCAACTACTCGACGCTCTTCTGGCTGCACCATTCGCTGGACGTGTCTCGCCAGCTGCGCGACACGCCGCGGCGGATCACCCGCCTCGATCTCCGCCTGGGTCAGAAGCAGGGGGACGAGATCCGCTATCGGGTCTTCGACCGCTATCAGGACCGCATCCGCACAGAGATCCTGCCCTGGATGAGCAAGCTCAGCCCAGGGTTCGACGACGCTTCGACCGAGGGTGCGGTGCGCCTGCTCCGGCGCATGCTGGACAATGTGCTGATCTTCACCGAGGAACAGATCAGCCCGGACCTGCTCGAGCTCAACAGTTTCTTCGCCGGCTTCATCCGCCGGGATGGCCGGCTCTTCCGCCAGAAGCTGGCTCGGGTCGCCTCCTGGCACGAGCAGCTGTTGGCCTCGGATGCCACCGCCAAGGCGACCGGCGCCCTGCTGCTCGGAGTCCAGACCGGCGGCCCCTTGCCCGCCGAGAGGCTGCTCTATCGTCCCGGCTATCTCGAGCTGCTGAGCACTCGCCCCGGCTACGACACCGAGCTGATGCTCGGCCCCGAAGAGATCGCTGCCTGGGAAGACCTGCTAGGCCGCCTCAAGGATTTCGAGCTCCTCCAGGCCTTCCGCAACCTGCTGCTGCCGGTGCGCTGGGAAAACGGCGAGCTTACCTTCCGGGCCGGCGGCCTGGACCGTACCTGGATCGGCCAACGCAACCTGAAGCTCGCTCCCTCCACTCGCCCGCTCAACTTCTTCTCGCCCACCGTGATCGAGCCCCTGGTCCACCGCCACGGGATGATCTACGACATCAGTGAGTTCTCCGAAGTGATCTCGGTGCTCAGCCGGGCCGGGAGCGAGCTGCAGGAGCGAGCCTTCCGCCAGATGTACCTGTTCCAGCGCGAAGTCAACCAGCTGGCCCAGGCCCATCGCCTGCAGCTCGAGAAATACCTCGGTGATGGTGCCTTCTACACCAACCGTCTGCCTCTGCCGATCCTGCTCTGTGCCGTCGACCTGCAGCGCTGCTATCGCGAGGCCATCGCCCGCGGCCTGCCGTTCAACCGCGGCATGAGGATCGGCCTCAACTTCGGCCACTACCGGTTGATCCCGATCCAGGGCGGGAGCGGAACCGAGCCGGACCGCTATGAGTTCTTCGGTCATGGAGTGGTGGAATTGACTCGCCTGACCTCCGGCAAGAGCTCGCTCGAGATCCACGAGATCAAGAACACCTTGATCAGCTATGGCTACCCTCCGCAGGCGGTGCTGCGCTTCTTCGAGCCTCTCGAAGGCCGCAACCTCGATCTGGTCGACCGCGAGGAGGAGAACCGGCCGTTCTACGCCTACATCAACCGCAACGGCTCGCTGATCAACGAGGGCATCGTGGCGACCCAGAGCTTCGTGGCCAATCTCAGCCGCAGCCTCGGGCCGATGGCTTTCTCTCGGGGCCAGCGCCACCGCAAGCCCTATCTCTTCCTGCATCTGGAAGACTCGGCGACCACGACCTACCTGGTGGGAGTCCGCCGTCTGGGCCTGGCCCGCTTGAAGGGCCTCGACGAGGTGCCGCTCTACGAGTTCGTGGATGGAGCGGCTTTCGGCGAGGGCACTCTCGAGCCCTTCGACACGTTGACCCTGCTCGAAGCCCTCGAGCGCCTCGGCACCCCTTTCTCGTCCGCTCGTGCGGCGAGCCCGGCACAGCCGGCGGCGAGCAAGCAAAGTTCGTCCTGAGGCCCGGAAGCGCTCCCTTCGAGAAGGCCCGGCCAGCGCGCCTCTGAATCGATCAGTTCTGGGAGAACCACGTGATGCAGACCGTCTGGGAAACCAAGCTGCCCAACCTCCCGCCACCGCGCCGCGGCAAGGTCCGGGACGTCTACGACCTCGGCCGCCAGCTGCTGATCGTGGCCACGGATCGCTTGTCGGCCTACGACCACGTGTTGCGCCCCGGCATCCCGGGCAAGGGCAAGATCCTGAATCAGCTGTCCAACTACTGGTTCGGTCTGCTGGGCGAAGTGGTGCCCAACCATCTGCTGCTCACCGACGCGAGCGAGTTTCCGCCCAGCCTCGCCCCGCATGCCGAGCTCTTGGCCGGGCGTAGCGTCATCGTGCGCAAAGCCGAAGTGGTTCTTTTCGAGTGCGTGGTGCGCGGCTACCTCGCCGGCAGCGGCTTTCGCGAGTACCGGCGCAGCCGTACCGTCTGCGGCATCGATCTGCCCGATGGCCTGGAGCTCGCTTCCAAGCTCGCGGAGCCGATCTTCACTCCGGCCACCAAGGCCGAGAGTGGTCACGACGAGAACGTCAGCTTCGAGGTGATGGAAGGGCAGCTCGGCTCCGAGCTCGCCGGCCGGCTCCGGGAGCTTTCCCTGGCGCTCTATCGGGCGGGCGCCCAACACGCAGCTCGCCACGGCCTGATCCTGGCCGACACCAAGTTCGAGTTCGGCCTGGCGGAGGGTGAGCTGCTGTTGATCGACGAGGCCCTGACGCCCGATTCCTCCCGCTTCTGGGAGGCCAGCGAATGGCGCCCCGGCACCGAGCCGGTCTCCTTCGACAAGCAATTCGTGCGCAACTGGCTCGACACCACCGGCTGGGACAAGAACTCGCCTCCGCCCGAGCTGCCGCCGGAGGTGGTCGCCGGCACGCTCGAGCGCTACCAGGCGGCCTTCGAGCGCCTGACCGGCCACCCGCCCGAGCTCTGAGGCACCCGCGGCCGAAGCCGCGGCTCAGAGCTTGGGGGCCGAACCCAGCACATACTTGAGGTCGTCGTCGTTCCAGCGGATGCCAGCCCCCAGCAGGAAGGCGTTGCGGTCCGAGACCAACGGGTCGTCGTAGCCGCCCATCAGGTAGAGGTTGGGGTGGATCTGCCAGCGGCCGATCAGACGCAGGTGGGGGTCGAGGTTTCTGGGCCGGCTGAAGTCGAAAGCCTCGAAGGACAGCTGCAGCCGGTCGCTCAAGAGGGGATAGTCCACCTGGATGCCGAACTTGTTCTCGATCAACCCCGTCCGCACCGTCCAGTTGCGTCCCAGCCGCTTGCCCAGGAGCGCCGAGATGCGCAGGCGATCCTCCTCGCTCAAAGTCTCGAGACGCCGATGCTGCACGGTGCCGTCCGGCAGGGTCTCGGTGACCTCCTGCACCTTGGTGCGAGTCACCAGATCCGCCGGGTCGTAGACGCCCACCCGGTAGAGCCAATCGCTCGAGGTGTCGATATCGAGCGCTAGACCGGCCTGGCTCTTGTCGCGATCCGGCAGGTAGTAACCCTCCATGGCGTAGTCCAGCTTGATGCGCTGGGCGGCCCCGAGGGTGTCCTTCAGGCTGTTGACCCCGCCCTTGATGGTGTCGAGGGTGGCGACCAGCTGGTTGTGCGCCTCGTCGCTGGTCAGCAGCTTGCCGATGGTGCCTTCGCCGGCGGCCAGCCGGCCGGAGATGGTCTTGAGGTCGGCGATCGCCGGCTGCAGCTCTTCGGTGATGTGCTTGATGTTCTCGAGACTGGCAGCGACGTTGCCCTTGTTGTCGGCCACCAGCCCGCCGATCTCGGCGAGCACGGACTCCATGCGATCCGCCAGTCGGGGCAGCTCACGGGCAAGGGTGCCGCTTGCGGACTCGAAGTTGCGCACGGTGCCGGAGACCGCTTCGCGGTTGGTGGCGATCAGGTCCCGTACTTCGGCGCTCACCTGCTCGAGGTTGCTGAGCAAGCGCGAGATGGTGTTCTCGGGGCCGCCCGAGCCGGTCAGCGAGCCGGTGATCTGCTCGATGTTGGCGCCGATCTTGTCGAAGCGGGCGATCGCCTGGTCGAGCGAGACCGGCGTCTCCCCCTCGAGCACACTGTCGGCAGCGAGCTCAGGCCCACCGGACGGCCCCGGCACCAGCTCCACGTACTTGTCGCCGAGTAGGCCGGTCGAGGCGATCACCGCGCGGGAACCTTCGGTCAAGGCAACGGGCTGCTCGAGCAGCAGGGTCACCCGCGCTCGCCGGCCTTCGAGCTTCACGCCGTCCACCTTGCCTACCCGCACTCCAGCCACCCGCACGGCCGCCTTGTCGTCCAGCCCGGCCACGGAATCGAAGAGGGCATCCACCCGCCGTCCTTTGGGCTGGAACAGCCGGAGATCCTCGATCTTGAGGATGAAAAACCCCACCACCGCGAGCACCACCGCGGCGAAAATCCCCACCTTGATCGCTTGCGCCATGCTCCACTCTCCCTGCTGAGTGCTGCTCTACGCCTGCCCTGGGCCCCGCGAGACTAACGCCGTCGGTTCTGGCTCGCGACCGGAGCCGACTCGGTGAGGGGCCCTTCCGCCTCACCGCGGAGGAACTGCTGGATGCGTGGATCCGGCAGCTGGCGCAGCTCGTCCGGAGGCGCCAGAGCCAGAATCCGCCCTTGATGCAGCATGCCGATCCGGTCGGCGATCCGGAAGGCGCTGCCCATGTCGTGGGTGATGGTGACCGTAGTCGTGCTCAATCGCTCCCGGATGTCGATGATCACCTCGTCGATCAGCGCCGTGGTCACCGGATCGAGGCCGGTGGTGGGCTCGTCGAAGAGCAGAATCTCGGGCTCGAGGGCGATCGCGCGGGCGAAGCCCACCCGCCTTCTCATGCCGCCCGAGAGCTGGGAAGGCAGGCGGTCCTCCACGCCTTCGAGACGCACGGTCGCCAGGCACTCTCGCACCCGCTCGGCGATCTCGGCGGGGCTCTTCTGGGAGTGCCGCCGCAGCGGAAAGGCGATGTTGGCACCGACGGTCATCGAGTCGAACAAGGCGCCTTCCTGGAAAGCCATGCCGAAGCGGCGCCGGAACTTCGTCAGCTCGTGAGGGTCCAGACTTTCGAGGTCCACTCCGTCGATCTCCACCTTCCCGCTGTCGGGCCGGATCAGGCCGATGATGTGCTTCAAGAGCACGCTCTTGCCCGTTCCCGAGCCGCCGATCAGCACCACCGACTCGCCGGTTTCCACCCAGAGCGAGAGGTGATCCAGCACCACCTTCGCGCCGAAGGACTTGCAGACCTCGGTCAGCCGGATCTTGGGGACGGTCGCGCTCATCAGAACAGCAGCTTGGTGAGGAAGAAATCCGACACCAGGATGGCGATCGAGGCCTGGACCACGGCGCTGGTGGTGGAACGGCCCACGCCTTCGGCGCCACCGGTGGTGTAGAAGCCCTTCTGGCAGCCGATCACCGCGATCAGCAAGCCGAACGTGGCGGCCTTGACGAGACCCGAGAAGAGGTCGTTCAGGTCCATGTAGCGGTAGGTGTTCTCGAGGTAGGTGACCGGGTTGGCGCCCATCAGCACCACCGCCACCAGGTAGCCGCCGAGGATGCCCACCAGGTTGCCGAGGGCGACCAACATCGGCAGCGTCAAGGTGGTGGCCCAAACTCGCGGCACCACCAGGTAATGGACCGGGTCCGTGGCCATCACCTCGAGTGCGTCGATCTGCTCGGTCACTCGCATGGTTCCCAGCTCGGCGGCCATCGCGGAGCCGCAGCGGCCGGCGACGATCAAGCTGCCCAGAACCGCGGAGAGCTCGCGCACCATCGACAGGGCGACGATCGAGCCGACGTAGGCTTCGGCGCCGAAGCGAGCCAGCACGTTGAAGATCTGGAGGGCCATCACCATGCCGGTGAAAGTCGAGGTCAAGAGCAGCACTGGCACCGATTGGATGCCCACCCGCACCATCTGCCGCAGCAGCTCGGCGAAGTCCCAAGGGCGCCGGGGAGTCCACACCAGCACCCGGCCGAGGACCTGGCAGAACCGCCCCAGCTCGAGAAAGAAGCGGCTACCCGCCTGGAGGAGGATCGACGGCTGGGCCTCGCCCTTCGGAGCGCCGACGAGAGGGTTCGACTGCGCCATCGGCTCAGGGCGACAGCCCTGCTCCTCCGCCCGGCCAATGGCGCTGCTCGAGGTTCCGGAAGCTGGTGTTCTCGCCGAAGAAGGCCAGGTGCACCGTGCCGGTCTCGCCGTTGCGGTGCTTGGCGATCAGCACCTCGGCGCGGTTCTGGCTTTCGGGATTGTCCGGGTGATAGACCTGATCGCGATAGATGAACGCCACCAGGTCGGCGTCCTGCTCGATATTGCCGCTCTCGCGCAGGTCTGCGAGCTGCGGCCGGTGGTCGCTGCGCTGCTCCGGCTGGCGCGAGAGCTGGGAGAGGGCGATCACCGGGATCTCCAGGTCCTTGGCCAGCTGCTTGAGGCCACGGCTGATGGCGCCGATCTCGAGGTTGCGGTTCTCGAAACGGCCACCGGCCTGCATCAGCTGGAGGTAGTCGAGCACTACCAATGAGAGGCCTTTCTCGGCCTTGAGCCGCCGGGCCTTGGAGGCGACCTCGAGCAGGCTCGGGTTGGGCGAGTCGTCGATGTAGAGCGGTGAACCGCTGACCGACTGCGTAGTCTGGATCACCTTGGTCCACTCTCGCTGAGAGAGATGCCCGGCCCGTAGCTTGCCGAAGGGGATGTCCGCGAGCGAGCAGAGCACGCGCAGCGAAAGCTCCTGCTGGCTCATCTCGAGCGAGAACACGCCCACTCCCAGGTTCTCCTGCACCGCCACATGCTGGGCGATGTTCAAGGCGAAGCTGGTCTTGCCCATGCCCGGACGGCCGGCGATGATGATCAGGTTGCCCTTGTTGAGGCCCTGGGTCATACGGTCGAGGTCGTGGAAGCCCGTGGGGACCCCGAGCACGGCCGAGCCGGGTCGGTCCTCGAGCTCGGCGATCGTCTCGTCGAGGATCTTGCCGATCGGCACGAAGCCGCGCTGAACCGCCTCCTGGCCGAGAGAGAGCACCGCCTGCTCGGCTCGCCCCAGCGCCTCCTGGGCGGCCACACCGCCGTCCAGGCAGTCGCGGATCGTCTCGCCGGCCGCTGCGATCAGCCTCCGTCGCAGGGACCTCTCTTTGACGATCTCTACGTAATCATCCGAGCGACCGAGATCCGGCAGGGCCACGTCCAGGGCCGCCAGATAGCCCACCCCTCCTACCCGTTCGGCCTGCGCCCGCTGGGAGAGCTTGCTGTGCACGGTGAGCAAGTCGATTGCCGACTGCTCGCCCTGCAGATCCAGCATGGCGGTGAAAATCAGCTGGTGACGCTCGAAGTAGAAGTCCTCGGGCGTGAGCCGGCCGGCCACCACCGGCAGGATGCGCGGATCGATCAGGATCGCACCGAGAACGGCCCGCTCCGCCTCGTCGCTATGAGGCAGGCTCTTGGTGCTGGGCAGAGTATCGAGCATTGTCGAAGATCGGTTGCGGCTTCTATCGAGGCCTGCGTGCCAAAGGCGACCTGCCGGAGGCGGGACTCGAACCCGCATACCTTGCGGTGGGAGATTTTAAGTCTCCTGCGTCTACCGGTTCCGCCACTCCGGCCCGTGGGGTGGGATTGTAGTGCGGATTGAAGCTCGCCGGAGGGTCGCCCGGCAAGCTCTGGCAAAGAGGGCACTACCTCTTCGCCACGAGCGATGGTGAGCCGAGCCAGTTTTTCGCAGATTTCGAGAGGGATTCTTGGAGGCGACGACCGGATTCGAACCGGTGTATAAGGGTTTTGCAGACCCTCGCCTTACCACTTGGCTACGTCGCCGGTGAGGCTTGCTTTGGAGCCGAAACTACGAAGGCCGCTCGGGAGCGGCCTTCTCAGGGTAACACAGACCCTTCGGAGGATGGGCCTGGAGCGAGCGAAGTTTGGAGCGGGAAACGGGATTCGAACCCGCGACCCCAACCTTGGCAAGGTTGTGCTCTACCACTGAGCTATTCCCGC
>CALMKX010000382.1 GCA_937867335.1 uncultured Acidobacteriota bacterium
CCGATCACCGGCGGCTGGCCGAGGCCCGCGAAGTTCGCCACCTCCTGCTGCTCCTGGGTGGAGAGGCACTGCAGGGCGTTGGCCGGCGGCGGGCTGGTAGCGAGGGCGGCGGCGGCACTCGCGGCGGCGGCCTTGCTCGGCCGGCCGACCACGAAGTTCAGGATGATCTTGGTCTCGCCCGGGTCGAGGTTGAAGGTGTAGCCCCAGAACGGGTTGTCGTCGCCATCCGCGAAGTTGATACCGGTGAGCGGCACGGCCGCGCTCGGCCCCTGGAAGACGTGACCCAGCCGCGGATCGCTCGAGGTCGTGCCGCTGTAGTTCTGGAAGGTGGTCATCCAGGTATCCGTCACCTCGGCCGTGGCGTTGCCGTTCGAGCTGGTGACCAGGACGGTATTCGCGTCCGAGCCCAGGTTGTTGGCGATCACCATGGTGACCGTCTGCGCCGCCCCGCCCGTGTTCGTGAAGTAGTTCGACCAACGGGCGAAGGCGTCGTTGTCCGGCACGAAGACCTTGCGCTGGATCTGCAGGTTGCCATTGGTCTGCACGGGGAAGACCACCTGGCGGTTGACGCCCGAAGTGGCGCCGAGGCATTCGGTGGTGGCCGGGCCGAGCTGGTTGTAGATCACGAAGTTGGCGTTGCCCGTCTCGCAAGTGGCGACGGTGTTGTTGAGGCTGAGGCAGAGAGTGTTGTAGCCGTCGAAGGAGTCGTTCAGCGTGGAGTTGACCGTGCCGCCGTTGAGCGTGCTGGCGGCGACGGCGTGGGTGTAGCTCGCTTCGGACATGGCGGCCGAGGCAGAGCTGCTGGTGCTGAAGGTGATGTCCGTGTTGATGAAGTACTCGAAGCCCGAGTTGTCGATCAGGGTCTGGCTACCGGTGGCGTGGACGTCTTGCTTCTGCCGGTGGGCCAGCGAGGGCTGGGTCCGGGAGTGCCTCACTCCGGTCTGAGCCTTGGCAAGCTCCTTGTGCAAACTGCGGTGCTCGACCAGAGAGACGTCCCCCCAGGCCGTGGCTGCGCTGAGCAGGGCGATCGGCGCCCACACGAGGATCTTCTTGATCACTTTTCGACTCCCCCAGAATTTCTTGCACAATAGGTGGCGGCAGCAGGGCCGCGCGGCACGGCCGTAGCGCCGCACTCTGTGGAGTATACTCATCCAAGGAGCAAGCTCAAACCTGATCGCATTCCGTGCATTGAGATCCTCGCCTCGAACCTGGTTCCTCGCAGCCTGCCTGGTCCTCCTCGCCGGCTGCCACCGGCCGCCCCTCAACGTTCTGCTGGTCACTCTCGACACCACCCGGGCCGACCACCTCGGTTGCTACGGCTACGCGCCGGCCCGCACTCCGCGGCTGGACGCGCTCGCGCGGCAAGGCGTGCGCTGCGCCGATGCGATCGCCGCCGCGCCGATCACCTTGCCTTCCCACTCGACGATCCTCACCGGGCTCCTGCCGCCGGCCCACGGTGTGCGGGACAACGGCACCTACGCCCTGGGCGACGACGCGGTCACCCTCGCCGAGCGGCTGCAGGCGGCGGGGTACCACACCCAGGCGTTCGTGTCGGCCCTGGTTCTCGACCGGCGCTACAACCTGAAGCAGGGCTTCGACGGCTACGACGACAACCTGTGGTCCGAGGATCGGCCGGAGCTGTTCATGATCCGCTCCCGCCCGGGGGAGAAGACCGCCGGCAGAGTCGCGGACTGGCTGGCTGGCTGGGCTAGAGAGCCAGAGCCGAAACGCCGACCTTTCTTCCTCTGGATGCACCTCTTCGATGCCCACCAGCCCTATCGGCTGACCGGCGCCGAGCGGCTGCTCTCACCCACGCCCTACGACGCCGAGATCGCCGTGCTGGACGGCTCGGTGGGCCGGGTTCTCGACCAGCTCGAGCAGTTGCGGGCGCTCGACGATACCCTCGTGGTGGTGACCGCCGACCACGGCGAGAGCCTGGGCGAGCATGGCGAGAAGACGCACGCGGTGTTCATCTACGACGCCACGGTACGCGTGCCACTCCTCCTGCGCTGCCCGCGCCTCCTGCCTAGGGGGCGGGTCTATCCGGGGCCGGTACGCACGGTCGACCTGGTGCCGACCATCCTCGCCGCCTTGGGCCTGCCCGGTGGCTCGGAGACCCAGGGCATCGACCTCCTGCCCGCTCTCCGGGGCGATGTGCCCCCGCCGGACCTGGCCCAGTACTCGGAATCTCTGGTCTCGGAGGTCGGCTTCGGCATGGCGCCGCTCTACGGTGTTCGCCACGGCGGTTTCAAGTGGATCCGGGCCCCGAAGCCCGAGGTCTACGACCTCAAGCGAGACCCGGCCGAGAAGAACAACCTCTTCGCCAGCGAAGGGCGCCGCGGCGTGCTGCTCGACCGCGAGCTTTCCGAGCTCCTCGCCGACAGCGAGCGGCGGGGGCTGGCGCCCCAGAAGAGTGCGATCACGAAGGAGACCATGGAGAGCCTGCAGGCGCTCGGCTACCTGGCGCCCCGCACCAGCCGTGAAGCGATGGTGGGCATCGATCCCAAAGACGGCATGGCGCTCTACGCCAAGCTGGAGGACGCCCGCCACTTCGCCCAGGACCGGCGCTGGGCCGACAGCGAGCGGCTGCTGGACGAAATCCTGGCGGTGACTCCCGGGAACGTCTCGGCGGTCAACATCCTGGCCCTGGTCTACTGGCGTCAGGGCAGGCTCGAAGCGGCGCACGAGCAGTACCTGCGCTCCCTGGCGCTCGACCCCAAGCAGGCGCGGGTGCACGCCATGCTGGGCTCCCTGCGCCTGCTCGACAACGACCTCGACGGCGCCGAAGCCGCCTACCGGCGGGCGCTCGAAATCTCCCCGGGTTTCGTCGAGGCGATCGCCAACCTCGGCTTGTTGGCAGCCTTACGCGGCGACCTGCCGGCGGCCGAGGCGTTCTACCGCCAGGCGATCGCCGCCGACCCGGGCTACCCGCGGGTCTACCGGCGGCTCGCCGACCTCTTCTACGAGCGGGGCGACTACGCCCGGGCCCGCGAGAACTACGAGCGCACCCTGGCGGCTCAGCCGGAGGACTTCGAAGCCATCGTGCAGGCGGGCAACGCCGCTCGCCACGCCGGCGATCCGGCGGCCGCCGAATCCTTCTTCGCCCGCGCCGCCAAGTTGCGGCCGGATTCCTGGATTCCGCTCTACAACCAGGCCTGCCTGGCGGCGGTCCGAGGCGATGCCGCCGCCTCCCTCGAGTCGCTCGGAGCCTTGAGGGGCAAGGCTTTCCCGCGCCCCGATCTGCTGGCGAGCGACCCGGACCTCGCCCCGGTCCGCCAGCTCGCGGGCTTCCCCGCGCTCGCGGCAGAGCTGCGCCGGCAGACGGCGCAGGACGGCGGCTGAGTCGGCCAGACCGGCGAGGAGGCCGACCATGGCGAACGATTCCCGCACTCCCCCGCCCTCTCGCTGGGCCGAACTGTCGACCGAGGCCCGGCATCCGGCGAGCGAGGATCTCGACCAGCGCTCCACAGCCGAGGTGGTGGAGCTGCTGCTGAGCGAAGACCAGCGCGGCCTTGAAGCCGCGCGGGTCCAGGCGGCGGCGCTCGCCCGCGGCGCCGAGTGGTTGGCCGCGACCCTCGAGGGCGGCGGCAGCGTGGTGTTCTTCGGCGCCGGCGCCAGCGGCCGCTTGGGCGTGCTCGAGGCGGCGGAATGCCCTCCCACGTTCGGCACCGAGCCGGAGCGGATCCGCGCGCTGATAGCCGGGGGGCCGGAGGCGGTATTCGCCGCCCGCGAGGGCGCCGAGGACGACGCCGGCGCCGGCCGAGAGGCGGCTTCGAGCCTCGAGGCCGGGGACCTCGCGGTGGGAATCTCGGCGAGCTCGGTGACACCGTTCGTGGCCGGGGCCCTCGCCTGCGCCCGGCAGCGCGGCGCCCGCACGATCCTGCTGAGCTGCGCTGCTCCCGGCCCGGGGGCTTCTCCGGCGGACCTGGGGATCACCCTGGCCACTGGCCCGGAGATTCTGACCGGCTCCACCCGACTCAAGGCCGGCTCGGCCACCAAGGCGGCGCTCAACGCCCTCACCAGCGCAGCAATGGTGCGACTGGGCAAGGTGTACCGCGGCTGGATGGTGGACCTGCGGCCGGGCTCGGCCAAGCTGGAGGACCGCGCCCTGCGAATCCTGGTGGCGGCCGGCGGAGTCTCCCGCGGCGAGGCGGAGGAGCTCTTCCGGCTGGCCGATCGGGAGCTCAAGACGGCCCTGGTGATGGCCCGGCTCCACCTCGATCCAGAGGCGGCGCGAGAGCGCCTGAGAGCGGCCCGCGGCCACCTGCGCACCGCCCTGGGCGAAGCCGGCGACTGAAGCCTTCCCCCCGTCGAGCGCGAGGGCTCGTGTGGTGACAGTTTCGAGGCTACTGTGTTACGTTCCCCCGCAGCTCAAGAAGCTGGATTCACAGCAGCTTAAGCGGCAGGAGCCGTGGCCCGTGGCGTTGCCCGAGCTGCCGAGGCCGCTGTTGACGAAGGAGGGAAGCGATGAAGCGGATCTACCTATGGCTCATGGCGGGTGCACTGCTCGCTCTGCCGGCCCAGGGCCAGCAGACCGGTGCCGTGGAGGGGCGAATCACCCTGGCGGACGGCTCTTCTCTGCCGGGAGCAACCGTGGAGGCTACCTCCCCGGTGCTGCCCCAGCCGCGGGTGACCACCACCAACCAGAACGGTGACTACCGACTCGTCCTGCTGCCGCCAGGGGAATACGAGCTGACGTTCAACCTCTCCGGCATGGCCGCTCAGAAGCGCAAGGTGGTGGTGCTGCTGCAGCAGACCACCTTCGTGAGCCTCTCGCTCTCCCCTGAAGCGGTTGCCGAGGCGGTGACGGTGGTGGCCGAAGCGCCCACCATCGACCTCACCTCGGCCGAGGTGAAGACCGCGATCCCCAACAAGACCATCGACCTCTTGCCGGTGGGCCAGGAGTACCGGGACCTGGTGAAGCTGATCCCCGGCGTGCAGTACACCGAGGACAAAGTGCGCGGCCCGAGCGCGGGCGGCAGCGGCCAGGACAACGTCTACAACTTCGACGGCGTGAACGTGGGCCTGCCGCTCTTCGGCACGCTCTCCGCCGAGCCCTCCTCGCACGACATCGACCAGATCTCGATCGTCAAGGGTGGCGCCAAGGCGATCGACTTCAACCGCTCGGGTGGCTTCACCATCAACTCGGTTTCGAAGTCCGGCACCAACGACTTCCACCTGCTGGCGAGCTACCAGCTGCAGACCGCCGGCATGACCGGCGATCAGAAAGTGAAGACCGGCACCACCTTCGATGAGGACAAGGACTGGGCGGTGGTCAGCCTGGGCGGGCCGATCTGGCGGGATCGCCTCTACTTCTACACCTCCTACTACCGCCCCACGGTGACGCGCAACAACCAGGCGAACGTCTACGGCTCGGTGGCGGACTTCGAGAGCACCCGCGACGAGTACTTCGGCAAGCTCACCTTCCAGCCGCTCTCCTCGCTCCTGCTCTCGGCCAGCTATCGCGACTCGGATCGCTCCGAGAAGCGGGCCAGTGTGGGTGCCTTCTCTGCCGCCTCGACGTCCGAGGGCAGCGATGCCACCCTGGGCATCGGCATCCTCGAAGGCTTCTGGACGGTGAACCGGGATAGCTACCTGAGCTTCAAGTACACGGATTTCGAGAACAAGACCGGCTCTCGCCCGGACACCCAATTCGACTTCCCGATCGCGACCGGACAGAACCTCGACATCGCCAACCTCGATCGCCAGGGCCTCCTGGTGGTGCCCAAGCCGATCGCCGGCCAGACCGCCTACAACCAATTCATTGCTCCCATCATCGGCCGCTACGGCTATCTCGACGCCGCCGGCAACCGGGTGGGCGGCGGCAGCGTGGGCGGCGCCAGCACCATCAACCACCAGAACTTCTTCCGCAAAAGCTACCAGCTCGCCTACGACTACCTGCTGGGCAAGAACGTCACCCACAACCTGCACGCCGGCTACCAGTGGTCCCGCGACGAGGAAGACCTCTCCCGCCTCTCGAACGGCTGGGGTGAGGTCTCGGTGCCGGGCGGGCGGATCAGCTTCAACGGCCAGCCGGTTTTCTACCAGGCCACCTTCAACCAGATGAGCCTGCAGGGGCCGGACGGCGCCGTGGTGCCGCTGATCCACTCGGAGTTCGAGTCGCAGTCGATCGAGCTGAACGACACCATCGGCTGGCGTGGCTGGAGCGCCAACGTGGGCGTGCTGCTGTCCAACGACAAGCTCTTCGGCCAGGGCCTGAAGCCCAAGAGCGGCACGCTCTCCGGCTTCGAGACGGCTCCGGGCCACAAGTACAAAATGTACGAGGTGGATTGGCAGGACTTGATCCAGCCCCGCCTCGGCCTCACCTGGGCCTACAACCAGCGAGACACCGTCTACGCGAGCTATGCGCGCTACAACCCGGCCGCGAGCTCCCTGCCCCGCGCCGCTTCCTGGGACCGCAACCTGGCCCGCACCATCCGCGCCTACTTCGACGCCAACGGCCGCTTCATCGGCATCGACCCGGTGGCTTCCTCGAGCGGCAAATTCTTCGACGACAACCTCGACCCGCGATTCATCGACGAGTACCTGCTGGGCACCTCTCGCCAGATCGGCAACTGGACGCTGCGGGCCTACGGCCGCTACCGCTACGGTGCCAACTTCTGGGAGGACACCAACAACGACGCCCGCATCGCCTTCAACCCGCCCGCCGACATCCCGCGGGAGCTCTACGTTTCCAACCTGGACGCGGTGCGGCGGGAGATCGGCGGCTCGAGCTACGTCATCGCCGAACTCGACGGCGCCTTCACCAAGTTCTTCGAGGCCAGCGTCGAGGCCGAGTGGCGGGGCCGCAACGCCTACGTTCGAGGCTCCTACGTGTGGAGCCACTACTACGGCAACTTCGACCAGGACAACACCACCACCGACAACGACCAGGCCATCTTCGTGGGCTCGTCGAACATCGCCGACGGCGCCGGCCGCCAGCTCTGGGACCACAAATACGGCGACCTGCGCGGCGACCGCCGCCACCAGCTGAAGGTGTTCGGCTTCTACACTCTGCCTTGGAACGCTTCGGCCGGTGCCTACGCCATCTACCAGAGCGGCCAGCCCTGGGAGATCTGGGACGTGGAGGTCTACCGGGCCCTCACCACCTCCACCAGCGACGTCGACCGCTACGCCGAGGCGGCAGGCTCGCGCCGCACGGCGAGCCACTACCAGCTCGACCTCAACTACACCCACAACTTCAAGTTTGGCGGGCGCTACGGCGTGCAGGTACGGGCGGACCTCTTCAACGTCTTCGACAAGCAAACCGGCTACGACATCCAGAACCAGAGGAACAGCGCCGGCTTCGGCCTGCCCAAGCGCTACTACACGCCGAGGCGCCTCCAGCTCTCGGCCCGCTTCCAGTTCTAGCCGCCTACCTCGGGTTCGAGCCCTGAGCGGTTCCGTTCCCGCTCAGGGCTTGAGCATCGCTGCGATCCCCAGAACGCCCAGGAAGAGGATCACCAGTCCCCCCATGATGAGGGCGAAGATCGCCCGGCCTTTGCCCAGCAGGTTGGGGTTCTTCTTGATATCCCTCAAGGCCATGATGCCGAAGAGGACGGCGAGCGGCGCGGGGAGCACCAGCGGTGAGAGCAGGCCCATGTAGCCGGCGACGATCGACAGCGGCGAGCGGCCCACGGGAATGACCATCCTCGCCACCCGATCGTCGGCGAGCGAGGTCTTGGCGGCCGGCGGCGGCGCCCCGGCCCGCAGCAGCGGCACCAGCTGGGGCACCTGCCCGGCCGGCTTCCACTGCGGCATGCCGGGAGTCCACACCAGATCCGTCATGCGCAAGCGCCCGGCCCGAGCCCAGCCCACCAGCTCGTCGAGAGTGAGCGGCCCCACCTGTTGATCCCCGATCCGTATCCGCCAGTTCGCCATGCTCGGCCCTCCTCCGGGATGGGTGGCACGAGCTCACCACGGGGCGCTACGCAACTCCCAGAAACGACTCCAAGAGCGCCCCCGAGGAGCCCAGCCTTCAAGCTGAAGTTGTGCCCCAAACGCTAACACTTCGAGAGTGGGGACTCAAGATGAGGGGCCGTTCTCCATTCGGCTAGAGTGGGCACCATGACCCTGACTTTCGAACTGCCCGACGATTTGCTGGCGGCGACTCGAGCCTATGCTCGCGAGCGAGGTCTCTGCCTCGAGGACGCGGTGGAAGTGAGCCTGCGGCGCCTTCTCGCCGAGCCCAGCGACGGTCGGCAACCGTTCCGCCTGTGCTGTGTCCAGTTTGGCGACCGAGGTCTAACTCCAGCCTTCGAGAAGGCAAGCTGGGCCGAGATTCTCGAAGCTTCCCAGCGTGAGATCGACCTTGGGCCAGACTCGCCTGAGCCCAGCTCCCTCTAACCTCCCTGCCGAAACAGCCTCTCGTTCTCGATCAGCGGGCGGGTGGTGGCGTCAGCTTGGGCTCGGGCGGCGGCGATGCGGGCTTCTCGATCGGGCTCGCCGAGCAGGACGGAGACCTGGGCCCTCTTGAACAGGGCCATGGGGTAGCCGGGGTGGCCGGGAGGGACTCGGTCCAGGGCGTCGCGGGCTTCGGCGAAGCGGTGGGCCGCGAGGTAGAGCACGCCGAGCTCGAGCGAGCGCGGGAACTTCTCGCCCAGGCGGGAGCGGGCGCCTTCGAAGGCCTCGATCGCCTCGGGTGTTCTCCCCAGCGCCATGTTCAAGTCCCCCAGCCGGAGCAGGCTCGCGGTGGGATCGGCCTGGAGCTGGGCGGCCCGCGTCAGGAGCTCGATGGCCTCTGGTAGGCGCTGCTGCCGCTCGCGGATCGTGGCCAGAGCCTCGAGGGCGGGCAGCCGCTGCGGGCTCGCCGCGAGCACGCTCGCCAGCAGCGGCTCGGCCTCCGCTAGGCGGCCACGGCGCAACCGGTCGAGCCCCAGGTAGAGCTTGAGGTCGAGCGAATCCGGCTCGAGCTCCCCGGCGCGGCGGAAGTAGCCGTCGGCCTCCCGCTCGCGGCCCAGCGCCGAGCAGGCAGCGGCCAGCCGGAGGGCCGCCGTCCAGTTCCCCGGATCCCGCTCGAGCACACGCCGGAAGACCGGGATGGCTTCGGCGTAGCGCTCGCGCACGAAAAGGCCGGAGCCGAGATCGAGATCCGCCAGCACCGCCGTCTCCTTGCGCGGGCTGGGGGCATCGGCCCGCAGCCGGGGCGGGGCCTGCGCAGCCACGTAGCCCAGAGCGGCCAGGCGCTTCTGCTCGTCGCTCGTCAGGGGCCGAGCAGGGGCGCTCCCCGGCAACGGGTAGCTCTCGAGAGCCTCGGCGAGTTCGCGGTCGAGCCGCAGCCGCCCGGAGAGGTCGTGGTTCTCGGCCGGGTCTGCCGCAAGGTCGTAGATCTCGGTCTCGGCGGAGCGGATCACCTTGAGCCGGTCCCGCACCACCATCCACTGCGGCTGCCAGCCGTAGTCGAGGTACGGCTTCATGGCCTCGCCCAGCACCAGCTCTTGCGTACCGGCGAGGAGGCCCGGCTTCGCCTCGCCCCGGGCCCAGCCGAGGAGGGTGTCGAACAACCGGCGTGTGGACACCGGCTGGCTCACCTCGGCGGGGGCAAGGCCGGGGGCCACCAGAATCAGCGGCACCCGCATCGCGCCCTGGTAGAGCAGATCCCCGTGGTGCGCCTCGCCGTGCTCGCCCAGGCTCTCGCCGTGGTCCCCCACCACCAGGAGGTGCGAGCGCTCGGGCCCGAAGCGGCCCTCGAAGGCGGCCAGCAGGCGCCCGAGCTCCTGGTCGAGGTAGGCGATCTCGCCCCGATAGGGGTTGGCGGCGAAGCGGCTGCGGAAGGGCTCCGGCGGGGCGTAGGGCTCGTGGGGATCGTAGTAGTGCACCCAGAGGAAGAGAGGCCGGTCGTTGCCGGCCCCGGCCAGGTAGGCCAGAGCGGCGTCCGTGGTGGCGCCGGCGCTGCGTTCGGTGCCGCCCGGGCCGAGCTGGTCGTCGTAGAGCTCGAAGCCGCGGGCGAGCCCGAACTGGCGCACCAGCGGGTAGCCAGAGACGAAGGCCGCCGTGGCCATGCCCAGGGCCTCGAGACGCTCGGCCAGAAGTGGCTGGGAGGCCGGCACGAAGCGCCCGTTCTCGTGCACGCGGAGGACAGGGGGACATCCACGCCGGTCGGAACCCATACGGTGGGACTGACGGCCGGACCGTTCTTCCCCATTCGGGTGCTCTCCAGCCAGTCGTCGAAGCTGTTCGGAGAGGTCGTGATGCCGTCCTGGATGGTCACGCTGACGGAACCGCTCGGATCAGGATGGATGCAAGGTCAGTTGGCACTCGGCGCCGAGATCGTCGCATTTCATACGCGCGAACCGCTGTCGGCCTACGGCGTCGGATTTACCCCGAAGTTGGTGTTCACCTCGACGGCCTTCGGCCGCTGGCATCCCTTCATTGAAGGCGGTGGCGGCCCGCTCTGGACCGATCTCGGCGGCCGCGTACCGGAACAACCGGGGCAGTTCAACTTTCTGGTGTGGGGCGGTGCGGGCTGCGCCTACGCCTTCGCGCCCCATTGGTCGGTCCAGGCCGGCTACCGCATCATGCACATTTCCAATGCCGGCACACGCGAACCTAA
>CALMKX010000383.1 GCA_937867335.1 uncultured Acidobacteriota bacterium
GGATCGACACGACCGAGGTCAGCGAGGCCAACGTCGCCGCCGCGCTCACCGACCTGGTGCAGGCCGCGGCCCTCCTGCCCGGTGATCCGCAGATCCAGGCCTCCCTCGGCCTGGCGCGCCTCTGCGTGGGAGAGCGCGCCGCCGGGCGCGAGGCGCTGCAGAGGTCCCTCGCCCTCGAGCCGGCCCAGCCGGAGCTGCGAGACCTCCTGGAGCTCGGGGTCGCGGGTCCCTGAGGTGGTCGCAGCCCTCCCGCAGCTCGCGGTGGCGAGCCCCGGCCTCTATGTCCATCTGCCGTTCTGCTCGGCGGTATGCCCCTACTGCGATTTCGCCGTGGCCCGGGCCAGCGAAGGGCGGCGCCTGCGCTTCGTCGAGTCCCTGCTGGCCGAGATCCGCCTGGTTGCCCCCGTCGAGAAGGCCGACTTCGACACGCTGTATTTCGGCGGCGGAACGCCCTCGATCCTGCCCCCCGAAGAGCTCGGGCGGCTGATCGCCACCTGCCGAGCCGAGCTCGGGCTCTCGGAGCAGGCCTGGCTCTTCCTCGAAGCGAATCCCGAGGACGTCCGCCTGGAGACCTTGCTGGCCTGGAGAGAGCTCGGCGTCCACACCCTTTCACTCGGGGTGCAGTCCTTCGACGACGCCGAGCTCGCCTTCCTCGGCCGCCGGCACCGCGGGCTCGAGGCGGCTCGCGCCGTGGCGCTCGCCCGCGAGGCGGGGTTCCCCACGTTGTCGATCGACCTGATCTATGGCTTGCCCAGCCAGGCCGCCGGCGCCTGGCGAGGGCAGCTCGAGCGCGCTCTGAGCCTCGGTATCGACCACCTCTCCTGCTACCAACTCACGGTCCACCCGGCCACTGCCTTCGGCAAGCGCCGGCGGCAGGGGGCCCTCTTCGAGCTTCCCGAGCCCGAGCAGGCCGCGCTCTTCGAGCTCACCCACCGCGTTCTGGCCGACCACGGCTTGCCCGCCTACGAGGTGTCGAACTTCGCCGCCGGGCCGGAGCATCGCTCCCGCCACAACCTCAAGTACTGGCACCATCAGCCCTATCTGGGCCTCGGCCCATCGGCGCACTCCTTCGACGGCGGGCGCCGCCGCTTCTGGAACGAGAGGCGGGTAGATCCCTACGGCCAGCGCCTCCGGATGGGGGAGCGGCCACTCGCCGGCGAGGAGGTCCTGAGCCGGAGCGAACTCGCGCTCGAGGCCTTGATGCTCGGTCTGCGAACCACCGAGGGCCTCGATCTCCAGACCTTCGCCGGTCGCTTCGGCTGCGATCTAATAGCCACCAACGCGCGCCGGCTCGCCGAGCTCGAACGAGGCGGCCTGCTCGAGATGGGCGCCGGCCGCTTGCGCCTCAGCCTGGCCGGTCTGGCCCTGGCAGACGGCCTGGCGGCCTCGCTCGAGCTCGGCGACATCCCAAATTGAGACCCACTTGGAGGACTTTCGCATGACGCATCGAACCGTCCGCAACACCGGCTGGCTCTGCCTGTCGGCAAGCCTGCTCCTGGCAGGAGCGACCCTCGCCCAACCACCCGCTGCCACGCCGCCGGCGACGGCAGGGACTGCCGCTCCCACCGCGCAGGACGATCCCACCCGCCGCCCGAGCCCCATGGCGATGGCCCGAACTACTCTGGGCGAGGCCTACCTGCGAGTGGTCTATTGCCGCCCCGGCAAGCGGGGCCGGGACAACATCTTCGGCACCGCCGAAGCCAAGGCCCTGGTGCCGTACGGCACCATCTGGCGCACCGGTGCCAACGAGGCGACCGAGCTCACGGTGACGCGGGATGTCTTGATCGGCGGACAACGGCTTGCGGCCGGCAACTACTCGCTCTTCACCACTCCCGGACCGGACCGCTGGAAGCTGCACATCAACAGCGGGCTCGGCCAGTGGGGCTCGCGGGACTACGACGCCGCCAAGGACGTGCTGGTGCTGGAAGCCGTGCCCACCGCGCTGGCCCAGGAAGTGGAGTGGTTCACCATCGCCTTCGAGCCCCACGATCCCGGCACCGACCTGGTGCTGCGCTGGGTGACGACGGAAGTTCGGGTCCCGATCCGGCTGCCCTGAGCCGACCCCGGGCCTCAGGTGGCTGCCGGGCCGGCGCTGAATCGGCGCCAGGCCTGGTCGGCCTCGGCTGGGTCCGCGGCTTGGTGGTCCGGGCAGTCGATCCGCAGCTGCCGGTCGCCGAAGGCGGCTTCCACCAGAGCGCAGTAGTGGGGCTCGCTCGAGCCGGGGTAGCAGTAGGGCTGGAAGTAGCGACAGGTCGTGCACATCTGGGCGACGGCGATCTCACCCCGCAGCTGGAGCTCGCGGATCATCCTCTGGAGGACGCGCAGGAGCAGCCCTTGCTCGGCGCTGGAAAGCCCTTCCACCACCGCCACCAGGAAGCCTGGCCAGTGAGAGACCTTCTCGGCGGCGGCCCTGCCGGCGGCGGTCAGCTGGAGCTCGAGGCGCCGGCCGTCGGTGGGGCAGGTGTCCTTTTCCACCAGGGCTTTGTGCTCGAGGGCGGTGACCGCCTCGGAAGCCGTGGACGGGCGGATGCCGAGAGCCTGAGCAAGGGCACCGAGCCGCTCTCCCGGATGGGCGAGCAGATGCGAGAGCACCTGGCCCTGGGTGGGCGTCAGGTCCTGAGCCCAGCCCTGCTGCCACGCCTGGCTGCGCAGCGCCAAGGAGATCTTGCCGAGGCCTACGGTAATCTGGGAGGCTGGCGTGAACAGCCCGGCGGTGTCGGAGCCTGGGGTGGAGGAGAGCTCGCTCATAGCTTGTTGGATCCGGGCCGAAACTAGCGGTTCCCGGCGAAGAGGTCAAGCTGGGGTGCCCCCTGCCGGTCGAAGCACTCCAGAACGGCGGCTTGCGGGCTGAGCCCGAGCCTCGGCGTCGACTCAGATCCGCGGCGTTCTAGGGCTTCAGGAGGGCTCTGGCAGCCCGAACAGAAGGGGCAGGGCATCCCTGCAAGGTGTTTCGATGAACATGGGCTTCGCGGCATTCATCCGCGGCATCAACGTCGGCAAGGGCAAACGCGTCGCGATGGCGGATTTGCGCCGAGCCGTGGCGGGCCTGGGCTACCATGGCGTCGAGACGCTGCTCAACAGCGGCAACGTGGTCTTCCGGGCCGAGGCGAGCGAGGGCGAGAAGGCTGGAGCGAGAATCGAGCAGGCGATGGTCGCCGAGCTCGGCGTCTCGGCGCGGGTGCTGGTGGTGAGCGCCGTGGAGCTCGCGGCGGTGCTGGCTGCGAACCCACTGGCCGAGGTGGCGAACGAGCCGCCCCGCTACCTGGTCGCTTTCCTGGCGCCCGACGCGGATCGCGAGAAGCTCGAGGCGATCGCCCGGCAAGACTGGGCCCCCGAGGCGATCGCCCTGGGCGCCAACGTGGCCTACCTCTGGTGCGCGATGGGCATCGCCGACAGCCAGTTGGTCGAGGCCTTCAACAAAGCCGTCCGCGACGCAGCCACCACCCGCAACTGGGCCACCCTCGAGAAGATCCAGGCGCGCCTTTCGGCCGCGGCCTAGAGCGCGCCGGGGCGGCCTAGCGCCAATTCGCTCGGCTGTTCTTCCCCTCAGCCCCTCCTGCGGGCCACCATGTCGATTTCGAGCAGGGCTCCTCTGGGCAGGGCGGCTACCTGGACGGTGGAGCGGGCGGGGCGGTGCTCGCCCATGGCTTCGCCGTAGAGGCGGTTGATGGCGGCGAAGTCGGCGAAGTCGACCAGGAAGATGGTGGTCTTGACCACGTTCTGGAAGCTCGCTCCGGCGGTCTCGAGCACCTGGGCGAGGTTGGCCAGGACCTGGCGGGCCTGGGCTTCGAAGCCTCCCTCGACGAGCTCGCCCTTGGCCGGGTCGAGGCCGATCTGGCCGGAGGTGAAGATCCAGCCATCGACGGAGATGGCCTGGGAGTACGGGCCGATCGCCGCCGGCGCGTGGTCGGTGTGGTGTCGCTGCATGGCAGGCTCCTCTAGTGAGAATGCACTGCTTCGGCGGGTACGATGCCGATGTAGGGCAGGTTGCGGTAGTGCTCGTCGTAGTCCAGGCCGTAGCCCACCACGAAGTGATCGTCGATCTTGAAGCCGCGGTAGTCGATTGGCACGTCGACCACTCGGCGGCACGCCTTGTCGAGCAGCGCGCAGAGCTTTACCGAGCGGGCGCCGCGGAACTTCAGGAGGTCGAGGATGGTGCGCAGGGTGTAGCCGGTGTCGACGATGTCCTCGATCAGGAGCACGTCGGCGCCGCGGATCGGCAGGTCGATGTCTTTGACGATGCGAACCTCGCCGGGGGAGGTGGAAGCGCCGTAGCTCGAGGTCTGGAAGAAATCCACCCGCACAGGGATGGCCAGCTGCTTCAGAAGGTCGGTCAAGAAGAAGACCGAGCCCTTGAGCACGCCGACGGCGATCAGCCGATCGCTCGCGGCGTAGTCGCGGCTGATCTCCGAGGCCAGCTCGGAGATGCGCTGGGCGAGCTCCTGCTGGCCGATCAAGACGACGGGTTCGAGGTTTCCCTTTGCCTGGTCCATTGCGTAGAATCGTTCCTCCCACCAACAAAGCACTTGCCGAGGATGGTGATGACGGTCCAGGAGCTCAACAGCCAGCACCGCCGCTACATCGAGCTGTCGGACCGCTTTCGGGCGGCCTGGGCCTTCCACCAGTTCGTCGCCTCGCTCAACAAGGTGCTGCTCCACGCCGGCGAGCCTCGCTACCCGGTGGATTTCCAGGAAGTCTATTCGAGCCTCCGGGAGCTTTCGAGCCAGCTGACGGCCACCCACACCCGGGAGGTGAAGGAGCGGCTCGACGAGATCGAGCACCAGCTGCAGCTGCTCACCGAAGTGCTGACGGCGGAGGATAGCAAAGTCAGCCCGGCCTCCTTGCGCCAGTTCTTCGCCCGGGTGAAGAACACCAACATCAAGGTGCTGGGGCAGCTGGCGAAGTTCTACCTCTACTCGTTCCGGGAAACCGAATGGTCGCCGGATCGGGTGGACAAGATGGACTTCCTGCTCTCGCGGATCGCTGCGGATACCGGGGGCACCGGCCCGGCGGACATCGGCAGCGACCACCAAAGCCTGCTCGAGCTGATCCAGGGCCTGTGGGGGATGCTGGGCGGGGAGGCGGGGTCCGAGGTGGCGCCGGGGAAATGCCAGGAGATCCAGCAGATCCGCGGCAAGATCGAGCAGGTCAAGAGCCTGGATGAGCTCAACGACAGCCAGCTGATCGCGCGCTACCGGGAGATCAAGCACGGACTGGGCAAGCTCTTCTTCCATCCAGACGTGGCGGCGGCGATCGTCGAGACCAACCGCCAGCTGCGGGAGACGATCCGTCGCCTGTACGAAGGGGAGGAGAACCGCATCCACTCGGAGTTCCAGCGGGTGCTGGACCTGGAGCGACAGGTGCCGGCGGACTACGAGCTGGGCATCGAGGTGGCGGAGTTCCGCAACGAGATCGACCATTTCGAGAGCCAGCTGCGGCGCGAGGAGCTGTCGCTCACGGATCTGCGGCGGTTGCGGGAGCGCACGCGCTCGCTGCTCGGCAAGCTCGACGGCCGGGGCGGCGGTACCACGGTGGGCGCGGACCTCGAAGCGCTGGACGCCGGCGGCTCGGCGAGCCCGGTCCTGGGCCGCGAAACGACCGAGGCGGACAGCCTCCTGGCGCCCTATTTCCGGCGCGTGAGCGAGGCGCTCGAGGGCTCGGACAGGAGCGAGAGCGCCCGCGCGGTGGTGCTGCGGCCGGACGTGTTTCCCCTCAGGCTGGAGCCGCGGGAGGTGGTGGCCTTCCGCCGGCTGGCGGACGGCATCGCCGAGAACCCGGCGCGGGAGCGCTTTCTGCTCGAATCGGCGGCGCTGCGGGTGTGCCTGAACGAGCAGGTGAGCGAGATTCGCAGCCTGTGGGATGAATCGGCCACCACGGGCGACGCGCCGGTGGTGCAGCAGGGGCTACGGGTGGCCCGGCTGGCGACCAGCTTCGTTCACCGCTTCGACAACTACCTGGACCAGGCGGTGCTCGAGGGGGAGGCGTCGGAGGCGCAGATGCTCCAATGGCTGCGGATGCGCCTGCTGCGGGACTACTCGGGCCACTGGCTGCTGGTGCACAAACCCTTATTGCGCAAGCGTTAGGGCCGGATCCGCGAGCACGGCCTGGAGCAACGGCTCGACGTGGCGAGCGGCGGCCTGGCCCGCGTCGAGGACTTCCTGGTGGGTGAGGGCGGCGTCGGTGAGGCCGGCGGCGACGTTGGTGACCAGGGACAGGCCGGCGCAGCGCACGTCGAGGTGGCGGGCGGCGATCACTTCGAGCACGGTGGACATTCCCACCAGAGTGGCTCCCAGGGCATCCAGCATGCGCACTTCGGCCGGGGTTTCGTAGCTCGGGCCGGCGAGGCCGGCGTAGACGCCGCGGCCGAGGGGGACGCCCAGGCGGGCTCCGGTGTCGGCGAGGAGGCGGGTGAGGGCGGGGTCGTAGGCGTCCGTCATGTCGGGGAAGCGGGGGCCCCAGGCTGCCGGCAGCTCGCCGCGCAGAGGGTTGGTGCCGGTCAGGTTGAGGTGGTCCACGATCAGGCGGAGCTCGCCGGGGCGGGCTTTGGGGTCGAGGCAACCGGCGGCGTTGGTGAGGATCAGCGCGCGCACGCCCAGGAGGCCGGCGAGGCGCACGGGGTAGACGGTCTGGTGGGGGTCGTAGCCCTGGTAGTAGTGGAGGCGGCCGCGCAGGTAGAGCACGAAGCGTCCGGGCACGGGCTCGAGGAGCTCGACACGATGGGCGTGGCCTTCGACGGCGTGGGCCTCGAAGGGCAGGAAGTGGGCGAGGGGCTCGGGGGGAGCGATGGGCGTGCCGAGCTCGACGCCCAGGCCGGATCCCGCCACCACGGCCACCGAAGGCGCCGGCCAGCCGAGCTTGCGGTAGACGGCCAGGCCGTGCTCGAGATCCTGTTCAGGTGTACGCATGGCGCGGCAGTCTAGCAGGCGGGGGGAGGGGCGCGGTCTCCGCGCCCTGCATTCTGCCCCCCGCGCGCGATCCTTCTAGGTCGGGCCAGGGCGCGGGAACCGCGCCCCTACTCTTTGTCCGGCTTGGCCAGGCCGAGGTCGACCAGGATCTCGTGGGCGGCGCGGTCGCCGCTTTCACAGCCGCCTTCCAGGTAGCCCTGGGCATCCTGGGAGGTGTGCTCGCCGGCGAAGTGCAGGCCGTCGACGGCGGTGGCCTCCTCGCCGCCGAAGCCGGTGTATTGGCCGGGCTTGTAGCAGGAGTAGCTGCCGCGGGTGAAGGGATGGGAGGGCCAGTGGAACAGCACCTCGTTCTGCCGCAGCTTGGAGATGCCCGGGTAGACGCGGTCGAGCTGGTGGGCGAAGGCTTCGGCCTGGGAAGCGGGCGTGCCCTTGCCCACGGCGATGCCCTGGCGGCCGCCGGTGAAGTTCACCAGGATGCCGCTTTCGCCCGGCACCAGGCGGGTGGTTTCCCAGGTGGCCTGGAAGGGCAGGTCGGTGACGGTGGAGCCGTTGGACTTGCCGACGGTTCGCCACAGCCTCTGGGAGAAGCTCACCATCAGCTTGGCGTTGGTGCCGTAGCCGAGCTCGGTGATGGCCTTCTTCTTCACCGCCGGCAGCTCGACGTCCAGCTTGACGTCGCGCAGCAGGGTGAAGGGCAGGGCGAGAATCACATGCTCGGCCGATACGGTGGAGCTCGCCTCGCCGCGGCGGACGGAGCAGCTGTAGCGGCCGTCGGCTCCCCGGCTCACGGCCTCGAGGCGGGCGCCGCGCTCGATCTTCGAGCCCAGCCGCTCGGCCAGGCGGGTGGGCACCTGGTCGTTGCCGCCGTGGATGTGGAAGCGCTCGTCGCTGTCGCCGAAGATCTCGAACGGCTCGGGCTCGGCAGAGATCAAGAGGAGCAGGTTCAGGGCGGATTGGTGGTCGATCTCGAGGCCGTACTCCCCGGTGTAGGCGACGTCGAGCAGCTTGTGGAACCAGCGCTCCATGGGCACGCTGTTCAGCCACTCGGCGAGGGATTGGCGGTCGAGGGCCTCGCCGCCGTTGGGCTCGGCGTAGGAGACCCAATCGCCCTTCAACGTGCCGAGAGCCTCCTGGATGCGGGCGGCCACCGGCCGGAAGGCCGCCACCACTTCGGCATCGCTGTAGGCCTTGCCCTCGAAGAACCAGACGTCCTGGGCGAGCTTGGGATCGTCGTTGTGGTAGTCCTCGAGGGTGAGGCCGAGGTGGCGAACGAGCTCCCGGATGTGGGTATGACCGGTGTCGATCAGCTCGCCGCCGAGTTCGATCACGTGATTGTCCGGGAAGGCGCCGCGCAGCGAGTACATGCGGCCTCCCACGCGCTCCTGGGCCTCGTAGACGCGCACCGGGACGCCGCGCTGGGAGAGCCGATAGGCGGCCGTTAGGCCGGCGATACCGGCGCCGAACACGGCCACTTCGGGTAGATGGCTGAGGTCTCGCCGGGAGGGGCCAGTGCTGGTGCAGCCCGCGACCACCGCGGCTGCGGCGAGGCTCGAGGTCTCGAGGAAACGACGCCGGGTGATGCCGGCCAGGCTCTGGCTCCGCTCGACGAGTTCGAGGGGGGGCTCACCGGTCCTGAGCGAGAGCTGGGCCAGGCGATAGCTGCGGCGAAGGGTCCGGAACAGCGGGGTTCTGGGCATGGCGGGTGCCTCCTCGAGACGATGGCAAACGGCAGAATTTTGCGCATTCTAGCGCGATCACGAAGCGGCGCGTCGCACTGCCGCCGACCTCAGCTTGCCAGCTGGGGCTCGGGGTCGCGGATGCGCTTCTTGATGGCTGGCAGGAGCAGCAGGCCGGGTACGGCGGCCAGGGTGGTGAGCAAGAAGAAGCCGGTGTAGCCCAGGGTCTCGACGCCGATGCCAGAAAGCGCTCCGGCGATGTCTCGCGACAGGGAGAAGGTGGCCGAGAGCATGGCGAACTGAGTCGCGGCGCTTTCCTTGTCGCAGAGGTTCATCAGAAAGGAGAGGAAGGCCGCCGTGCCCAGGCCCTGGGTGAGGGACTCGATGAGAGAAGCCACGTAAATGCTCTCCCGGGGCAGAGTGAAGGCCGCCACCGCCACGTAGCCGAGGTTCGACACCAACTGGCCGAGGCCGAACCAGAGCAGGCTCCGGAAGATCCCCCGGCGCTTGATGTAGAGGCCTCCCGCCACGGCGCCCAGAGCGCTCAGCCAGGAACCGAGGGTGACCGACACGAAGCCGATCTCGGTGGGCGAGTAGTGGCGGTCCACCCAGAAGGGCTTCACCATCTGGCCGAGCGAGTTGTCTCCCACCTTGTAAAGGAGGCCGAAGAGCACCACCGGCAGCATCTCGCGGCGGAACGCCCAGCGCAGGGTGGCCGGGTTGAGCAGGGAGAGCACCAGGGCGGTGGCCGGTAGCACGGCGAGGGTGATCCACAGGGCCGGCCAGCCCCGGTCGGCGGCCACGGCCACGGCGAGGACTGTCAGCAGCCCGGCAGCCAGGCGGAAGCTCGCGAGCCCCCGGCGCGAGAAGGGGGGTTCCACCACCGTATCGCTGGCGAACTCGCCGGCTGCGGGAACGCCCCGCGGCACCCGCGGGCTGGCGAAGGCCGCCACGGCGAGCAGCACCAGAAGGCCGGCCGTCACCGCCCAGGAGCCCGGCCAGCCGAGGGGCGTCTTGTCCGCGAGGATCAGGAGACCGCCACCGCTCGCGATCAGCGCCACCCGATAAGCCGCGGCGCGGGTGCCGTTGATCGGCCCGCTGTCCCGCGGTGTGGCGACGTCCACGGCGTAGGCGTCGATCGCCAGGTCCTGGGTGGCCGAGAGGGCGACGAAGAGGAGCAGCAGCACCCAGAGGCCCCAGCTGGCCTTCGAAGGGTCGAAGAGCAGCAGCCCGAGAATCACGGCGGCCATGCCCACGAGGGCTGCGCTCACCCAGTGCTGACGGGCCCCGAAGCGGTCCACCAGCGGCGCCCAGGTGGGCTTCAAGGTGTAGGGGATGCGCAGCAGGGCGAGCAGACCGACGGACTTCAAGTCCACTCCGTGCACCCGGAAGTACACTGGCAGCACTTCGTACACGATGCCGAAGGGAAAACCCTCGGCGAAGTACAGCAGGGCGATCCAGGAGAGCTTCTTCTTGAGCTCGGGAGAGCGCCCGGCTTCCGCTTCGGCCATGGCGGGCGAGTCTAGCAGCCCGCCGGGGGCTCAGAAGATGGCGAGAAAGAACGCGCCCCAGAAGAAGAACACCAGCGCGCTCGAGAGCAGGAAGGCGAGGAGGGTCTGGCCCCAGCTAGCCACGGCGAGCTTGCGGGCAGGCAGGGCGAAGCCCGCGGCGCAACCGAGTTGCATCACGGCGATCTGCCCGAACGAGCCGAGCGAGACGCCGCTCTTGCCTGCGAGGTAGAGCACCACAACGGCTCCCAGCCCGGTGCCCAGCACTACAGCCAGGGCGGTGGTGAAGCCCGCTTCGACGCCCGAGAAGCGCAGGGCGAAGTAGGTGAGCAGCGCCGAGACCAACAGGCCCCCGACCACCGCGATCATCACCATCAGCGAGGCTGCCCCACAGCCGGCTCCGAGGGCTGCGGCCAAGTCCAGCGGGTTGGCGGCCTGGGCGAGCGCAGGGCGAGGGGCTGCCAGAGCCGCCAGCAAGAAGGCCGGAGCCAAGAGCTGCCAGGGCCGCATCATCGGCCGCCTTTCGCGTAGAGCAGCTGCCAATCCTGGCTCTGAACCCAGGAGGACTCGCCGATCCAGACCAGGGCGCTCGCCCGACCCTGAGCGCCCGCGAAGACCATCGCCGAGACGCGCCCGAGGGCCTTCTCCTGCGGCCCCAGCCAGTAGCGATCGGCGAGGATGCCCTCGCGCACGGCGCGAGAACCTTCGGAGATCCGCCCGTAGGGCAAGCCGAAACGCTCCAGCTGACCCCTCAAGGTGCTGTTGACCTGCGCGCGCAGGGCTTCGAGGGCCGGGCTTTCCGCTGCGGCCGACCGCTCCACGGCGACCATCCGGTGAACGCCGCCGAAGGGGTTGTCCGCGGTCACCTGTTGCTCGCTCTCGGGGTTCTCGAGCAACAGGAGTTTCCAGCCGAAGAAGCGGAAGCCCACGGCATGGTCGAGCCCCTCGGGAGGGTCGAGGCCGGTGACGTCGGTGAACTGCTGGTGCACCGCGGTGGAATCCGTTTCCTCGCCTACGAGCGAGCCGTACCACCACATCTGGGCCACCAGGAACAGCAGAGCGGCAGCGATGAGCGAGATCCCGAGGTTCTCTTGCACCAGGAGCTGCAGGCGGCCGAAGGCGGAGAGGCGTGGCGGCGCAACCTCGTTTGGCGCCTTCAGGGGAGCGGTGGCAACCCGCTGCACAGGGCGAGCCGGCGCGGCCCGCGCTGCCTGGAGCTCTTCGAGGCTCGGCCCCTGGTAGAGGTCTTCCGATTCTGGAGGGTCGTCCGGCTCGGGCTCATCCGCCGCGGGCCAGAGCTCCGCCTCGAGCCCGTTCGGAGTGGGTTCGGGCTGCGCCGGGAGCGCAGGTGGCCATACCGGCGCCGCCGGCGCGACGGCAGCGGGAGGCGGAACCGGAGCCGCCTGTGCCGAGGTCTGCCGGTAACGGGCGAAGACGATGCCGCAGAAGGGGCATTCTTCGGAAATCGCGAAGCGCGGCTTGCCGCAGCGCGGGCAGGTCGAGGCGTCGGGTGCCAAGGGAACCTCGCAAGTTGACGATGTACCGAAAGTATAGGGCTTGCTTAAGCCTCGATGCAAGAGGAGGCGGGCCCGCTCGTCTCGGCTAGACTGCGAACCATGTCGCACTCGTCTGAAGCGTTCGACGTGGCCGTGGTGGGCGGCGGCGCGATGGGCCTCTCGGCCCTCGATGCCCTGAGTCGCCGCGGCTTCCGCTCCGCCCTGGTCGAGCGCTTCGGGCTCGGCCACCGCGAGGGGAGCTCGCACGGGGATGGGCGCATCTTCCGTTTCACCTACCCGGAGCCGGTCTACCTCGAGATGGCCCGGCTCGCCGCGGCCGGCTGGCGTTCCCTCGAGGGGCGCAGCGGCGAAAGCCTGCTCCACCTCACCGGCAATTGGGACTGCGCCTCGGTGGGCCATCCAGAGCTCGAAGCGCTGGCCCAGAACCTCGCCCGCGCCGGCCTGCCCTACCAGCGGCTGAGCGCCGAGGCGAGCAACGCCCTCTTCCCGCAGCTGCGCTTGCCCGCCGGGAGCGAAGCGCTCTTCCAGGCGGACGGCGGAGTGGTGCTGGCAGACCGGGCGCTGGCGGCCCTGGCCCGTGTTTGCGAGGAGCAAGGTGCCGCTTTCTACGTCGAGGATCCCGTCGTCTCGCTCGAGACCGACGATGCCGGCGTCGAGCTGCGAACGGCGAGCGGCCGTCGCCTGCGTGCGGGACGGGTGGTGCTCGCCGCCGGCGCCTGGAGCCGCGAGCTCCTGGCAGGCCTCGGGCTGGTGCTGCCGCTGAGAATCACCCGCGAGCAGGTGGCGTACTTCGCCGTGCGGGACGGCCAAGATCACCGCCTCGGCGCCATGCCCACTTTCATCGACTACCACGGCGAGAAGGCCTTCTACGGCCTGCCGCAGATCGCCGTGCCCGGAGTGAAAGTGGGCTGGCACCACGCCGGAGTGCCGATCGAGCGCCCGGGTGGCACCGGCGAGATCGATGCGGCCAATCTCGAGGCTGTGATGGGCTTCGTGCGAGAGCGCCTACCCCACCTCGAGCCCGAGCCGTTCGAGACCGCAACCTGCCTCTACACCACCACGCCGGACAAGCACTTCCTGCTGGGGAGGTTGCCAGGCAGCGAACGGGTGGTGGTGGCCGGGGGCTTCTCCGGCCATGGCTTCAAGTTCGCCCCGGCGGTGGGCGAGATCGTCTGTGCCCTCGCTCTCGGCGAGGAGCCGCCCCTCGATCTCACCCTCTTCTGGCCGGAGCGCTTCGCCCGCTAGGCTTCGCTCGCGGGTGCGGGCAAGGCCTGGAGCTCCCGGAAGCTCACCATCTTGCGCTGGGCCTCGTCCCAGAGCTTGAGCCGGGCGGTGCGCAGGCTCTCGAACAGGGTGATTTTCGAAGCCAGGCTGAGCTGAGGAATCTCTCGCTGGCAGCGAGCCAGGCGGTAGTTGGGGATGCGGCTGCTGAGGTGGTGGATGTGGTGGTAGCCGATGTTGCCGGTGAACCAGTGGAGCACGGCCGGCAGATCGTAGTAGGAGCTGCCCTCGAGCGCGGCACGGAAGAAGCTCCATTCGTGGTCCGGATCCCAGTAGGTCTCCACGAACTGGTGCTGTACGTAGAACAGCCAAACACCCGCCGAGCCGGAGATCAGGATAATCGGCGCATGCACCAGCAGGAAGCTCTTGAGGCCGAGGGTGGCCCAGAGCAGGGCCACGGCGGCGGCCAGGGCGAGGTTGGTCCAGGCGATCGACCACCACTCCCGGCGCCAGGTGCGAGGGGCGTCGAGAGGCAGCCGATGCTTGAACACGAACTGGTACACCGGGCCGATCAGGAACAGCACCACAGGGTGCCGGTAGAGCCGATAGGCCAAGCGTCGCCCCTTCGGCAGGGCTTGATACTCGCGCACCGTGAGCGTGTCGATATCCCCGAACTCACGGTGATCCAGGTTGCCCGAGGTGGCGTGGTGGATGGCGTGGGAGCGGCGCCAGTAACTGTAAGGAACCAGCGTCACCACCCCGAGCACGAAGCCCACGGCATCGGCCGCTTTCCGGGAGCGGAAGAAGGAGCCGTGGCCACAGTCGTGCTGGATGATGAAGAGGCGCACCAGCATGAAGGCCGCTGGCACCGCCAGTAGCAAGGTGAGCCAGTAGGAAACCGAGAGGCTCTTGTACATCAGTGCCCAGAGGCCGACGAAGAGTGCGGCCGTGTTGCCGAGCTGCCACAGGCTGCGGGCGCGATCCGGGCCCTGATAGGGGCGAAGAAGCTCGTTCCAGACTCGGAGATGTTCGTGCTCTTGCTCGGGGTTCAAAGGCTGGACCTCGTGGAGGGGAAGGGTGAAGGATCGAAAAATTCAGGCTCGAGCGAGCTCCATGGCGCCCGGTCGGCCGGCTTCATCGCAAGTGGGGGAGTGATTCCGCCCTGTCAATAAGCATACCCCAGCCGAGTTTCCGGGTGTGTTACGAAGCCGGGCCGTTCAGCTATTTGCTGCGGGCGCGGCCCATCTGCTCGGCGAGCTGGTGTCGCGGCCCGGCGAAGAAGCCCTCGGTCGCGGTGCGGACGTCGGAGATCGAGATGAAAGCCTTGGGCTGCTGCTCGCGGACGATCTCCAGATAGCGCCCGAGCTCGCGGCGGCGGATCACGCTGAAGATCAGCCGCACCCGGCCCTGGAGACCCCGGGCGGCGAAGCTGGTGACTCCGAAGGCGGCCTGGCCCAGGGACTGGAGCAGGTCCGAGGCGTCGTTCTCGGTGATCACCCGCACCGAAATCAGCCCGAGCGCGAGCTTCTCCTCGAGCAGCACCCCGAAGTAAGTGCCGGTGGCGTAGCCGCCGGCCCAGGCGAGGTAGTGGATAGGGGTGTCCAGGTGCTTCACCACCTGGCCGATCGCCACCAGCCAGATCAAGCTCTCGAAGAAGCCCGCCAGCGGCGCCGTCTTGAGTAGCCCGCGCGAGATCAGCGCGATGCGCAACGTGCCCATGGTGACGTCGCAGATGCGGGCGCAGAAAATGAGCAGAGGAATTCCCACCAACGGCCAGAGCTCGAGATTCTGGAAGTTCATAGGCGGGATTCTCTCGCAGATGGCGCCGACTCGAACCCCCCTTTGCAGCCCGGCGCTATACTCCGCCGATGCAAGGTTTTAGCTGGCAGGATGGGGTTCTGCACGCGGATTCCGTGCCGCTTCCGGCCCTGGCCGAAGCGGTGGGCACTCCGACCTATGTCTACTCGGCGTCGAGCATCCGGGCCGCCTACCGGCGCCTCGAGCAGGCGTTCGCGCCGCTCCGGCCGCGATTGCGCTATGCCATCAAGGCCAGCCCCAATCTCCAGCTCTGCCGGCTGCTGCAAGGCCTGGGCGCCGGCATGGACGTGGTTTCGGGCGGCGAGCTCGAGCGTGCCTGGTTGGCGGGGACGCCGATGTCCGAGATCGTCTTCGCCGGTGTGGGCAAGAGCGACGTCGAGATCCGCGCCGCCCTCGACGGCCGGGCGAGCCCGCTCGCCCGAGCGGCCCGCGGCTTCGGAGCGCCGGACCCGGCCGGCCGGGGGCCGGTGGGGCTGCTCAACGTGGAATCCGAAAGCGAGCTCGCGGCGATCGCCCGCATCGGCCGCGAGCTCGGCATCCGCGCCCGTGCGGCGGTGCGGGTGAACCCCAACGTCGACCCGCACACCCACGAGTACACCACCACCGGCAAGGAAGAGAACAAGTTCGGCATCGACGCCGACCAGATCGTCGAGCTCTTCGGCCGGTGGGACGGAGACCCGGGCGTGGAGCTCCTCGGCCTGCACGTGCACATCGGCTCGCCGGTGCCGCGGGTGGAGCCCTACGCGGAGGCCATCGCGGTACTCGAGCTGCTGATCGACCAGCTCGCCGCCCGCGGCCACCGCATCGAGGTGCTCGACCTGGGTGGCGGCTGGCCGGTGCCCTACCGGGAGGGCGAAGTGCCGCCCATCGAGGCCTATGCCGAGCGCATCGTGCCCCTGCTCGCTGAGCGGGTGCGCCAGGGTCTCACGGTCTGCCTCGAGCCGGGGCGGTCGATCCTCGCCAACTCGGGGCTGCTCCTCACCCGTGTGCAGCACATCAAGCGCGGCCGGGCGAAGACCTTCGTGATCTGCGACGGCGGCATGCAGAGTCTGCTGCGCCCGGCCCTCTACCGGGCCTTCCACTTCCTGTGGCCGGTGGCCTGGAGCGGGCCGGCCCCGGCCTGGCTGGAAGAGCCCTTGCCGGGCCTCCTGCCCTGCGACGTGGTGGGGCCGATCTGCGAGACCGGCGATTTCCTCGCCCGCGGCCGGCCGCTGCCGCCGGTTTTCCGCGGCGATCTGCTGGCGGTGTTCTCGGCCGGCGCCTACGGCATGTCGATGAGCCTGAACTACAACGATCACGGCCGCCCGGCCGAGGTACTCGTGGACGGCGGAGAGGCGAGGCTGATCCGCCCGCGGCAAGCGCTCGAAGCCCTGCTCGAGCCGGAGCTCGAGGCCCTGCCCCTGGTCCCGGCGGGGGCCTGGGCGTGAGGCTCGGCCGCCTCGCCCCGGCCCTTCTCGTCCTCGGCAGCCTCGCGGCCTGCACATCCTCGCAGCCGCTCCAGCTCGCGCCCCTGCTGCGCGCAACGGCGGCTCTCGAGCGGGTCTCGGCCCGGCCGAAGCACTATCGCCTGCAGGTGGTGGTCGGGCGGGTGGAGACCGGGGCGGACGGCCGGCCCCGCTTGGTGCAACAGGGCTTCCGGCTGGGCGCCGAGTATTTCTATCCGGCGAGCGCGGTGAAGCTGTTCGCCGCCGTGGCCGCCCTCGAGAAGCTGGCCGAGCTGCGGCGCGAGACCGGCCTGCCGATCTCGGTGGATACGGCCTTGACCTACCACCCGCTGTTCGCCGACGAGGTGCTCGAGGACGCCGATGCCGAGAACCTCGAAGGCGGCCGGATCACCGTGCGACAGGAGATCCGCAAGCTCTTCCTGGTGTCGGACAACCGGGCCTTCAACCGCCTCTACGAGCTGGTGGGGCAGGATGGGCTGGCAGCTTCCCTGGCCCGAGCCGGGCTGGGCGAAGCGCGCATCGTCCACCGCCTCTCCGAACCTCGCACCGTCGAGGAGAACCGCCGCTCGCCGGCGATCGATCTCCTGGGCGAGGGAGTCCGCACCTCCTTGCCCGAGCGCCTGGCGCCGGAGCAGCCTCGGCTGCCGCCCCAGGCCGGCCTCGAAGTGGGTGAGGCCTACCTCGCGGACGAAGGCCGCGTGGACCGGCCGCTCTCCTTCGCGGCCAAGAACCGGGTGGCGCTCGCCGACCTCCAACGCGGCCTGTGCAAGGTGGTGCGGCCGGAGGTGGACTGCGGCGGTCCGCCCTTCGCCCTGAGCACCGAGGACCGGGCGCTGCTCCTCGAGGCGATGAGCCAGTACCCAGGGGACTCGCCCAACCCGCGCTACGACCGCGGCGAGTACCCGAACGCCTACGTGAAGTACCTGCTCCCAGGCCTCGTCCGGGTGCTGCCGGAGGCGCGCTGGCGGGTCTACAACAAGGTGGGGGAGGCCTACGGCTTCCTCACCGAGAACGCCTACGTAGTGGAGCAGGAGAGCGGCGCGAGCTTCTTCCTCGCGGCGACGCTCTACACCAACGAGGACGGCGTACTCAACGACGATCACTACGACTACGAAACGGTCGGGCTGCCTTTCCTCGCCGATCTGGGCGAGGCGGTGGCGCGACGGGTGCTGGCGGGCGTGCGGTGATGAGCGGCCCGGTGCGGCTGCGGGCGCTGGACGTCTTCCGCGGCGCCACTCTGGCCGCGATGATCGTGGTCAACAACCCCGGTGGCAGCCCCACTTTCGCCCCCCTCGAGCACGCGCCCTGGCACGGCTGGACCCTGACCGACCTGATCTTCCCCTTCTTCCTGTTCATCGTCGGCGTGGCTCTCCCCTACGCCTTCGCCGCCCGGCTCGAGCAGGCGCGTGGCGATCGGCGGGCGCTCTATCGCCAGGTGCTGCGGCGCACGGCGATCCTTCTCGCCCTGGGGCTCTTCCTCAACTGGTTCCCGTTCTACACGGTCCACTGGGAGCGGGCGCGGATCCTCGGGGTGCTGCAGCGCATCGCCCTGGTCTATGCCCTGGCGGCCCTGGCCTATCTGCGCCTGGGCTCGCGGGTCCGGCTCTGGCTCTCGGCCGGGCTGCTTGCGGCGTATTGGCTGGCGATGACGCTGGTTCCGGTGCCGGGCTTCGGCGCGGGAGACCTCTCGGCCGCCGGCAACCTCGCCGGCTGGGTAGACCACGCTGTTCTCGGCCAGCACGTGTGGCGCTACGCGCCCGGGCCGGCGGACCCCGAAGGATTGCTCTCCACCCTGCCGGCCGTGGTGACGGCCCTCGCCGGCGTGGCCACGGGCGAATGGCTACGCTCGGCCAAGAGCCTGCTCGAGAAGATCCTCGGCCTGTTGCTTACGGGCAATCTGCTGCTCGCGGCGGGGCTCGCGGCAAATCCGCTGTTCCCCATCAACAAGAATCTCTGGACCAGCTCCTACGTGCTGTTCACCGCCGGCTTCGCCCTGGTGCTTCTGGGCATGGCCCTCTACGCCGTGGACGTTCGCGGTGGAGGCCGCTGGACGGTGCCGTTCGAGATGCTCGGCGCCAACTCGATCGCTGCTTTCTTCGGCAGCACCTTCGTCGCCAAGCTGCTCTACGTGATCCGGGTGCCCGGCACCGACGGCCAGAGCGTGGGCCTCGGCAGCTGGCTCTACACCCGCTCCTTTGAGCTCTGGCTACCGCCCTACTGGGCCTCTCTCGCCTGGGCCCTGCTCTACCTGCTCCTCTGGCTCGCCCTGATGGGCTGGCTTTACCGGAGGCGGATCTTCTTGAAGGTGTAGAGCTCCGCTCTCACCCCTCGAGCGCCCGCAGGGCGAGGGCGGCTTGGAGGGCGGCTCCGTAGGCGAGGCAGCGTTCGTCGACGTCGAAGCTCTCGTGGTGCACCGGGGCCACGATGCCGGCTTCTTCGTTCCTCACCCCGAGGGAGTAGAAGGCGCCGGGGACTCGGCTCAGGTAGAAGGCGAAGTCCTCCACGCCCATGTTCGGCCGCGGCACCACGTGCACGTGGTCTTCGCCCACCAGGCCGAGCGCCGTCGAGCGCACCAGATCCACCATCGGCTCGTGGTTGATCAGCGGATCGTAGCTCGGCTCGATGGTCACCTCGGCCCGGGCCTCGAGGCCTGCGGCCACGCCCTCGGCGGTTTCGCGCAGGCGGCGCAGCACCAGCTCGCGGGTGCTCGGGTCCAGGCAGCGCACGGTGCCGGTGAGCTCCACCCGGCTCGCCACGATGTTTCTCTGGGTGCCGCCCTGGATGGTGCCGAAGGTGATCACCGCGGCGTTCCTGGCGTCGACGTTGCGGCTCACCACCACCTGCAGGGCCGAGATCACCTGCGCTGCCACCACGATGGCGTCCACGCCGCCGGCGGGGTAGGCGCCGTGGCTCGAGCGGCCGTGGATCACCAGCACGATCGAGTCCGAGGAAGCGTTCCTCTGGCCGTAGCGCACCCCCACCCGGCCCACCTCGAGGCCGGGGTCCACGTGCAGGCCGAAGATCGCCGCCACCGGCGGGTCCTCGAGCACTCCGGCCTCGATCAGCAGGCGAGCGCCGCCCACGGTCTCTTCCGCCGGCTGGAACAGCAGCTTCACCAGGCCGGGCAGCTCCCCGCGGCGTTCCACCAGGAGCCGCGCCGCGCCCAGCAGGATGGCCGTGTGCACGTCGTGCCCGCAGGCATGCATGCGCCCGGGGCTTTGCGAGCGATAGGGCACCGGCTTGGCGTCCTCGAGGGGGAGGGCGTCGAGATCGGCCCGGAGGGCCACCGCTCGACCTTCCTGGCGCCCGGGAATCAGGCCCAGGACGCCGGTGCCGCCCAGGCCGTCGCGGTGGGCAATCCCCAGCTCGTCGAGCCGGCGCTGCACCTGGGCGGCGGTGCGGTGCTCCTCGAGGCCGAGCTCAGGGTGCATGTGGAGGTCCCGCCGGATCTCGACCATCCAGGGCAGGATGGCCTCGGCCGCCTGGAGCAGGGCGAGCGAGCGGGAGTCGTTTCCGGCGGCCGGCAGGAGAGCGCTTGCGCGCGGGGTCACAGGGCAGAGGTTATCATGCGGCCTGCTTGCTTCCGGGCTGGAGGGCGCCATGTCGAAAGCCGCCAGGGCAACGGTGATGTTGTTGGCAGCATTGAGTTTCCGCGCGGGCGGGGCGCGCGCGGCACCGCTCGCCGAACGGCCCGAGATCGCCTCCCGACTGGAGCTCTACCGGCTCTGGGCGGAGGATCAACGGGCCTTCTTCGCCCAGCCCGGGGTTTCGATCGCCATCGTCTACGACCAAGAGCTCGTCTGGGCCCGCGGCTTGGGCCTCGCCGACCTCGAAACCGGCCGCCCGGCCACCGCCGAGACCGTCTACCGCCTGGGCTCGATCAGCAAGACCTTCACCGCCACCGCGCTGCTCCAGCTGAGGGACGCCGGGCGCCTGCGCCTGGAGGATCCGGTGAGCCGCTTCCTGCCGGGCTTTCATCCGAAGGGTGGGGAGGGTGGCGAGGTGACAGTGTGGAACCTGCTCACCCACACCTCCGGCCTGCCGCGGGACGCCGCCTTTCCCTACTGGACCAGCCGCAGCTTCCCCACGGAGGAGCAGATCCAGGCCGGCCTCGAGGGCCAGGAGCTGCAATTCCCTCCGGGCAGCGACTACCAGTACTCGAACCTGGGCCTGGCCCTTGCGGGCGAAGTGGCCGCTGCGGCCGCCGGCCAGCCTTATCCGGAAGTGATCCGCCGGCAGATCCTCGCGCCCCTTGGGCTCGCCCACACCTTCGTGGAGCTGCCACCGGCCTCCGCCGGCCTCGCCCAGGGCTACCTGCCCCGGCGAGCGGACGGCAGCCGGCCCCGTGCGCCGGAAACCGACGCTCGCGGCCTCACGCCGGCTGCGAACCTGTCCTCGAACGTGCTGGACCTGGCGCGCTTCGTCTCGGCCCAGCTGAGCGGCTCGGCGGAGCGCCGGCTGCTGGCCGCGGCCACCCTGCGCGAAATGCAGCGGGTGCAGTTCCTGGCGAAGGATTGGGGGAGTGGGCGGGGGCTGGGCTTTCTGCTCTGGCGCCAAGGCGGCCGAACCCTGGTGGGCCACGGCGGCTGGGTGGCCGGCCACCGCGCCCAGATCGCTTTCGACCCGGCCACCAAAGTGGGCGTGGTGGTGCTCACCAACTCGGACGAAGGCGGCCCAGCCGAGTACGTGAAGAAGGCCTTCGAGCTGGTGGCGCCGGCGATCGAGAAGGCCCTGGCGCCCGCCCCGAAGCCGGTGCCGCTGGTGGCCCCGGAGCGCTTCGTCGGCACCTACCACAACCCCTGGGGAGAGGAGACCGAAGTGCTGCTGCTGGACGGCGAGTTGGTGCTCTACGACCACGCCGAGCCGCCCGCGGCGGACGTCGAGGCGGCGCTCACCCATCTCGCCCCCGAGAGCGAAGGCGGCACGGTGTTCCGGCTCGGGGCGGGGCCGCGCAAGCTGGTCTTCGAGATGCGGCCGGACGGCAAGGTGGCCCGCATCCGGCTCGACGAGAACTACCTCTATCCGGCCGATTGCGGGGCCCTGGGGCCCGACCTCCAATGCACCGCGCACTAGGCCGGCTCGGCCCGGGCATCCTCGCCCTGCTGGCGCTCGCCTGCGCGCCGGGCGAGGCGCCGCAGGCCTCTCGCCC
>CALMKX010000384.1 GCA_937867335.1 uncultured Acidobacteriota bacterium
TGCTGAGAAGGCTGCTGGCGGCGGACCGCCTCGCCCGCCCACGCCCAAATCCAGACGGCAGGCACGTTGTTTGTGGATGTTGACGCCACCACCGCGCCTGCGCAGCCGCGGCCATTGGTCACGGCCAGAACCAGGGCGAGCCAGGCGGCCCACCCCACGAAGCGACGAGCGTGCATGCGAACCTCCTCGAGGTTGAAACCAGCAGCCCAGCCCGAAGCGGACCCTCCGCCTCGCCCAGCCGAACCGCAAGCTCGCAGAGTGCAGAAATCCCGATTGCCAGAGAAGTTGGCTATACCTAGAAGTACATGGAGCGGACGGGAGGGGGACAGGGAGTAACCCAGCGCTCGGCGCGCTGGCTGGGGGCCGCTGCGACCCCGTATACTGGGCCCGCCTTCAGGGAGGCCCGCCATGAGTCAGCTCCTGCTGGACTTCGACGAGGAAACCGAGCTCAAGATCGAAGCGGCAGCGAGAGCTTCCGGGCTCACCGCGAGCCGCTGGGTGGCTCAGCTGGTGCGCCAGTTCGTGGCGTCGGAGTGGCCTGCTGCGGTGCAAGAGCTGGCCGGTGCCTGGCGGGATTTCCCGAGCAGCGAGGAGATCCGTGCAACGGAGGGCGTTGACCTTCGACGGGACGAGTTGTGATCTTCGCGCTCGACACCAACACCGTCATCGATTTCCTCAAGGGCCGAGGCCGAGTCGGTGAACGCCTCTTGAGTCGTTCGCCCGCAGAGATCACGCTACCGGTGATCGTCCCCTGCCACTGTCCCTAAGGCTCGGTGTCCCAGGGCTTCTCCCACCAGGCCAGGGGGCGCTGGCGGGCTAGCAGCGGGTAGTCCTGCTTCTGGAGCTCGAGGAGGATGCGCACCTTCTCCAACGGAGGAAGCCGGGCCTGCGCCGCATGCCAGGCCGCCTTGGCCTCGAACAAGGCCTTCACTTCTTCTTCGCTCGGTCGGGGCTTAGGCATCGGCCAGGCCCTCGGCGGCAATGCGGTGGCGGGCGAGCAGGGTTCGTGGAGTCGCCGGGCGCGCGAATCTCTCGAGCTGGATGCCTTCTTGACCCTGGTGCCTCTCTGAGAGTGAGCTCATCCCGCCGCCTTCCCTAGCGCCAGAAGCCTCGCCCGGCCCAGGCTCTGCGAAGAGTAGTCCAGGTCTCGAGCTCGGGCAGGGGCACACGCCTAGAGCACCGAAAGTCGCGCGGTTTGGCCGTCTCTTCAGTATGGCCAGTCGTGGTCTAATAGGAACTCTCTTTCCACCGGTTCATCTGGCCCACTGCGTCGGCAGGGCTCTCCGCTCAGGCGCGCTGGGCACAAGAAAGGAGGCTCTGGTGCGACGCATCCTGCTTTGCACGTTGATCCTGCTTGCCCTTACCCTGGAACCAACTGCTGGTGCTTGCGACCCTCAGTGCCACTCCGTCTGCGTCCAAAAGCAAGTCACCGGCCAGTGGCTATTCCACATACCTCAGCAAGTGATTTCACGAGACTTCCTCCAACCATCCGCCATCATGCAGCCCAGCTCTCAGCTCAGAGCGCCTTCTCTTATTCAGCAGTACATCAACAAGCTCCTACCGAGTGAGGACTGGACAGTTCAAGCCCTCGACATCGTTTCCGTCAACGAGGGAATCGTCCTAGTCGAGGTTCAACGCCCGGAGGCCCCTGTCGCAGAGGAGATGCTTAGAAAGTTCAAGGAGACCCTGGACCCTCAGCCCAACACCCTCTACTTTGCACAACAATCAGACCCCTGCGTATGTTCGTCACCCGATCCCGATCCGTGGTTCTGCAACCAGTGGGGGCTCGCCGCCATCAACGCTCCAGCCGCTTGGAGCGCGCTCAAGGGCAAGAATCTCAATTCCGTCGCTGTCGCGGTGCTAGACAGCGGGCTCGGGCCAGGGCCAGATGCGAGCAAGGAGCCGGAACTTGCTACCATCAAACTAGCAGGTTGGGATCTCGTGACCGGCAATGAGGGCAAGATTCCTAGCGACCTAACCGGTCACGGCACTGCAGTAACGGGAATCCTTGCAGCTGTTCACAACCAGAAGAAGATGTCAGGAGTGGCGGGCATTCCAGAGCTGGCTGGCACCAAGGACCGCTTGCAGATTCTCGCTGTCCGTGTGCTGGACAAGCATAACAAAGCGACACTTGCCGACCTCTACAAGGGCATGGAGTGGGCGATAAGCAAGGAAGCCCACATCATCAACCTCTCACTTGGCGGCTGCGCACCGGCCAAAGATCTCAAAAAACTGATTCACAAGCACCCGGAGGTTCTGTTCGTGGCTTCAGCGGGCGGTGACGGCTGTCCGCTGGAGAAGCTTCCCATGTACCCCGCAGCCTACATGCTGTCGCCGAACAGGGAGCAGAACGTTCTTTCCGTATCTGCTAGCCAGGAGTACCCTCCCGGCCTAGTCGACTCCTCCAACTGCCACGCTAGCTTGTCAGCCCCGGGCACATCCATTTATACCTTCGATGCGAGCTTCGGCTGCAACATCCTTCCCGGTGGCAGTTCGTTCGCCGCACCTCTTGTAAGTGGGGCAGCGGCTCTCATTCTCTCGAAATGCAACCCAAAAGGCGCCCCAAAAGAGCTGGGCAAGAACCTTGCAAAGTGCATACTCGAATCTAGGAGGAGCTCGGCCCCAGACGCCCCTCTCAATGCCCTCGCTGCTCTCCAGGAATGTTGCCCAAGCCCGTAGAGCCGAGTCCTTGCCGCGGCCTCGTACATCAGTTCACAGGGACAGCCGAGACCATGGGCTCACACTTGGCTCGATTCAGGTCTCGGCCCGCGCTCGTACTGCGGGAAACGGCAAAAGGAATCTCTCTTCCCAGGAAATAGCCCTTCAGCCCCATCCCTCCTCGCAGAAGGCCATAGACAAGTTCGACGTGCTCCACGAGTGAGGTTTGGGGCGCTGGCCTACAAGGATTGCGGGTCAGCACCTCCCGGAGGGGTACGTTTTCGATCCGAATCTCGACCGTCGCGTTGGCCTTGTACTTCAGAGCCACCAGCGGCTTTGGCATGCTGTCGTTGTTCAGCATGTTCTTGGAGAGTATCTTCAGTGGTTCGCCATTGCCACTGGTATAGGCAACTGAGAGAGCCAAGCTTCCCGCGAAGGTGATGGGGTGCTGCCCGGGCCCTGGCCCGCGGTTCGGAAGTCCGAATTCCCACGTCGCTACCTTGCCTACCAGCTCTGGCTGGGAGTTGTAGTTGAGCTGAACGCTGGCGCCGCCACTCAACGTGTTGGTTTCAAGGAGACCCCTGGTCAAGCTGAGCACGGCCACCAGGTTGTCCGCATGACTCAGCATCTGTTCCGACGTGGCTTTTGAAACCGCTGCCGGGAGAGGCCGACCGCCGAGCTCGTTCGCGCTAAGAACCCAGCGGATGTCATTCGCTACAAAGCGCGGTGGCAGACTGTTGCTAACCTGAGGGCAGGGTCTCTTCAAGTTTTCTTCGAGTTCCTCTTGCTCATGGTCTGTAGCTGCACCTCTTCGCTGAGCAAAGCGTGACTGGAAGTCACCGCACTTCACGACCTGGAGCTTCTGAGTCTTGTCTAAAGGTGATAGGCCCTGGTCAAGATAGAGAAGCTTTCCCGCAATGTCAACGACAGCTTGCGCTCCTCTCATCGCGACCTTAGCTCCGGAGGAGCAGTCTCGCTCGGCGATGACTGCGATGGTTGAGTTTGGCAGGGGGTCGCCTCCTAGTTCGCTCGGATCCACAAAGAGCAGAGCGTCGTGCTGCACAGCGTGGCTTCCCGCACCGCCACTGTTCAGCAGCACCATCACCTCCGTGGGGTTCTCCTCCCACGGCTTGTTCGGCACCAACGTCATAATCCCCACCAGGATGATCTTCAAAATCATGGCAAAGCTCCCTCCCTGCTCGAGCGGCTCGCGCCGCCGGTGATCTGGTAGGCCGCCCAGAGGCTGGGGTCGGCCAGGGTTTCGTTCGGGCTGGCGAGGGCCTCGCGTTGGCTTTGGGCGAGGGCTTCCTCGGGGCTTTCGCCCTGGGCCAGATGGCGGTAGAAGCTCTTCGCGAGCTCGGCGCTGCCCTGGCTGTCCACCGTCCAAAGGCTCGCCACCACCTGGTGCGCGCCGCGGGCGAGGAGCTCCCTTGCCAGGCTGAGCGCTCCCTCCAGGTGGGAGAGCGGCCCGCGGGCGCTCTCGCAGGCGGCGAGGTACACCAGGCGGGTGCGCGCAAGGCTCAGGCTCTCGAGCTCCTGGGCTTCGAGGGTGCCGTCCTCCCCGGCGCCGGGGGCGAGCAGCAGGCTCGAAAGCTCCGGGCTTCGGGCGTTGGCCCGGGCGTGGCCAGCGAAGTGGACCACCTCCGCCCCACCCGCGAGCTCCCGGAACGCCGCCTCGGTGGCCGCCTCTCCCAGCAACACGCGGCCGCGCCGGAAGCCGTGGGCCACCTCCTCCGCTTCCTCCTGGGCCTCCGGCAGGCGAGGGACGCCGGGGAACGCGGCCGGGTCGAAGGCGGGATCACCCAGCGCCAGGAGCGAGCTTTCGGCCGGCACCCACGGCGGCTTTCGGCCGAGCGCCAGCCGCACGCTGGGGGCCAGGCGCAAGGAAGAGCGCTCGATCAAGAAGCGGCCGTCCTCCCCGGAAAGCGCCGCCCAGGGGAGCGCGGCCAGAGGGCCATCCGGCACCAGGACCAGGCTCGACACCCCCTCCTTCGGCAAGGCCGGGGCCAGGAGCTGGGCGTAGAGCCGCCGGCCCAGGGCCTCCCGCGCCTCGGGCTGGTGGCCGTCTTGAACCAGGCCGGCGAAACGCCACAGGGCCGCCTCCGGCGGGCGGGCCAGGTGGAACGCCTGCCAGCCGCCGGCCGAGCCGCGCAACACCAGGAGCTCCGTCGGCAGGTAGTGGAAGAACAGCAGCACTTCTCCGGGTGCCAGCGCGCCGAGGTCCAGAGGCTGCCCTTCCCCGGGCGCCAACACCTCCTCCACGCTCCGGCCGCGGCCGCGCCCCAGAAGCGTGAGCAGGGCTGCGGGGGCCTGGCCTTCGGCTTCGGCGAGCTCGGCCAGCTGGTCGAACACCCGGCGAGCCTGCTCGAAGAAGAGCCGGCGGTCCTCCGGATGCTCGAGCTGCGCGCGGCCGGCTTCGAGATCCGCCAGGGCGGCTTCGAGGTCCGCGCGGGCCCCGGCGTTGTCCTGGAGCTCGCGCCGAAGGCGGGCCCGCTCGGCGAGCACGCCGGCCCGCCCCAGCACCTGTTCTCGCGCTTCCAGGAGCTCGAGAGCCCGGCTCGCCGCGGCCAGGGCGGCCGGGGCCTCTTCCCGCGGCAGGAAGCGGGCCTCGGCCAAGGCGAGCTGGCTTTCCGGGTAGCTGCGGGAGGCGTCGTCCCCCTGCTCGGCGAGCCGGGCTCCAACTTTGTCGGCATCGCCGGCGTTGGGTTGGAGGCAGCGGAGTATTCACGCAAGGACCCCGCCTACCAGGCGCGTCGGGGCATTCTCGGTTACGAGCAATCCGCCAGCCTGGAAAGTCTGCAGCGGTTGGAAACCAACCTCCAGGATATGCAACTGTCCACGCGCGAATTCATCGGCGGAAGCGACGAGTTCGCCGTGAATATCGGCATCGTGAAGGATACGCGCGCGCTGGTCGGGCTAATCGCCTCCCCGGCGCGCAACATCCGTCGGTGAACATCCCGATGCCCGCGGCGCCGCTCACCTACCGCGAGTACGTCTACGCCGTCGCGCAGGGCTCGATCGCCGTCGATCTGAGAGAGCCCAAGCCGCGCGTCACGGGGACGATCGAACTTGCGGCGCTCGATTTCGGAGCGCTCCTGCTGCGTGGCCCGGACGATCAGGCGCCCCGTCCCGCCGCCACGGC
>CALMKX010000385.1 GCA_937867335.1 uncultured Acidobacteriota bacterium
GCGAAAGCCGTCGCCGCGAGGCCGAGGAGGCCACCCGCGAAAAGGCTCGCGAGGGTGCCCGCTCCCAGCCCGAGCCCGAGGGCCGTGCCGACGAGGGTGCCCGCGAAGGGCAAGAGCAGGGTCCGGCCTAGCCGGGGGTGCGGGGCCATGCCGGCTCGGGGGGAGGGGCTCCCGATCTCAGGCGCGGAAGCGGTAGCCCACGCCGATCACGGTCTCGATGCGCTCGCATTCGCTGGCGAGCTTGCGGCGCAGGCGGCGGACGTGGGTGTCGACGGTGCGGCTGTCGACGTCCTCGGCATAGCCCCAGACGTCGGTGAGCAGGCGGGAACGGGTCTGCACCCGGCCGGCGCGCTCCATCAGCACCTTGAGCAGGCGGAACTCGGTGGCGGTCAAGGGCACTTCTTTGCTGCCCACCTCGAGGCGATGGGCGGCGAGGTCGAGCCGCACTTTTCCGGCGCTGAGGTGCTCGGCGGGCGGCGCTTCCTTGGGCCGAGCGCGGCGCAGCACCGCCTTGATCCGCAGCACCACTTCGCGGGGGCTGAAGGGCTTGGCGATGTAGTCGTCGGCACCGAGCTCGAGGCCCACGATGCGGTCGACTTCCTCGCCGCGAGCGGTGAGCATCACCAGGGGAATGCGGGCGGTGTTGGAGTCTCGCTTGAGGGTGCGGGTGAGGTCCAGGCCGTCGAGCCCGGGCAGCATCAGGTCGAGCAGAATGAGCTGCGGAGGCTGGCGACGGATGAGCTCGAGGGCCTGGTCGCCACGGGTCACGGTCTCCACCTCGAAGCCCTCTTTTTCGAGGTTGTAGCGCAGGACTTCGGCGATATCGGGCTCGTCTTCGACCAGGGCGATCCGTGTCTGCGTCATCATGCCAAACCTAGCATGGCTTTCCACAGCCACTGCGGAAAAGGCTGCGGAAAATGGCCCTCCAAGGGGCCTTGGAGCCGCACCGTGCGGGGCTCTGCACACTTTGGCCAGAGTTTTGTGCACCTGTTGTAAGTGCTTGATTCTAAAGGATAGGGCTTCGGGACTGGAGCTCTCGGGCGGTCGGTTGGGTTGCCTTGGAGGGGGAGTTTTCCGCAGCTCGCCGCGACGGTCCTGAAACGGTAGTGCTAAATCTCTGTGACAGAGGAGTTTAGCGGTGGCGTGCAGGGAAGCGAGGGGTGGAGGGCCCGGTGGTGGCCGGGCCCTCGAGTCGGGTACCGGCTTCAGGGCGCCTGGAGCTCGTCTTCCTCGGCGCCGGCGTCGGGAGCCGGTCCGCGGCCATGGGCGCGACGGATGGCCTGGACCACTGCCTGGAAGACGTCGAGCTTGGCCTGCTGGGCCGGGGTGAGCAGGGTACGGAAGTTGGTCACAGCGCCTTCGCGGATGCCGCGCAGCTGTTCGGCCGTGGTCTTGGCGGCGATCACGGCGTCTCCGACCTCGGAGGCGGCGGGATTGTCGTCGTCGAGCAGATCGCGGACGGCCTGGCGCTGGGTCCGCAGCTGCTCGATCAGGGGGCGAGCGGTTTCGCGGGCCTGGTCGAAGATCTGCCGAGCAGCGGTGCGCTGGGCGTCGGTGAGCTCGAGGAAGTTGGCCAGGGCGGCGAAGAGGGGGCGGTACTCGGCGGCTTTGGCGGCCGGCCTGCCGGGCGGGTTGGTGGGGGTGGCGGGGCCGCGCCCGGCGGCCAGCAGGGGCAGCGCGGTGAGGCAGAAGGTGGCGGCGGCAGCCAGGATGAGGCGAGAGGGTTTGGTCATCGATCGACCTCCTTTTCGGGTTCTGGGGAACCGATCGTCCGGGCTGGCTCGAGAGGCGCGTGTCCGGGCGTCGGCGGCTCGGAGGTGGAACACGCTGGGCAGCGCTTTCTTGCGCTGGAGGTGAGATGGCCTGGGCTGTGCAGACTCGGGTCGAGGATGCCACCCGTGCTCGCCGGCTCGAGAGGAGGCAGCGGGCAAGCGAGGCAGAGCGCAAAGGAGGAGGCATGGCAGCTTGGCTTGTGGGCCGGCGGCAGGCCGGTGTTGGGGCGATCGCGGCTCTGGTGTTGGGGCTGGTGCTCCCGAACGGGGCCTCGGCGCTGGCCGGTCGTAGCCCGAGGGCGGGCTCTGGTCCGGGAGGAGGAGCCCTGAGCTTCGGGCCGTTCGGAGAGGTAGCCGTGTACCGGCCGGCCGGCGGGGAGCCGAAGCAAGTGGCGTTGTTCGTTTCGGGGGACGGTGGCTGGAATCAGGGAGTGGTGGACATGGCGCACCATCTTGCCGCGCTCGGCACCCTGGTGCTGGGGATCGACATCCGCCACTACCTGGCCGCCGCCCAGGCGCGGCCGGGGGAGTGTTTCTCGGCGGCGGCGGATTTCGAGGCGCTGTCGCAGTTCGCGCAGAAGAAGCTGGGGCTTGCGCAGTACCGGCATCCGGTGCTGGTGGGCTATTCGTCGGGAGCCACGTTGGTCTACGGAGCGCTGGCTCAGAGTCCCGCGGCGACGTTCCGGGGAGCGCTGAGCCTGGGGTTCTGCCCGGACCTGCCGCTGGCGCGACCGTTGTGCCGGGGGGAGGGCCTAAGCTGGGGGCCAGGGCCGAAGGGCAAAGGTGTGGTGTTCGAGCCGCGCAAGGATCTGCCGGACCCGTGGGTGGCTTTCCAAGGCCAGGTGGATAAAGTGTGCAGCCCGGCGGAGGTGGACCGTTTCGCGGCGCAGGTGGGCGGCGCCCAGGTGGTGAGGCTGCCGAAGGTGGGGCACGGCTTCTCGGCGGAGCCGAATTGGCTGCCGCAGTTCCGGCAGAGTTTTCTGGGGCTGGGCGAAGTGAAGAGGGAGGAAGCCGGCGGGCCGGCGCTGCCGGAGGCGGGGGATACGCCGGCCACGTCGGACTTGCCGCTGGTGGAGGTTCCGGCCCGCGCCGGAGACTCGCCGGCTCTGGCGGTGATGCTCTCGGGGGACGGGGGCTGGGCGGGGCTGGACAAGGAGGTGGCCTCTCGGCTGGCCAGCCGAGGGGTACCGGTGGTGGGCTGGAGCTCGCTCTTGTACTTCTGGACGCCGCGCACGCCGGAGTCGAGTGCTGCAGACCTGGCCCGAGTGCTGCGGCATTATCTGACTCTCTGGCATCGGGAGCGGGTGGTGCTGGTGGGCTATTCGCTGGGGGCGGATGTGCTGCCGTTCTTGGTGAACCGGCTGCCGGCGGAGCTGAGGGCCCGGGTTTCGGCGGTGGTGTTGATCGGGGTGTCTTCGACGGCGAATTTCGAGTTCCACGTGAGCAATTGGCTGGGCGGGGGTGACAAGGGCCCGGCGGTGCTGCCGGAGGCGAGCAAGCTCGCGGTGCCGAAGGTGCTGTGCCTCTACGGCGAGCTCGAGAAGGACAGCCTCTGCCACCAGCTGAAGGGCGAGGCTTTCCAGGCGGTGCCGCTCGCCGGCGGCCATCACTTCGGCGGCGACTACGACGCGGTGGCCGGCCACATCCTCAGCGGGCTGGGCCTTGCGCTGCGCTGAGCCGAGAGGATGGAAGCTCGCGGCCGAACCGACGGCCGGTCCCTGTGGTGCTCGCCCTCGACCTCTTCGGGGTGGCTCCGCTCCCCGTGGCCCGGCGGTCGGTTCTCCGGGGGTGCAGGAACTCGGGGAGAGGGGGGCCGTAGAATGCGCATCGATGAGTCGTCCCTTGCTGGCAAGGCTTGAAGCTCCGGACTGGAGCGCACCCTCCAGGGCCGACAGGCTGGGCCCGGGGAGTTTCGTTTGAGGCGCTGGCTGGGGCGGTTGTTGCCGCTGGTGGCGCCGGCTCTTCTCGGCGTGGCGGTGTGGGTGCTCCACCGGGAGCTCTCGGGGGTGCACTACCGCGAGGTGGCGGCGGCGCTCCAGGCTCTTCCCGGCCGGCGGGTGCTCCTGGCCATGCTGCTCACTGCCTGCGGCTACGGCGTGCTTGCCGGCTACGACGGCCTGGCTCTCTACCATCTGGGCTTCCGCCTGCCCTATCGCCGCTTCGCCCTGGCGTCCTTTCTCGCCTACGCGGTGACCAACAACGTCGGCCACCCTCTTTTCACCTCCACTCCCATCCGCTTCCGGCTCTATTCAGGTTGGGGCCTCAAGGGCGAGGACATCGCTCGGCTGGTGGGCTTCTGCCTGGTGGGGTTCTGGACCGGCTTCGCCTGCGTTGGGGGGTTGCTCTTCACCTTCTCGCCCGACGAGATTCCCCTGGGCGTCAAGCTGCCCTTCGACACCACGCGGCCGTTCGGCCTACTGCTGCTCGCGGCGCTCGCCGGTTTTCTTGTGACTTCCGTGGTGCGCAAGCGCCCGCTCACGGTGCACGGTTTCGACGTTCGCTGGCCGAAGCCGCGCACCACCCTGGCCCTGATCGCCGTCTCGAGTCTGGACTGGTTTCTGGCCGGGAGCGTGCTCTTCGTGCTCCTGCCGCCTACCGCCGGCCTCAGCCTCACCGGCCTTCTCGGCTACTACTTCCTGGCCCAGCTGGCCGGCCTGCTGAGCCAGATTCCGGGCGGGCTGGGGGTGTTCGACACCCTGATGGTGCTGATGCTCGAGCCCTTCCTGCCCAAGCCCCAGGTGCTGGGGGCGATCCTCACCTATCGCGCGGTGTACTACCTGCTACCGTTGGCGCTCGCCACCCTGCTGCTGGCCGGCCGGGAGCTCGCCGCCCATCGCGAGAAGGTGGGGCGCTGGGCCGGCCGGCTGGGGCGCTGGGGCTCCACGGTGGTGCCGAGCTTCCTGGCCCTCTCCACCTTCATCGGCGGGGTGCTGCTGCTCGCTTCGGGAGCCACGCCCAGCGTGCATTCGCGGCTGGCCTGGCTGGATCGCTTCCTGCCGCTGCCGGTGATCGAGGTCTCGCATTTCCTGGGCAGCTTGACCGGTGTGGGCCTCCTGGTGCTCGCCCGCGGCCTCCAGCGCCGGCTCGACGCCGCCTATGTGCTCACCGCCGCTCTCCTGGCCCTGGGCATCGTGGCCTCCTTGCTCAAGGGCCTGGACTACGAGGAGGCAATTCTCCTCGCGCTGATGCTCGCCGCTCTCGTTCCCTGCCGTCGCCACTTCTACCGCCGTGCCTCGCTGGTGACCGAGCGCTTCTCCCAGGGCTGGGTGCTGGCAGTGCTGGTGGCCCTCGGTGCTACTACCTGGCTGGGCTTCTTCTCTTACAAGCACCTCGAGTACTCGCAGGATCTCTGGTGGCATTTCGCCTTGATGGGCAACGCGCCGCGTTTCCTCCGTGCCACGGTGGGCGCCTTCGCTCTGGCCTCGGCGGTGGCGGTGGCGCGCCTGCTGCGACCGGCGCCGCCCCGGCCCCAGGCGCCCTCGCCGGCCGACCTCGAGCTGGCGAACGACATCGTTCGTCGCCAGCCCTACAGCTACGCTCACCTGGCTCTGCTGGGCGACAAATTCCTGCTCTTCAACGACAGCCGCACCGCCTTCGTGATGTACGGCGTGGTGGGCCGGAACTGGGTGGCCATGGGCGACCCGGTGGGCAGCCCGGACGAGGCCACCGAGCTGGTCTGGACCTTCCAGGAGCTCGCCTTGCGCCACGGCGGCAGGCCGGTGTTCTACCAGGTGCGGGACGAGGCGCTGTTCCGCTATGTGGACGTCGGGCTCGACCTGGTGAAGCTCGGCGAAGAAGCGCGGGTCTTCCTGCCGGATTTCTCGTTGGTGGGCCGCTCCCGGGCGGATTTCCGCCAGGCCCTCCGCAAGGCCGAGCAGGCAGGCCTGCGCTTCGAGGTGGTGCCGCGGGAGAAGGTGAGCGAGCTGCTGCCCGAGCTCGAGAAGGTGTCGCGAGCCTGGTTGGCGGAGAAGGGGGGCCAGGAGAAGGGCTTCTCCCTGGGCTTCTTCGACTCCCAGTACCTGGCGCGCTGCCCCCTCGCGGTGGTCTATCGAGGAAGCGAGATGGTGGCCTTCGCCAACCTCTGGGAAGGAGCCGAGAAAGAAGAGCTCTCGGTGGACCTGATGCGCCACACCGCCGAGGCTCCCGGCGCGGTGATGGATTACCTGTTCACCCGCTTGCTGCTCTTGGGCAAAGAGCAGGGCTACCGCTGGTTCAACCTCGGCATGGCGCCGCTATCCGGTCTCGATCACCCGGGAAGGAGCCCGCTCTGGAGCCGGCTCGGCGCGGCGCTCTACCGGCACGGCGAAGCCTTCTACCACTTCCGCGGCCTGCGCCAGTACAAGAACAAATTCGAGCCCCGCTGGGAGCCGCGCTACCTCGCAGCGCCCGGGGGGCTCGCCTTGCCCCAGGCGCTCGCGAGCGTGACCGCCCTGATCAACGGCGGCTTGCGCGGCCTCCTGCGCTAGCGGGCTGGGCTGCCGCCCGCCACCCGCACCACTGCACCCTCGGAGTAGGCTGCGAACTCCGGCGCGTACATCGACTGCAGCGTGGCCGGGCTCACCCGGAAGGTGCCGGCGAGGTTCGCCCGCAGCCGATAGCGCAGCGTGTACTGGCCGGCCGGCATCCACTCGAGGAAGAAGTTCGTGCCGCTGTCGCGCACCTCTTCGTAGCGGCCGAGGCCGAGGTCGAAACGATAGCCGGAGCGCAGCGTCTCGGGCTCGAAGCCGGCCGGCCGCGGGTCCCGCAGGTGGACGTACTCGGCCGGCGCTCGGGCGGAAAGGGCGAGCTCCACCTCCACCTGATCCCCGGGCGCCACCTGGGCTCCCTCGGCCAGGGGCTCGAGCACCCATTGGCCGCCCCTCTCGAAGCGCTTGAAGTAGCGGCGGTGGACGGTGAAGAGGTCTCCTTCGGCCTTCTCGGGCAGCCTCTCGGTGGAGAAATGCCAGGTGGCCGAGGCGAAGAGGAGCCCCGGCGTGGCCTTCTCCACCACCACCTCGGAGGAGCTGCGGGGGTCGACCTCCTTGCCCTCGAGCACCAGGTGGGCGGCTTTGCCCGAGTAGTGATCCGGCTCGAAGCGGAACGTCGCCCCCTGCCGCCCCACGGTGACGTGGGCTTCCTCCACAGCGCCGAGAGTGCCTTCGGCCACCAGGTAGCGGGCCACCGAGTAGTGCACCTCGGCGGTGGCCCGGGTGGATTTCCAGTGGTTGAGCTTCTTGTTCAAGAACAGCCACTGCACCAGCCCGTGGCGCCGGGCATCCTTGGGAGCGAGCTCGCTCAGGGTGCGCAGGGCGAAGGCGTGGCTCTCGATGGTGTCGTTGTACCAGAGCCACGAACGATCCTCCGGCTGCCAGAACACGCCTTCGTCCGGCGTGGAGCGAGCCGAATCCATCACACTGGCGAACACCAGCGCCGCGTCCTCGCCGCGGCCCATCCGCTTGAGGGTGAGGGCCAGATAGGACTTGGGCAGCGGTGGCAGCTCCTTCCAGTGGCGGAAGGAGTAGTCGAGCATCTGGCGGCGCTCGGCGTCGGTGAACACGCCAGCAGTCCAGGAGTCGTCGGGATAGGCCGAGAGCACGTAGCCGAGGAAGGTTACTTCCTCGGCGCAGCAGTCGGCGCGCATCAGGTCGCGGGCGATCTCCTCCACGTAGTGGCGGTGCAGATAGCCCCAGGCCCGCTCCACCATGGGCCGGGGCGGCTCGATGCCGAACTCGAGGCCTTTGGCGAAGCCATAGAGCAAGTAGAGCGTCATGTACGGCGAGGGCGGGCCTCCCGGCCACCACGGGAAGCCGCCGAGCGAGGTCTGCGAACTCTCGAGCCGGGCCAGCGCCGCGTCCCGCTGGGCACGGGCCACCCTGGGATCGAGCACCTTGAGCAGCTCCTTGCCACCTTCCTGGCCGCCTTTGGCCTCGAACAGCCAGGGGCTCTCCTCGAGGGCGATCTTGCGGTTGGGGTCGTCGAGCTCGAAGCGCTCGTATTGAGTGTCCCGCTCGGCCAGCTGGCTCGCCATCCGGGCCACCGCCGGGTAGCGGCCGAAGAGGCTCGAGAGGATGCCGGTCGAAAGGTAGCGGTTGAGCGTCTGCTCGGTGCACTCGTAGGGGTAGTCGATCAAGTAGGGCAGGGCCGAGAGCAGGCTGTAGAAGAGCTGGCCGTCGAGGGTCACCACCAGCTTCTCGTTCACCCGCGAAGGGTCGTCGTCGGCCTTGAGATCGGGGAAGGCAAGCACCAGTCGTTCGCGGCCGTGGAGCGCCGCGAAGCGCGACTGCACCAAGTGCATGCGCCCGGGCAGCAGAGGCAAGGGCCGCAGCTCGCCGTCCGAAAGCTCGCCGGCACGGCCCACCACCCGCACCGCCACCGCGCCCACCTCGGCCGGGGCCGAGACCGGCACCACCACCGAGGCGCTGCCCCCCGCGTCCACATTGAAGGGCAGCCGGCGCGAGGCCGGGTCCCCGAGGCCGAACTCGGCGTTCCGGTCGGCACCGGTCTCAGGGTCGGTGAGCGCCACCTCGAGAGTGCCGGATAGCTTCGTCGCGCCGGCGTTGTTCACCACCACCTTGAGCTCCGCGCGGTCCCCCTCGCGCAAGAACCGGGGCAGATAGGGCCGCACCAGCAGTTCCTTCACCGAGCGGGTGGTCTCGTGCAGTGAGCCACCGGCGAAGTCCCGGGTGAAGGCGTGCACCCAGACGTTCCACTCGGTCACCGAGTCCGGCACCTGGAACTCGAAGCCCACCGTGCCGGTCTTGTCGGTGACCAGATGCGGGAAGAAGAACGCCGTCTCGGCAAAGTTCTGCCGTAGGGCTTCGGGCTGGGCGGGGGGTGGCGGCGGCGGTGCCGGAACCGAGGCGGGCAGGGCCTCGGAGGGCTTGGGGGCCGCCTCGGCCATCACCAGGCGATCCTCCTCGCCACCCTGTGCCTGGGGAGCCGGCACGGCCTTCATTCGAGCCAGGCCCCCGAGCGCCATCCGGCGCGGCCCGCCGCCGCCCGGCCCCACCAGCGGATAGTTGTCGAAGAACTGCAGCCGGTCGCCCTCGAGCTCCGGATAGCCGGGCAGCGTGGCCCAGTCCTGCTCGTCCTGCCAGCCCACCCACGAGGCACCGAGGTTGGTCGAGGACCAGGCGGCCGGCAGCAGCTGGGGGTAGAGCTCCGGGATCGCCGGCGGGTTGTGGGGAGCGAAGAGGTCCAGGCTCTTGTCGTACATGTAGGCCAGGAGTTCGGCCGCGGCCTCGCCCACGGCCTTGTCGTCCGGCCCGTGGACGCTCACCCGCCAGGCTTCCCGGCTACCGGGGCGCAGCTTGTCCCGGAAGGTCGAGAGGCTGAGCTTCAGCTGCCGGTTGTCCCAGGGCACGGCCAGCGAGCTCTCCGCGATCAGCCATTGATGGTCGCGCACCCCGGAGAGTCGCACCCGGAGGCCACCGCGATCGCCTTCGCCCACCGGCAGCTCGAGCAGGGCCACCCTTCCGGCCGGCGTTTCGAGCTGGCGCCTCTCGCGCCGCCCCCCGGCCCCAGCCGTCGTCAGCTCGAGCGGCTGGGAAGCGAGGCCCGAGCCCGCCAGCAGCCGCACCTTCTCTCCCGGCTCGGTGCTCGACCGCTGGGCCAGCAGCAGCACCGGCAGGGCTACCGCCAGGCCGTCGCGGCCGGCCACCAGGAAGTCCCGGCTGGTCTGGTAGCGGGCGCCGAAGGGATCCTCGGTGGTGTAGCTCAGCCGGTAGGCGCCGGGGGCCAGGGATCCCAGCTCGAGGCTTGCTTCGCCCTGGGCGTCGTGCTCGAGCTGGCCTTCGCGAAGCGGCGCTGACGCCGGCCAGAGCGAGAGGATGTTCTCCACCGAGCTCTCCCCCTGCCACCGCGGGCGCAGGCGATCTCCCGGAGTTCGGAAGCGGGCCGGGGATCCCGGGCTCGATTCTTCGGGCGGCAGGGGCTGCTCGGCGGGCAGCAGGGTCTCGCTGGGCTGGGTGAGGGGTAGGAGCTGCCAGCGGGCCTTGCCCGGGCGGCCGATGCCGTCGAGGTCGCGCCGCAGTACCTGGAAGCTCGCCTTCTCTTCGCTCAGGAAGAACGTCTCCTCGCTCTCCAGGCTCGCCTCCACGGCCACGAAGCCGAGGCGGAAAGCACGGCTCGCCTCACGGGTCTCGCCGCCTTCGTCGGTGACGGTGGCGCGCAGCCGGAAGTTGAAGGAGAGGCCCGGGCTGCTTGCCTGGCGCTCGTCCACGGCCGGCACGAACTCCACCGGGAAATGCCCCTCGGCGTCGAGATCGGCTTTGCCGGCGGCCACCACGCGGGGGCTCTCCCTCGGCAGCCCCCACCAGCTCCAGTACCAGGGGTAGACCGGCTCTCGCGTCACCTGCCAGGCCACGCTGCCGGCGGTCACCGGCAAGCCGAAGTAGTAACGGGCCGAGCCGGAGAGGCGCGCCGGCCGGTTGACGCGCAGCGGCGCGGCCGGGTCCTCGATCGCCGCTTCGAAGGTGGGCCGTTTGTATTCCTCCACCACCACCCGGCTGCTGGCGCCGTTGGTGGTGCGCAGGGACCACTCACCCAGCAGCTTGCCGGCCGGGATGCGGAACTTGCCCGAAGCCGAGCCGAAGCTATTGGTGGTGACCGGCCGGGATTCCACGGTCTCGCCGTTGGCGTCCACCAGCTCCACCGTGAGCTCGTGCCGGGGCAGGGTGGAGAAGCGGCCGCGGCCAGCCTCCTGGCGGTAGGCTACCGCTTTCCACTGCACTTCCTGCTCGGGGCGATAGACGGTGCGGTCCGTGAACAGCAACGCCGTCGTCACCTGGGGCGCCGGCTCCTCGCGGCCGAAGTAGATGCCGTTGATCTCGAAGGCGACGTCCTCGCCCTTGCGCGCCACCAGGAAGTACTGCTCGCCCCAGTTCTGATCCCGCTCGAAGCGGGCTCGGCCGTCCGCGCCGGTCTCGGCTCTCGCCACGCGCTGGTGACCGGTTCGCCAGTCGGCGCGGTAGAGCGAGACCTCGACTCCGCCAATCGGCCGGCCGCTCGCGCCGGAGCGCACCGTGACCTCGACGCGCTGCGACTCCCGCTCGATCGCCAGCACCAGGTCCGAGATCAGCAGGTTGAGCGCCGAGCGGGAGTTGCCGACGTCGCGGAAGTCCCTCTCGGCCGAGACCACGACGGTGTAGAGCCCCGGGCGGGTCAAAGGGGGAGAGACATAGGTGTTGTGGCTGCGCAGGTCCGGGGTGGCGGGCAGTGCGGTGGTCCACTCGGCGTCCGCGCGGCCCGTCGAGAGCAGCTGGGGAACCCGCTGGTAGAGCTGGAAGAAGCCATCCCGGCTACCCAGGATCTCCCGATCCACGTCTTGCCGGTAGGCCCGGAAGCTGGCGCTTTCAAGATTCCGGTGAGCCAGCAGCAGAGACCGCTTGCCCAGGCTGTCGACGGCCATCGACGACAGGCTGAGGGCCGGCGCTTCCAGTCGCGCCACCAGGTAGCGGCAGTGCTGGCCGCCGGCGGAGGCGGGGTACGCCTCGGCTCCGTCCAGGGCCAACTTCCGGGCCTCCACCTGGCTGTCGGGTGCGTCCTCTTCGGCCACCCATTCCGCGAGCTCGGCCCGTCCCATCGACCACCACTCGTAACCCCGGCCCAGCTCCCCGAGACGGGCTTCGAGGTCCCGGCGCAGGGCCTTGCGGTCGTCCGGGTCGGTCAAGGCGGCGCGCAGGCGGCGCAGCCGCTCGAGGCGGGCTTCGAACGCGGCTTCGGGTCGCTTCTGCCCGCGGTGCCAAAGCTCGAGGTCCTGGAGCAGGAAGGCGATCTTGGCGAGAGGATGGACACCCTCGGAGGCGAGGTCGTCCTCCTTCAAGCCGCTGCCGCCGCCCGCCAGCAGATCCTCGAGCTCGAGTTGGTAGACGTCGTTCGACTGGGCCGGTGTCCAGCCCGAGGTGTCGGCCAGGAGCTCCACCCACAGGTAGGTCACGGCGTCGCGCAGGGTGCCCCGGATGCGGGGTGGGTAGTTGTTCGGCACCAGGTACTCGGCCATCTTGCCCAGTGCCTCGCCACCCCAGCTCTCTCGCCGCCGGAACACCTCGAGGAAGGCCTTCTCGGCTTCGCCCCGGATCTGCTCGCGAGTCCAGGCCTTGAGGTCCACCTGCTCGGTGGAGACCACCCGCTCGCGCTGCTGGATCTCCCAGCTGTACACCGAGAGGTAGCTCTCGAGGCTCTGGGCGTAGAACAGGGACAGCACCGAGCGCTCGAAGGCAGCTTCCGGCCACTTCGCCGCAGCGAGCTCCCGCACCGCCGTCTCGAAGGTGCCGAGGGCTCCCCCCAGCTGGGCGCGGCGGATCAGGGCGCGGGCCCAGTTCTCGGCGTCGCCGCCGGCCTCGGCGCGGGCCAGCAGCGCTTCCACCTTGTCCTTGGCACTCGCCATCTTCTGCTCGGAGACGAGCTGGTCGATCTCCTGCCACGCGGGCGAGAGGTCCATTCGAGTGCCCTCCTGGGCTGGGGGAGCGGGTGAGTCCGAGGCGGCCTTGATCGGCGGGTGCTCGGTACAAGCCAGGGCGATCGCGGCGAGGAAGAGAGTGGGCAACAGGCGCGAAGCGAAAGGGGCTGGGGCTCGCATGGTGCAAGTTTAGACGCGCTCGCCCCGCCGGCCCGAACCGGAGCCGATCGACAGCCCGCCGCTTGATCGCAGATTATTGAAATCTTTCAAAAGGTTCGCGGAAATTCTCGCCACAGGGTTGTCTCCCTAACACCATGGTTGACGCACCTTGAATGCAGTAGATTGTCAGTGTGAATGACAAGCCGCTTGTCATAGCGCCAGATTCTGTGTAATATGCAGCAGTCCCTATTGAAGGCGCGTGATGGGTCGCTTGGAGGGCTCGGAGGTAGCTGGAGCGTGAAGATTGCGAGTACTGATTTATTGCAACTACAGCTGGATGCTCGGACGGCATGGAAGCCATCTGAGAATGCAAGGCTGTTTTATATATAGTGCAATTTCACTAACTAGTAACGTGGAGATTGGCCATGCGTAAGTTCTTAGCTCTCGGACTCTTGACCCTGGCCCTGGTCGCTCCCCAGGCGGTGCTCGCCCAAGGAGCGGTGGTCGACGTGGTGAGTGTGGGCACGCCGATCCGTGGTGCCAACGGGTTGATCCTGGACAGTCGGGAACGCCTCTATGTCGCCAGCGTGGTGGGGCGCGACATCACCATCCTGGACCGCAACAACGGAGCTGTGCTGGGCAAGATCGGGCCGGATCAGGGCGTCGAAACCCCGGACGACCTGGCGTTCACGCCGGACGGCTCGCTCTACTGGACGTCCTTGCTCACCGGCGAGGTCGGCAAGCTCGCCCCGGGAGGCGCGGTCTCCCATCAGTTCGTCAATACCAGCCTGAACTCCATCACGGCCTCTGCGAACGGCCGGGTGTTCGCTTCCCAGTGCGGGTTCCTGGGCGGCTCCGAGCTCTACGAGCTGGATCCCAATCTGGTCAACCCGCCGCGGTTGATCACGGCCGCCCTGGGCACCGTTTGCGGCTTGAATGGCATGGACATCGGCAACGACGGCTTCATCTATGGGCCACGCTTCTTCACCGGTGACCTCGCGCGGGTGAACCCGGATACCGGCGCCTTCACGATCGTGGCGACCGACATCGAGTTCCCCTCGGCGGTGAAATTCGATTCCCGCGGTCGCCTCTGGGTGACCGACTTCATCACCGGCCGGATCTACCGGGTCAACGTCGCCAACGGCGACAAGACGGTGGTGGCCACGCTCAACATCGGCATCGACAACCTGGTCATCGACAGCAAGGATCGCGTCTTCGTCTCGAACAACGTCAACGGCGAGATCGTCGAGGTGCTCGCCAACGGTTCCACCAAGGTGGTGCGTCCCGGCGGCCTGACCGCCCCGGGCGGCCTTGCCGTGGTGCCCAAGGGCAACGGCGAGTCGGTGTGGGTGGCCGACCTGACCGACCTGCTCGAGCTCGACGGTGCCACCGGCGCCGTGCAGAGCCTGACCGACAGCACCTTCCGCTCGCCGCTCGACAACCCCACCACGGTGGCCGCGGACGGCGCGAACCTGATCATCACCTCCTGGACCGACTCCTCCGTGCAGATCTGGGATCCGGTGGGCAAGCAGGCCCTGCTCACCATCGAGGATCTCGGCATCCCGATGAACGCCCTGCGTTTCCAGGGGGACCTGATCGTCAACGAGCTGCTTTCGGGCAGCGTGATCCGGGTCAGCGGTAGCGATCCTTCGCAGCGCACCACCCTCGCTTCCGGGCTCTTCGTTCCCACCGGCATGGCCGCCACCAACGACGCCCTGTGGGTGGCCGATTGGGGCAGCGGCGTGGTGTGGCAGATCGTGGCCGGCGGCCAGGTGCTGGCCACGCCTCAGCCGGTGGCCGGCAACCTCGCCTTCCCCGAGGGCCTGACGGTCGACCGCGACGGCTCGCTTCTGGTGGTGGAGACCGGCACCGGCAAGCTGCTGCGCATCAACCCGGCCAACGGCAACACCAGCACCGTGGCTTCCGGCCTGCGGCTCGGAGTGCAGGCACCGCAGACGGTGGCCGTGCCTTCGGTGTTCTTCAGCGATGTCAAGGTGGGCCCGTCGGGCACGATCTACGTCTCCGGCGACGTCGACAGCATGCTCTACCGCATCCGGCCGAACGTCGCTTGCACCCCCGACGCCACCAACCTCTGCCTGGTGAACGGCCGCTTCCGCGCCTCGGCCCATTTCCTCACCAAGGACGGCTACAGCTCGGACGCCTTCGTGATGCCGATCGAGGGCGTCGATCCGACCGTGCCCTCGGGCCTGGTGTTCTTCACCCCGCCGGGCTCCGGCAAGGCCTACAGCAAGGTTTACGACACCTGCCAGTTCGGCGGCACGGACTATCTGTTCTTTTCCTCGTCGCTCTCCCGCGACGAGTACTTCCTGTGGGTCAACGACACCCAGACCGGCGCCCTGAAGCAGTACTACAAGCCGCAGGGGCAGCGGGTAGGTCTGTTCGTGGATCCGCAGGCATTTCCCTGCAATCCATGACGCGGGGTCCGTGGCCGCGCCAGGGCCTTCCCGGCTCCTCCCTGGCGCGGTCACGGACCGGTCGGTGAAGTCGGACGTTTGGGTGTCTCGAGTCGAAGGATGACCGTTCCGGTGCGCCGGAACTCCTGAACCGAAGGAGGTTCTTGGTCCATGTCAAACGTAGTGGAAACCAGATCTCGGGCCCGTCTGTTGGCGCTTTTCGCGCTGATCGCGGCTCTGTTGCTCCCGGCCATCGCCGAAGCGGCGAACGGCGGGGTCACTTTCAACGACATCGCTGCAAACCACGGCGCCGGCATCAATTACAGCCGGCAACGTTCGGATATCGAAGCCATTTTCGACGCCATCAAGCAGCTGCCCTTCTATGGCCCTGACGAGATCCTGGCCACCCCCGGCAAGGGCCGCGGGGCACCGGGCGTGGCGATTCTCGACTACGACCGCGACGGTGATCTCGATCTCTACGTCACCAACGGTCCGGGCACGGCGAACAGCCTTTACGCGAACCAGTTCGCCCAGACTGGCCAGGTGACCTTCGTCGACGTCGGCGAGGCCGCCGGAGTCGGCGCCACCGAGCAGGATTCGATGGGCGTCTGCTACGGCGACATCGACAACGACGGCGACCTCGATCTTTTCGTCACCGGCCGCCAGGATCCCAACCTGCTGTTCGAGAACCAGGGCGACGGCACCTTCCGCGACATCACGGCCAGCTCGGGCGTGGGCGAATTCGTGTCGAACTCGATGAGCTGCTCGATGGGCGACATCAACAACGATGGTCTCCTGGACATCGCCGTTGCCAACATCTTCGATCTCAGCACTTCGCTACCCCAGTTCGTCGAGTACTACAGCCTCAACCAGCCCAACCAGCTGCTGCTCAACCGGGGCGACAACGTATTCGAAGACGTCTCCGAGAGCTCGGGCTTCCGCGATGTCTATCTGCCCGATGCCCCGCCGGGATCGAGCACCGGTACCTGGGCGATCGCCATGGTCGACTACGACCAGGACGGCGACATCGACATCCTCCATGCCGACGACCAGGGTGCCACTCCTGAAGTGGTCGTGGGCGGGCTGGATCGCGGCTACATCCAGGTTTTCGAGAACGACGGCACCGGCCATTTCACCAACACCACTCAAGAGGTCGGCCTGGACTACCCGGGCGGCTGGATGGGCCTCGCCTTCGCCGACTTCAACGGCGACGGCTTGCTGGACGTGTTCTCCACCAATTTCGGCAACCACGCGCGGGTCGTGGCCCGGGGAGGGCCGATCGACTTCAACATCGAGGGCCGCGACTCGCGCTGGTTCTTGCGCAAGAAGGACGGCACCTACGCCGACTCCCACGGCCGCAACAACAACACCAACACGCCGTTCGGCTGGGGCGTGGTGGCTCCGGACTACGACAACGACGGTGACAACGACATCCTCTTCCACGGTGGCATGGATGCCGGCGCCTTCGTGATCCTCTCGCCGGCGGCCCTGCTCAACAACGATGGCAAGGCCCGCTTCTCGCGCGATCGCGCCGCCTTCGCCGGCGGCACCGACCACCTGCGCCGCGAGGTCAACGGTGTGGCCACGGGCGACCTCAACAACGACGGTTTCCTCGACGTGGTCACCGCTTCGAGCATCGATATCCCGACCTCGGTTCCGCTCACCCCGGCGCCGCAGATCGGCGGCGAGTGGGATGTCGACGCCGCCGTGGTCGCCACCTTCAACCCGATCGATCCCACCATCCCGCTCTTCCAGTGGAACGGCTACCAGTTCCCGGACGGCACGATGTCGGTGGAGCTCAACAGCGGTGGCAACGGCAACAAAGGCGTCAAAGTGCGCTTGCTCGGCACCAAGGGCATCACGGACCGCGGCCGGGTGAACCGCGACGGCATCGGCGCTCTGGTCAAGGCGACTCCGGTGGGCAGCAAGACCTCCCAGCTCCAGCCCGTGCTCGGCGGCGGCAGCTACGCTTCGGAAAGCGATCTCTCGTTGCATTTCGGCCTCGGCAAGGCGAGTGAGGCGGTGGTGGACGTGGCCTGGCCGGGCGGCACCAGGAACCGTTTCTACGGCATCGTGCCGGGCAGCCCGATTCTGCTGCCCGAGATCCCCTGCAGCTTTGACGTCCGCGGCCAGACCCTCGGGGATTACCTCGAGTGCGTGATTCCGAGCCTCGACCAGCTCGCCGCCCAGAGCTGGGTGACCGAGCGGCGCCGCACGCGCCTCTTGATCCAAGCCCTTCGGGCGTACCTGGAGTCTCACTAGAAGTTTCTCGCGGGCGCAGGCCGGCCGGCTCGGCGGCCCGCGTCCGCGTTTCTCGGCGGGCTTTTCTCAGTGGTTCATGCAAAGGAGTCTGGAATGGAAACACCAACGAGGATCGGGCTGCACAAGGCAGGCGGTGTGAAGAGCCTCCTGGCGCTTCTGGCGCTCGCCGTTCTGGCGGTACCGAGCCTGGGTGAGAGCCCGGAGGAGCGTGGTCTCGAGATCGCTCGCCAGGTGCGGGCGAGCCGGGCGGGATTCGTCGGCGAGAGCGGCAATGTGGAATTGACCTTGGTCAACGCCAGCGGCGATCGCATCGTGCGGCGGATGGAGCTCGTCACCTCGGAGAAGGAGAACGATGGCGATCGCTCGCTGGTGACGTTCGAGAAGCCGCCGGATGTCAAGGGTGTGCAGCTTCTCACCTGGACGCACAAGGGAAACGAGGACGACCAATGGCTGTTCCTGCCTACGGTCAAGCGAGTCAAGCGGATCAGTAGCAGCAACAAATCCGGTTCGTTCATGGGCAGCGAGTTCGCCTTCGAGGACATGGGCGGTCAGGAAGTGGAGAAGTACAGCTACCGCTTCCTCGAAGAGGGCACGCTCGAAGGGCGAGGTGTGTGGGTGGTGGAGCGCGTTCCGGTCGACAAGACCAGCGGCTACAGCCGGCAGCTGGTCAGCTACGACAAGGAATACCTGGCGCCCCTGAAGATCGAGTACTTCGACCGCCGTGGCCAGTTGCTCAAGGTGGCTCATTTCGAGCAGTACCAGCAGTTCGGCGGCAAGTGGTGGCGAGCGAATCAGATCCGCATCGAGAACGTGCAGACGCGCAAGAGCTCGATCCTGGCCTATGGCAGTGATCGCAAGCTGCAGGTCGCTTTCGAGCCCGATCGCTTCGAGACGGCGAGGATGGGACAGTGAAATTCTGCTTTGGAGCTCGATCGATCGTGATGTTCGCGGCCCTGGCGCTCGCCTGGGCCTCCACGGCCCGTGCTCAGGAATTCGACACCAAGGGTGAACTGGGCGTGGAGAGCCGGCTCTTCTCTTCGGATGATCGCGGCGTGACGGAGGATCGTGCGCTCGCGGCCATCGGCCGGTGTGAAGCGAGCTATCACGATGGAGCCTGGAGCGCGCGGGTCCGGGTATTCGGTCGCGCGGACGCCTACGACGGCAGCCGCGACCTCCTGGTACCCGAAGAAGCCTGGCTGGAGTACCGCCAGCCGCGCTGGCACGCACGCGTGGGCGTCGAGCTCGACAACGGGTCGGTGCTGGAGATCTTTCATCCGGCCGACGTTTTCAATAGTCGTAACTTTGATGGCGAGATTGAGAACCTGGAGAAGCTGGGCGAGCCCGCGGTCTCTTTGGGCACAGTGCTGGGGCCGGTCACCGTTACGGCCTTTTATCTGCCCTGGCGCATCGAGCCGCATCTGCCTGGCCCTCACTCGCGCCTGAGCGGGCTACCGGACGGGGTCGGATTGGGGGATGCCGTTTGGGTGTCGAGAAACGGTCGGATCGACTCCGGCTCCAGGGCGGATCAGTTCGCCCTGCGAGCCGAGACCCGAGTCGGTCCGGCCGACCTCACTTTTCACTATCTCCACCACCAGGATCGGCTGCAGCCGCTGTTCGCGTTCGACAGCGAGACCCTCAAGGTGAAACCGGTCTTCTTGCCGGTCGACCAGCTCGGCGCCACCGTGCAGGCCGCCGTCGCGAGCTGGGTGCTCAAGCTCGAGCTCACCCATCGCGATTTCACCGAGCCTTCACCGCGGGAGACGAGCCTCGCCGGGCTCCGCCAGCCAGACCACACCACCCTTGCGGCCGGTGTGGAGTACGGCTGGTCCACACCCGGAGGTGGCCAGACTTCGCTGGTGCTCGAAGCGGAAACGATTTTCGGCACCACCGCGGCCGAGCGCCGCGCCCTGGCGGTGTTCCAGCGTGATGTCGGCGTGGCCGTGCGCTACGCCTTCAACGATGTCGCGGATCGTCAAGTCACGGCATCGGCCATTTTCGATCTCGAGCGCTCCGGCGAGTACCTGGTTTCGCTCACCTACCGGCAGCGCTTGGCCGAAGTGCTCAGCCTGCGGGCGGGAGTGCGGGTGATCGAAGCCGCAGTGGGCGGCGACGACCCCGTGGGCCTCGAGCGTTTCCGCAATGTGGATTATCTGTTCGCGAGCCTGGTCTACAACTTCTAGGCGCGCCTGGACGGTTCAGGGGAAAAGGCAAAAGGAATGAGACAAGACCGAGAGCGCAAGACCTTGAGTTCGCGAGTCGCGAGCTTCTTGACGGAGCGCCCCGTGCTTTCCCTGTTGTTGGGCCTGCTGGTAGTGGGAGCGACGCTACCGGGGCTAGGCCGATTGAAGACCGATTTCACGCACCGGAGCTATTTCTATCCCGACAACCCTCTGCTCAAGGAAGTCGACGACCTCGAGCGGGTTTTCGGCAACGACGACTCGGTAGTGGTGGCCGTTCACAGCCCTTCGGGGATCTTCGACCCGGGCACCGTGGCCGTTCTGCGCCAGCTCACGGACGGTATGTGGAAGGTGCCCGACATCATCCGGGTGCAATCGCCCGTGAACTTTCCCTGGGTGCATTCCTCGGAAGAAGAGATCACCATCGAGTCGCTGCTGCCGGAAGGAGCCGAGGCGGATCCCGTACTACTCGAGAAGCGCCGCGAGGTGGCCCTCACCCACGAGGACCTGCCTGGCTATCTGCTGAGCAAGGACGGCAACACCGCACTGGTGATCGGCACGGTGCGACCGAGCGTGGAATCCAACCCCGAGATGCCGGTGGTGGTGGCCGGCACCCGCGAGCTTCTGGCTTCGATCAGTACCACCGACGAGACTTTCTACCTCACCGGTCGTGCGGCGATCAACACCGCCTTCAAGGAGAGCATGGCCGTCGACATGAAGAAGCTGGTGCCGGCGGTGTTCCTGCTCACCATGCTGGCCCTGGGCTTCTTCTTCCGGCGAATCTCCGGCGTGCTCCTGCCGGTGGTGGTGATCCTGGCGGTGATCCTGATGACCCTGGGCATCTCCGGCTGGATGGGGCTCAAGGTGAGCAACGTCACCTCCTCGGTACCGCAGATCCTCATCGCCCTTTCGGTCGCCGTGGCCGTGCACCTGCTCTACAGCTTCTACGAGGCCCGCTCCCAGGGCATGGAGCGCCGGGCGGCGGCGCAGCGCTCGCTCGAGCTGAATTTCTTCCCCACTTTCCTCACCAGCATCACCACGGTGGCCGGCTTCTTCAGCTTCACCAGCACGCCGATTCTCGCCCTTTCGAATCTGGGCACGATGACCGGCATCGGTGCGCTCTTGGCCTGGGTGTTCTGCTTCTTGCTGATGGGGCCGCTCTTGGCGCTGCTGCCGAGCCGCTCGAAGAAGGCCCCGCCCCACGGTGAAGAGGGTGCCTCGAGCCGCACCGTGCGCTACGTCGACTGGGTGATCGCCAACCGGCGGGCCATCCTGATCGGTTTCGGCGTGCTCACGGTGGTCACCGCCTACCTGAGCTCCTTGAACGTGGTGAACTCGAACCCTTTCCTCTACTTCACCAAGGACGTGCCGGTGCGCACCGCCAACCAGTTCGTGGAGGATCAGCTGGGCGGCACTCCGGGCGTCGAGATCGTGGTCGACAGCGGTAAGCCGGACGGCATCAAGGACCCGGCCTTCCTGCGCAAGGTGGAGGAGTACCAGCGCTGGATCGAGTCGACCCCTGGCGTGGCCCGCGCGGTTTCGGTGGTGAATATCTTGAAGCAGGTCAACCGCGCTCTCCACGGTGGCGAGGCTTCGGCTTATCAGCTGGCGGGCAGTTCCGACGAGATCGCCCAGCAGCTCTTTCTCTACACCATGAACGTTCCCCAGGGCGCGGACATCAACGATCGCGTGAGCGTCAATCAGGACAAATTGCGCATCAGCGTGCTCTGGCGCATCGAGGAATCGAACGCGGCCATGGCTACTGCGGCCCGCTTCGCGGACAAAGCTCGGCAGATGGGCCTGCACGCGGTCAATACCGGCAAGATGCTGCTCTACCAGGGCATGAACACCTACGTGGTGCGCTCGTTCCTGATCTCGCTGATTCTCGCCCTGCTGCAGATCAGCTTGATCCTGATGCTCGCCGTGCGTTCCTTCAAGGTGGGTGCGCTGGCGCTGATTCCCAACCTGATTCCTCTCTTGCTCGGCGGCACGGTGATGTTCTTGCTGAGGCAGCCGCTCGATGTCGGCACGGTGGTGGTGGCAAGTATCTGCCTGGGCATCGTGGTGGACGACACCGTTCACTTGATCGCCAATTTCTTCCGCCGGCGAGGCGAGGGAATGAGCAATCGGCAAGCTCTGATCTGGGTGCTCGGCCACACCGGCTCGGCGGTGACGATCGCCACCACGGTGCTGGTGATCGCCTTCGGTGCCTTCGCCTTCGCTTCGTTCGTGCCCAATCGCAACTTCGGGGTCTTCACGGCGACCATCCTCGGGCTCGGAATCCTGGTCGAGCTGGGGCTGTCGCCGGCGCTCCTCGCCGGGCTCGGTGGCGAACCAGAGCCGGTCCCGGCCGAGAGCGAGCCGTTCAACGAGGTCGTCCACGAAGGGTAAGCGACGATGAGCAGCGAAACCACTCCCTCCGATCGCCAAGCCGGCAGCCTGGCCGCGGCGATGGCTTCGCCCGGCGGTGCCGAGGCTTTGCGTGAATGGCTGCGCCAGCGGGTGGCCGGGCTGGTTGCCGCCAGCCCGAGCGCGATCAAGGCCGACGAGCGCTTCAACCGCTACGGCCTGACTTCGCTTCTCGCAGCGAGCCTGATCGCAGATCTTTCCCGGGAGCTTTCGCGGCTGATCCCGCCGACGTTGGTGTGGGACCACCCCACCATCAACGCCGTGGTTCGCTACCTGACCGAGGGCCCCGCGGCGAGCGAGGCAGCGCCCGCCGCGGGGCCCCGGGGCCTCGAGGCCGGCGAGGAGATCGCCATCGTGGGCCTGGCCTGCCGTTTCCCGGGCGGAGCCGACGCCCGCCAGTACTGGCAGAGCCTGGTGGCCGGCAAGGATTCGGTGATCGAAGTTCCGGAAAGCCGCTTCAGCTTGGCCCGGCATTACCACCCGGACGTTTCGGTGCCGGGCAAGATGTCCACCCGCTGGAGCGGCCTGCTCGACGACGTTCGCGGCTTCGACGCGGCGTTTTTCGGCATCTCCCCGCGGGAGGCGAAGGAGATGGATCCCCAGCAGCGCCTGGTGATGGAGCTCGCCTGGGAAGCTTTCGAAGACGCCGGGATCACCCCGGCCGAGCTGCGCTCGAGCCGGACCGGCGTCTTCATGGGTTCGATGTGGAGCGACTACGCGCGGTTGACCGAGGGCCGGCCGGAGAGCATCACGCAGTACACCGCCACCGGCACCGACATCTCGATCGCGAGCGCGCGGGTGAACTACTTCTTCGGCCTTGCCGGGCCGGCGTTGACGGTCAACACCGCCTGCTCTTCCTCGCTGGTGGCGATCCACCTGGCCTGCCAGAGCCTGCGCTCGGGCGACTCGCAGCTGGCTCTTGCCGGCGGCGTGAGCCTGATCGTCTCGCCGGCGAGCACGATTTCGATGTCCAAGTTCGGCGCCATGGCTCCGGACGGCCGCTCCAAGGCCTTCGACGCCCGGGCGAACGGCTACGTGCGCGGCGAGGGCGCCGGCGTGGTGGTGCTCAAGCCGCTCTCGGCCGCCCTGGCCGACGGCGATTTCCTCTACTGCGTGATCAAGGCCGCGGGCATCAACAACGACGGCTACAGCAACGGCCTGACCGCCCCCAACCCGGAAGCCCAGGCGGCGATGCTGCGCGAGGCCTACGCCCGGGCCGGAGTGGGGCACAACGACGTGCACTACGTGGAAACCCACGGCACCGGCACCATGCTGGGCGACCCCATCGAGGCCGGTGCTCTGGGCTCGGTGCTGGGCCGCGGGCGGCCGAGCGACCGGCCGCTCAAGATCGGCTCGGTCAAGACCAACATCGGCCACCTCGAGGCGGCCGCCGGCATGGCCGGGCTGATCAAGACCTGCCTGGCGATGTGCCACCGCACCCTGCCGCCCACGCTCCACTTCCAGAGCCCCAATCCTCATGTGCGCTTCGCCGAGCTGGGGCTCTCGGTGGTCGATCGCCTGGAGCCCTGGCCGGGAGAGGGCGAGCCGGCGCTCGCCGGCGTGTCGAGCTTCGGCTTCGGCGGCACCAACTGCCACCTGGTGCTGGCCGAGGCTCCGGCCGCCTCGGCGCTGCTCCTGCCGCTCGCCGCGCAGGCGCCGGAAGGCCTCCGGGAGGCGGCGCTCGAGGCCCGGAAGCGCCTCGCCGAGAGCCGTCCGCTCGAGGTTTGCCGCCAGGCGGCGGCGACTCTCGAGGCTTCGGCCGTACATCGGCTGGCCGTGGTGGCGGCGAGCCGCCAGGGCCTCGACGAAGCGCTCTCGGGCTATCTCGAGGGCGAAGAGCGGCCGGATGTGATCGCCGGCACGGCGCAGCGGCGCCGCACGCTCTTCTTCTTCGGTGGCCAGGGCGGGCAGTGGCGGGGCATGGGTCGCCGGCTGCTCGAGGCCGAGCCGGCCTTCCGCCGGGCCGTGGCGGACTGCGAAGCGGCCTTCGCCGGCCTGCTCGATTTCTCCCTCGAAGAGGTGCTGCGCGCGGGCGGGCCGGAGGGGCGGGAAGAGACCGTGGAGGTGGCGCAGCCGCTGGTCTTCACCATGGAAGTGGCGCTCGCCCGGCTGCTCGGCCACTACGGCATCGAGCCGGACGCGGTGGTGGGCCAGAGCCTCGGCGAGGCGGCGGCCGCCCACGTGGCCGGCCTGCTGAGCCTCGAGGACGCAGCCCTGGTGGTTCGCCACCGCAGCCGCTTGATGATGCGCACCAGCGGCCAGGGCGGCATGGCCATGGTGAAGGTGGGCGAGGCGGAGATGAAGCGCCTACTCGCCGAGCTCGGCTCGGACGAGCTGTCGATCGCCGGCGTGCTGAGCCCGGCCTCGACGGTGGTCGGCGGCTCGGTGCCCGTGCTCGAAGCGGCCCTCGCCCGCTGGGCGGCCGAGGGTGTGGAGAGCCGGCGGGTGCGGGTGGACATCGCCTCCCACACCCACCAGATGGAGCCGCTCTGCGCGGAGCTCGCCGCTGCGATCGCCGGCATCCGGCCGCTGATCCCTGCAATCGCGGTCGAGCATAAGACCCGTGCCCGCCCGAAGCGGTCCGGATACACGGATTGCATCCCGGGCGGAGAGACCTGATTGCCCGTGGCGCATCCGTCTCCAGTCCGATTTTGCAGGTTTCGTCTGGCCCCCGTGCCGGGTCCGTCATCCAGACACGCCGGCCCGTCGCTCAACTGGTCACAGTAGGGTCCGGAGGTGCGGATTTACCGTCGGCCGGCGCGGACTGGTCAGAAACGGGTGATTGCAGTGAGACAGCGTCGGCCGTTGAAGCGGTTGTAGCGGCAGCCATGCCCAAGGCATCGGCCTGACGCAGGCCAGACTTCGACCGCCGGTAGCTGCGGATGCTGAGCGCGATGCTGACGACATAGGCCAGCGAGATCATCGACAGCGTACCCCAGGGCGCACTGAGCAGGCCACCAGCGAGCAGGCCGACCGCGACCAGCAGGGGCAACCGGTATTCACGGCGCAGACGCAGCGAACGCCAGCTGAAGGTCGGCACCGACGAGACCAGCCCCGTCACGCTCGGCAGCGATGCGGATGATGGCGGACGTGAATTTAGCACGGCAATTGGAAGTCACACGCACGCGCTAGGCAACTTATCAACTGCAGTTGGCGGAGGTGAAAGCCTCGGGAGTGGTGGACGATTTCCGACTCAAACCCCGCGCCCGCGAAGACAATGTCGGTTTTCGTTTCACGGGTTTCATCCGCATCGCGGAGTCAGGGGAATATACCTTCTACACGCGATCGGACGATGGTTCGCGGTTGCGCATCGGCACTCAGTTGGTCGTCGATAACTGGGGTGTGCATCCGAGCACGGAAAAATCGGGCAAATTGATTCTGACGGCGGGGGATCATCCGTTCCAACTCACCTGGTTCAATGGCGGCGGCGAAACGAGTCTGGAAGTCCTCTGGGAAGGGCCTGGCATTGCCAAGCAACGCCTGCCAAAGACGATCCTGACCCAAATGAGTGTCCCCATGGAACCCATCGGGCTGGAGACGTTCGCGGTGGATACCACGCGGGCGGCGCGGGGGCGCGATCCCCGGGACAAGCTGGTCATTTTCTCCGATGCGAT
>CALMKX010000386.1 GCA_937867335.1 uncultured Acidobacteriota bacterium
CGCAGCCCAGGCCCGCCAGGTGAACGCCTGCGCCGTCCTCGCCCGCCTGGGCGCCGCCTTGAGCTGCGCCGAGCCGGCGCCGTAGCGCGAGTCCCCCCCTCACTCCCGCCGGATGGCGAGCAGCGGGTCGATCCTGGCGGCTTTGCGGGCCGGGAGCCAGTTGGCTACGAAGGCCACGGCGGCGAGCACGGCGGCTGCCAGGGTGTAGGTGAGCGGCTCGAAGCTGCCCAGGCCATCGAAGCCCCGGGCGGCGAGCCGCGTGCCGGCGTAGGCCGCCGGCAGGCCGAGGGCGATACCGATCGCCACCAGGCGCATGCCCTGGCCGAGCACCAGGCCGAGTACCGAACCCGGCTGGGCGCCCACGGCGATGCGAATACCGATCTCGCGGGTGCGGCGGTTGACGGCGTAGGCGATCACGCCGTAGAGGCCCACGGCGGCAAGCGCCAGGGCGAGGAGACCGAGCGCGCCCAAGAGCGCAGCGCCGATCCGGGCGGTGAGCAGCACCGAGCCCATCATCTCCTCGAAGGTCCGGCACTCCAGCAGCGGCAGCTCGGGCTCGAGGGCGGCGATTTCTTGCTTCAGAAGGGCGGCGAGCGCGGCGGGGTCGCCCTTGCCGCGGACCACCACGGTGCCCGCCGAGGAGAAGTTCTGGGCGAAGGCGAACTGCAAGAACGGGCGCGGAGCCTCGCCGGGAGTCCGCACCTTGTAGGTTGCGGCGACCCCCACGACTTCCAAGGGCTTGCCGCCGCGATCGGTCCACAGTTGCTTGCCGAGGGGATTCTGGCCCGGCCAGTACTTCTGAGCGAAGGCCTGGTTCACCACCACCACGGCCGGCCCGCCGGCGATGTCGCTCTCCTGGATGTCTCGGCCCGCGAGGAGGGGAATGCCGAGGGTCTTCAAGTACCCCGGCGTGGTGGAGGTGACGTCGACCGGGATGCCCTCCTCGCCGGCATCGCTACCCTTGTCATCGAGAAAGACGCCGTTCATGTGGATGTTCACGGAGAGCGGAGAGCGCGTCACCACGGCTGCCCCTTCTACTTCCGGCCGAGCCCGCAAGCGCTCGAGGAGGTCGCGGTAGAAGGCCTCGCTTTGAGCCTTGGTGTAGCGCACCTCGCCCAGGCTGAAAGTGGCCACCGCCACCTTGCCGGGCTCGAGGCCGAGCGGGGCGGCGAGCGAGCGGAGGAGGCTCTTGACGATCAACCCGGCGCCCACCAGCAGGAAGAGGGTGACCGCCACCTGGCCGATCACCAGGACTCCCCGCAGGCCCAGCCGGCCGCCGCGCCCGTCGCTACTCCCCCCCTTGAGGGTGGAGACCAGGTCCGGGCGCGAGCTGCGCAGCGCCGGGGCCAGGCCGCAGAGCACGCCGGTGGCGGCGGCCACCGCGAGGGCGAACAGGAACACCCGACCATCGAAGTGGAACTTCATCGCCAGGTGGATCGGCAGTGGCAGGCCCTGGGTGGCGAGCAAGCGGCTCGCGACGAAGGCCATGCCGAGCCCCACCAGCCCGCCGAGCGCGGAAAGCACCAGGCTCTCGGTGAGCAGCTGGCGAATTAGCCGGCCTCGCCCGGCACCGATCGCCAGGCGCACGCCGATCTCTCGCTGCCGGCCGGCGGTGCGGGCCAGCACCATATTGGCCACGTTGGCCGAGGCCACCAGCAGCACCAGGCTCACCAGGGCGAGAAGTGCCAGGGCGGCCGGGCGGAGGGCGCCGTCCACCGCCGGGTGGACCCGCACCTCGCTCGCCGGGAAAGTGGCGAGAGCTCGGTCCTTGTTGGTTTCCGGGTACTGGGCGGCGAGCTGCTTGCCGAGCAGCTCCACACGGGCTCGGGCCTGCTCGACGCTTGCGCCCGGAGCCAGCCGGCCGACGGCCAGCATCCAGCGTCGGCCGCGGTGCTCCAGGCGGTTCGAGGGCGTGGGCGGCCCGCTCCAATCCTGCCAACCCACGGGCTCGATGTCCTCCAGCCGCGAGACCGGCAACCAGAGCTCGGCGGAGAAGCCCGGCAGGAGGCCCGGGAAACTCGCCGGGGCCACACCCACGATGGTGTAGGGCTGGTTGCGGATCTTGAGCGTCTTGCCGAGGATGGCCGGGTCCCCGCCGTGCTCGTGCTGCCAGGTGTCGTAGCCGAGCACCGCCACGGGCGGCGCGCCGGGAGCGTCGTCCGCCGGCAGCAGCAGCCGTCCCAAGGCCGGCCGTACGCCCAAGAGGTCGAAGTAGTTGCCGGTCACGATCTCGCCGGTCACCATCTGCGCCTTGCCGTCGCGATTCAGGGTGGCGAACATCCAGCTGTGGCCGGCCACGCCGGAGAAGACGTCCTTCTGGCGGGCGAGATCGAGGTAGTCCTGGTAGGAAGTGGTGGTGTAGCCCGGGCCGTTCGGGTCCTCCACCCGGCCGAAGAGGTTCATCAGCTGGGCGGGGTTCGCGGCCGGCAGCGGGCGCCAGACCACGGCGTCGACCAGCGTGAACAGGGTGGTGTTGAGGCCGAGCCCCAGGGCCAGGGAGAGCACGGCCGTGAGCGTGAATCCTGGGCTCTGCCGGAGGCTGCGCAGGGTGTAGCGAAGGTCTTGCCAGAGGTTGCCCAACATAGACGTCTCCCGGTTTGCAGGCGGAGTGTTCTTGCGGCTGTGGGAACAACGCCGGAGATGGGGTCGCGGTTTCATTCTTCGCGCCAGAGCGGAATAGCGCCCCTGGGCGAGCGTAGGACTCGAAGCACCGCCGACGCACCCGACATCGCCCCCAACCAGGGAGGAAGGACATCGTCACCATGCTGCCGCTGGTTCTCTTCGTCATCCTGTTGTTCTTCGTTCTGCCGCTCGCGCTCTTCATCGTCCAGCAGCAGACCGGCGCCATCGTCCAGCGCCTGGGCAAGTTCGCCCGCGTGGCCGGCCCGGGCCTGAATCTCAAGATCCCGTTGATCGAGACCATCGCCGGCCGGGTGAACCTGCGCGTGCAGCAGCTGGACGTCGAGGTCGAGACCAAGACGGAGGACAACGTTTTCGTCCACGTGCTGGTCTCGGTGCAGTACTTCGTGCTGCCCGAGCGGATCTACGAGGCCTTCTACCAGCTCTCGGACCCGCACCTGCAGATCCGTGCCTTCGTCTTCGACGTGGTGCGGGCCCGGGTGCCGCGCATCAAGCTCGACGACGTGTTCGAGAAGAAGGACGAGATCGCCGACGCCGTCAAGAGCGAGCTCGCGGAGGTGATGGACGATTTCGGCTACGGCATCGTCAAGGCCCTGGTGACCGATATCGACCCGGACATCAAGGTGAAAGAGGCGATGAACGAGATCAACGCCGCCCAGCGCCTGCGCGTGGCCGCCGCCGAGAAGGGTGAGGCCGAGCGCATCCTCAAGGTGAAGGCCGCCGAGGCCGAGGCCCAGAGCAAGGCCCTCCAGGGCCGCGGCATCGCCGACCAGCGCAAGGCCATCATCGAAGGCCTGCGGGCTTCGGTGGAGGAGTTCAAGCAGGGAGTGCCGGGTGCCACCGCCCAGGACGTGATGAACCTGGTGCTGATGACCCAGTACTTCGACACTCTGAAGGAAATCGGCGTCGCTTCGAAGACCAACACCATCCTCATCCCGCACTCCCCCGGCGGGCTCTCCGAGGTGGCCTCGCAGATCCGCTCGGCGATGATCACCGCCGACGCCGCGGTCCACGGCGCCCAGGGCGGCTAGCCCGCCGGCCGGCCAGCGAAGCCCCTGCTACAATGCCCGGGATGGACTTCCCCGTCCCGGGCATCCGCCGGCTAGCGTGTCGGCCATGAGAGCGGCCGCCGCTCTGGCCGCCCTGGCCCTGCTCGCCGGCCCGGCGCTCGCGAGCGGGCAAGGCGAGGCCGCGCCGAGCGCGCCGCGGGTGGAGATCAAGCCTCTCGACCCGAGCCTCTTCCCGGTGCCGGACTCGCTGCTCTCGAACGTCAACTTCTGGACCGACATTTTCGCCCGCTACTCCTCGCACCAGGTGGTGCTCCACGACGAGCTGGTGCCCCAGCGCATCTATCGCCTGCTCGACTTCACCAGCCTCGACAACGCCATCACCTCCGACGTGCTGAAGAAGCGCCGGCGCGAGGCCGTAGTGAAGCAGGGTCTGGCCGAAGTGGGTGGCCTGCTGCGGAAGCTCGCGGCGGGGGATGCGGCGGCGCTCGAAAGCGAGGAGGGCCAGCGCGTCACCGCTCTCTTCGGTGGCTCGCCCACGCGGGGCGAGCTCCTGGCGGCGGCGCAGAACCTCCGGGCCCAGCCGGGCCTTTCGGACATCTTCGCCGGTGCCATCACCCGCGCCGGCCGCTACCTGCCCCACCTCGAGGAGATCTTCCGCGGCTACGGCCTGCCCGTCGAGCTCACCCGGCTGCCGTTCATCGAGTCGATGTTCCAGCTGAACGCCCGCTCCAAGGTTTCGGCCGGTGGTATGTGGCAGATCATGCCCGCCACCGGAAGGCGCTTCCTGCGCGTGGGCCGCGAGGTCGACGAACGCTTCGACCCGCTCTCCGCCGGCACCGCCGCGGCGCAGATCCTCACCGAGAACTACCAGATGCTCGGCTCCTGGCCGCTCGCGCTCACCGCCTACAACCACGGCCCGTACGGCGTGGCCCGGGCGGTCTCCCAGCTCGGTACCCGCGACATCGGCACCATCTGCGCGGCCTGGAAGGGCAAGGCCTTCGGCTTCGCCTCGCGCAACTTCTACGCCGAGTTCGTGGCCGCCGCCACCCTGTTCGAGAACCGCGAGCACTTCTTCCCCGGCGTGGCCCTGGCGCCGCCGCTCGCCTTCGACGCAGCGGATCCGGCGCAGCGGACAGTCAAGTACTGTGCGCTCTTCAACAATGGCGTGAAAGACGATGGTTCGCCAGATCCCGATACGGTCACGCGAGCATCGCGGATTCCGGAGAGTGCGCGAATCGCCGGTATCGGGACCTGCACTCCCAGTGCATGTACAGCGGGTCGGGTCGGCAATCCCTGCTCTGGCTCCGAGGACGCTCGATCCTGCGACTCGGCGCCGGGAGCCAACGACGGAGAGTGTGACGCGTGTCGCTTGACGGGGGGCGAGAGCACCGAGAACGAGATGTTCCTGCTGCTCGGCAGCTACTACCTCGATCCCGCGGTGAGCGGCGGTGGTACCGGCGAGCGCCCGCCCGGCCTCACCTCCGCCGCGTCGAGCGACGGGACGCACGACGTCACCGGCCGCTCGCTCGCGACCGAGCTCGTGCCACCGCCCGTCAAGGGCTGCAGCTCGCCGATGCCGGGCATGGCGTTCGGCACGCCGAGCGAAGCCGTGAGCC
>CALMKX010000387.1 GCA_937867335.1 uncultured Acidobacteriota bacterium
CGGCCAGGGCACCGTCCACGTGAATCTCGAAGCGTGACTTTCGGGCGTTGTGTTCGACGGTTTCACCCACAGGGTGAGTATACGAATCGGGCCGTGGTGGGGTTGAGTAGGGCAATGATCCGATTTCAGGACGTGTGCAAGTCGTACCCCGACGGCACCGAGGCCGTGCGCGACTTCACTCTCGAGGCGCCCACGGGCAAGACCACCGTGCTGGTCGGATCGTCCGGCTGCGGCAAAACCACCCTGCTGCGCATGGTGAACCGCATGGTCGACCCGACCAGCGGTGCGGTGTGGATCGACGACGAGAACGTGGCGGACGTTCCACCGGTGCCGTTGCGCCGGCGAATCGGGTACGTGATGCAGAACGCGGGCCTGCTGCCGCACCGCAAGGTGATCGACAACATCGCCACCGTGCCGCTGCTGAACGGCGTGCCGAAGGCGCAGGCGCACGCCCGGGCGGCCGAACTGATGGAGCTGGTCGGGCTCGAGGCCCGCCAGGCCAACCGCTACCCCGATCAGCTCTCGGGCGGCCAGCAGCAGCGGGTGGCCCTGGCCCGGGCGCTCGCCACCGCCGGGCCGGCGGCTCCCAGGCCGAGGCCGGAGGCAGCCAGCAGCCCCACCGCGAGGGCCAGAGCCTCTTCTTCGGTGAACAGCATGGGCGGCAGCTTGAACCCGGCCACCAGGCCGTAGCCACCGTGGCGGCCACGCTCGGTGGTGATCGGAATGCCCAGCTCCTCGAGGCGGGAGAGGGTGCGGCGAACGGTGCGACGGTCGATGCCCAGGCGCCCGGCGAGCTCGGCACCGCTCAGCTGGCCGTGGCTCTGCAGCAACTCGAGCACGGCGAGAGTGCGCCGGGTGGGGCGGGCCATGGCGGAGATTCTAGCGAGAAATAGGACGGAAAACGCCCTATTGGCTCTCTAGAGTGGCGTTGCGCGCCCTGGGTGCGCGCATCGAACCTCTGGGAGGGCAGGCGCATGGTTCCCGCGGCAGAGCTGTGGATCTTCTTTCTGATGGTGTTCGGCATCGTCATCCTGCCGGGCCTGGACATGGCCTACGTGCTGGCGAGTTCGCTCGCCGGCGGCCGGAGTTCGGGCCTTGCAGCGGTGGCCGGGCTGGTGCTGGGCGGTGTCTGCCACGTGGTGGCCGGGGCGCTCGGCCTCGGGCTACTGCTCAAGGTGGTGCCGGGGCTCTATCAGGCCCTGCTGCTGCTGGGGGCGGCCTATATCGCCTGGGTCGGCGTGAGCCTGGTGCGCAGCCGGGTCGTCCTCGGCCCGCTGCCGGCGCTCGGCCGGCGCTCGCCGGCCGCCACCCTGGGTGGTGCCGCCCTGACCAACCTCTCCAACCCCAAGGCCTACCTCTTCATGCTCGCGGTGTTCCCGCAGTTCGTGCGCCCGGAGCGAGGGCCGGTGTGGCTCCAGGCCTTGCCGCTTGCGGTGATCATCGCCCTCACCCAGGCGGCCGTCTACGGCGCGGTGGCCCTCGCCGCCGTGGGTAGCCGAAGCTGGCTGGAGTCGAGGCCGGGCGCCGGCATCCTCGCCGCCCGGGTGGTGGGCGCCGTGCTGCTGCTCGCGGCGGTGGTGACCGGCGTCGAAGGCTGGCGGGGGCTGTGAGGCGAGCTCGAGACTTATGCCGAACCGCATAATGCCGTTCGGCATAAGCCTCAGGGAGCGGCGGTGCCCTCCGCTCCCCAGCCCCCGCCCAGGGCCTGGAAGAGGGTGACGGCGGCGGCGAGTTCGTCGCGGCGGGCGCGGGCGAGGGAGAGTTGGGCGGCGAAGAGGTTGCGCTCGGCGTCGAGCAGTTCGAGGTAGGAGGAATCCCCTGCGTCGTAGCGCAGGCGAGCGAGGTCTCGAGCGCGCTCGAGGGCGGCGCTCTGGCGCCCCCGCGCAGCCCTCTCGGCAGCGCTGGTCGAGAGGGCTACCAGGGCACTTTCCACCTCGGCGAAGGCGCTCTCCGCCGCCTTCTTGTAGGCGGCGAGGGCCCCGAGTTCGCGGGCTCGGGCCGCTTCCACGTTGCGCCGGGTGCGGCCGGCGTTGAAGATCGGCTGCACCAGGCTCGCCGCCGCCTGCCACACGAAGGTGCCCGAGCCGAGCAGATTGGAGAGCTCCGAGCTTTCCGAGCCGGCGTAGGCGGTGAGCGAGATGAGCGGGAAGTAGGCCGCGCGGGCCTGGGCCACCCGGGCATTGGCCGCGACCAGCTCCTGTTCGGCCGCCACCACATCCGGCCGGCGGGCGAGCAGGCTCGAGGGCAGCCCCACCGGTACCTCGGGAAGGGCGAGCTCGCCGAGGTCGTGGCCGGGCTCGAGGCTGCCGCCCACCCGGCCGAGCAGCACGGCCAGGCGCACCTCGGTTTGCCGCAGGGCTCTCTCGAGGCCCGGCACCGTGGCCTCGGTGGCCGCGAGCTCGGCTTCGGCCTGGGCCACGTCGAGCTCCGAGAGGGTGCCGGATTCGAAGCGCACCCGCTCCAGACGCAGCGATTCTTCCCGGGAGCCGAGGGTCTGCCGGGCCACCTCGAGCTGCTGCCGATAGCCGGCGCGGTCGAGGTAAGCGGTCACCACCTCGGCGGCCACCTCCAGCCGGACGTTCGCGCGCCCGGCCTCGGTGGCCAGGAGGGCGGCCCGGGCGGCGGCCGAGGCGGCCTTGAAGCGACCCCAGAAATCCACCTGATAGGAAAGCTGGGCCACCGCCCGGAAGGTGTCGGTCTCCAGGTTGATGCCGGGCGGGATCTGCGGGTTGTCCGCCGAGAAGCGGGAGCGGGAGGCCGAGGCTCCGGCCGAAAGCTCGGGGTAACGATCCGCTCGGGTGAGGCCGAGGAGAGCCCGGGCTTCCTCCACCCGGGCAGCGGCGGCCGCGAGGTCCTGGTTCGCCCCGAGAGCCTCCTCCACCAGACGGTCGAGGGCCGGGTCGCCGAAGGCCCGCCACCAGCCGTCGGCGAGTACGGCCGCTGCAGCCGGAGCCGAGTAGCTCGGGGGTAGGGCGAGCTCGGGGCGCTGGTAGTGCGGCACCAGGCTGGCGCAACCCGCCAGGGCGAGGGCCGGCAGCAGGGCTGCCAGGAGACGACGGGACGGGCTCATGGCAAGCTCCTCTCGGCTTCGACCGGTTCGCTCGAGGAGAGTCCAGGCCGATCCCGGCCGGCCACCCAGCGGAAGAATAGGGGGATGAAGACCACCGCCACGAGGGTGGCGGCCAGCATGCCGCCCAAGACGCCGGTGCCCATCGAGCGCCGCGCGGCGGCCCCGGCGCCGCTCGAGAAGGCGAGCGGCAACACCCCGAGGATGAACGCCAGGGAAGTCATGATGATCGGCCGAAAGCGCAACCGGGCGGCCAGAGCGGCGGCCTCGAGGACCGACTTGCCCTGGTCTCGTTGCTGCGAGGCGAATTCGACGATCAGGATGGCGTTCTTGGCCGCCAGGCCCACCAGGGTCACCAGGCCGATCTGGAAGTAGACGTCGTTGGGCAGGCCGCGCAGCCACACCGCTGCGAGAGCGCCCAGGAAGCCGAAGGGCACGGCCAAGAGCACCGCCACCGGCAGCGACCACTTCTCGTACTGGGCAGCGAGGATCAGGAACACGAACACCATGCCGAGCACCAGCACCCGGCCGGAGGTGCCGCCGCTCTTCTTCTCCTCGTAGGCGCTGCCGGTCCAGGCCACGCCGAAGTCCGCGGGCAGCTCGCGATCGGCGATCTGCTCCACGGCGGCGATCGCCGCGACCGAGCTCTGGCCCGGAGCGGCGTTGCCCAGGAGCTTCACCGAAGGGTAGAGGTTGAAGCGCTCGAGGGTTTCCGCTCCGGCGGTGTGCTCCAGGCGGATCAGCGAGCCGAGGGGCACCATCGAGCCGGTCGCCGAGCGGACGTAGAGACGGGTCAGGTCGTCGGGCTTGGCCCGGGCTTCCGGCTCGGCCTGCATCTGCACCCGGAACACCCGCCCATCCTTGTTGAAGTCGTTGATGTAGAAGGTGCCGAAGGCGGCCTGGAGGGTGCCGAAGACGTCGTCCACGGACACCCCGAGGGACTTGGCACGAGGGCGATCCAGGCTCACTTTGACCTGCGGCGTGTTGGCCCGGAACAGGGTGATCACGCCCTGCAGCCTCTTGTCCTGGTTCAACTTGCCGAGGAACTCCTGGGCCACCTGGGCGAGGCGGGCGGTGCCGCCCGAGCCGCGGTTCTGGATATAGACCTCGAAGCCGCCCGTCGACCCCAGGCCCTCGATGGGCGGCGGGTTGAAGGCGATGTTCAAGGCCTCCTTGATCTCGCCGGTGGCGCCGTAGAAGCGGCCCAGGGTGCTGTCCAGGTCGAGCCCGGGGGCGCGGCGCTCATTCCAGCGCTTGAGCACCACGAAGCTGGTGGAGACCGCACTGTTCGAGCCGCCGCCCACGAAGTCGAGGCCGGTGATCGCCGCCGCGCTTTCCACGGCTGGATCCTGGTTGACGATACCTTCGATGCGCTTCACCACTTCCTTGGTGCGAGCCAGGGTGGCGCCGTCCGGCAGCAGGGTGGCGACGATGAAGAAGCCCTGATCCTCGAGCGGTACCAGGCTCGAGGGCACGACGCGGTAGAGGCCGTAGGCGCCACCCAGGACCAGCACGAAGAGCGCCGCGCCGACCAGCGGGCGGGCCAACAACCAGCGCACCGTGGCCACGAAGCGATCCGTGCCGGCGGCGAACGCGCGGTTGAAGAGGCCGAAGAAGCCGCGGGGCTCTTCGTGGCGCTCCTTGAGCAGCAGGGCGCAGAGTGCCGGCGAGAGAGTGAGTGCCACCAGGCCGGAGATCGACACCGAGATCGCCACGGTGATGGCGAACTGGCGGTAGAGCTGGCCGGCGAGGCCTCCCAGGAAGGCCACCGGCACGAACACCGAGCACAGCACCAGGACGATCGCCACCACCGGCCCGGTGACCTCGCTCATCGACTCGAAGGCCGCCTCGCGGGCGCTCTTGCCCTCGCTGGCCATGATCCGCTCGGTGTTCTCGAGCACCACGATGGCGTCGTCCACCACGATGCCGATCGCCAGCACCAGGCCGAAAAGGGTGAGGGTGTTGATCGAGAAGCCGAGCGCGTACATGCCGGCGAAAGTGCCCACCAGGGACACCGGCACGGCGATCATCGGGATCAGTGTGGCCCGCCAGCTCTGCAGGAACAGGAAGACCACGGCCAGCACCAGGATCAGCGCCTGGCCGAGCGTCTTCAGCACCTCTTCGATCGAGGCCTCGACGAAGCGAGTGGTGTCGAAGGGGATCTGGTAAACGATGCCGGCCGGGAAGCGCGTGGAGATCGACTCCAGCTGCTTCTTCACCCCCTCGGCGGTGGCCAGGGCATTGGCTCCCGGCTGCAGGAAGACCCCCAGGAAGATGGTCTCGCGGCCGAACTGGCGGGTCTCGGTGTCGTAGTCGCGGGCGCCGAGCTCCACCCTGGCCACGTCACCCAGGCGCAGCAGCTTGCCGGTGGGCTCCGCCCGCAGCACGATCTGCTCGAATTGCTGCGGGGTGCTGAAGCGGTCTTCGGCAGTCACCGTGTAGGTGAGCTGGGACTCCTTCACCGTGGGCTGCTGGCCGATCCGCCCCACCGCGTACTGGGCGTTCTGCTCGCGCACCGCCTGGGCGATGTCGGCGGTGGTGAGCTGGTACTGTGCGAGCAGATCCGGCTTCAACCAGATGCGCATCGAGTAGTCCCGCCCGCCGAAGTTCTGCACCTCGCCCACGCCGGGTACCCGTTTCAGGGGTTCGAGCACGTTGGCGGTGGCGAAGTTCGACAGGTAGACGGAGTCGTAGCGGCCGTCTGGCGAGGAGAGGGTGACGATCTGGATGAAGTTGGTGCTGCGCTTCTGCACCGTGACACCGTTCCTGCGCACCTCCTCGGGCAGCCGCGGCTCGGCCAGGTGCACCCGGTTGGCCACGTTGTTGGCGGCGAGGTCGACGTCGGTGCCCACCTCGAAGGTGACCGTGGTGTTGACCAGGCCGCCGGTGGAGATCGAGTTCAGGTAGAGCATGCCCTCGACGCCGTTGATCTGCTCCTCGATCGGCGCCGCCACCGTGGCCTGCACCGCCTCGGCGGTGGCCCCGGGGTAGAAGGCGGTCACCGTGACCTGAGGCGGCGAGATGTCCGGGTACTGGGCCACCGGCAGATTGGCGATCGCCGCCAGGCCGGCGAGCACGATCAGGATCGAGACCACACTGGCGAAAATCGGCCGCCGGATGAAGAAGTGCGAGAACATGGCCGCCTCCTTCTCAGTGGCCCGCGCCGGCCGGAGCCGGGCTGCCCTCGGAAACGACGACCTTCGCCCCCGGGCGCACCTTCACCACGCCGTCCACCAGCACCTGCTCGCCGGCCTCGAGGCCGGACTCGATCAACCACTCCTCCCCCAGCCAGCTGCCCACCACCACCGGCTTCACCTCGGCCACGTCGCCGGCGCCCAGCACAAAGACGAATTTGCCTGCCTGACCCTGCTGGACTGCCCGCTGGGGCACCAGCAGCGCTCCCGGCCGCTCGATGCCGAGCAGCCGCACGCGCACGAACTGCCCCGGCAGCAGGTCGCCGGCGGCGTTGGGCAGCTCGGCGCGCAGCTCCACGGAACCGGTGGCGGATTCCACCGTGGAAGCCGAGAAATTCACCCGCCCGCGCTCCGGGTAGGTGGAGCCGTCGGCTGTCACGACCTCCACTTCGAGCTCGCGGGGAGTGGGGGAGGTGACCCGGCGCTCGGCGATGGCTTTCTTCAGGCTCCAGAGCACCTGGTCCGAGACGCTGAAACGCACCCAGATCGGCTGCACCTGGACGATGCGGGTGAGCAGGCCGTTCTCGTCCGGGCTCACCAGGCTGCCTTCGGAGTGCTCGGCGCGGCCCGAGATGCCGGCGATCGGCGCCTCCACCCGGGTGTAGGAGAGGTCGAGACGGGAGCGGTCCAGCTGCGCCTGGGCCGAGAGCACGGTAGCTCTGGCGAGCTCCACCTCGGAGACGGCGTTGTCGTAGTCCCGCTGGCTCGCCGCATGGGCCGCGAGCAGGGGAGCGAGGCGGGCCACCTCGCGCTCGGCGCGGGCGAGCTTGGCCTGCTCTTCGGCGACCTTGGCCTCGGCGACCTGGACCTCGGCCCGGTAGGGAGCAGGGTCGATCAGGTACAGGCTTTGCCCCTTCTTCACCGGCTGGCCCTCGGTGTAGTGCCGCTCGAGGAGGATGCCGGCCACCCGAGCCCGGACTTCCACCTCCCGCGAGCCTTCCAGGCGGCCGTTGAGCTCGAAGGGAAGGGCCACGGTGCGTGGCTCGAGCCGCATCGCCGTCACCGGCACCGGCGGCGGCTCACCGCCGGGCGGGCCGCCGCCTGCCCCGCCCGTGCCCTGGGTGCAGGCGCCGGCGGCCAGAGCCAGGACCGGCAGCAGGGCCCTGGAAAGCGAGTGAGCGAAGCGGGAAGGGTTCATGAGCCACTCCTTGCTAGTCGCGGCGCGCTGCCGGCAGAAGGTGTCGAGGATTGCGCAATTTCGCCAGAGTTCTTGTGTTGAGTCAAGCCGTATCGCGGGTGGCAGCGGCTTCGACCCGACGCGAGCGACAGCGGTCGAGGCGGGTTCGTCAGGACAAAAGCGGTGGGGTAGAGCTGCTGCCGTCGAGAGGAAGCTTACGTGCCGGAGGTGCGGAGGTTTTCGCCGGCCGGCCGGGCCCCAGGCCCGGCCGGCCGGCGATGGCTCAGGGCTGGCTCCTGGACCGGTTGCCGGAGGAGCCGGTCCAGCGAGCGATCGCGCGTCTCAGAGGATCTCGCCAGAGGGTGAGTACCACCATAACGCCGAGCAGCAAGAGTGAGAAAGTGACGGACCAGAACGGGGTGATCGCGGTCGCTCCCATCAGAGCCTCCAGGGTTCTGTACTTGCTCAGAGGCGGTCTTTTCGCCTCGTCGGCTGTTGATGATGGAAGCTTGATGCTTGAACATTAAGGGCGAAATTTAGGACCGCCCGGCCGTTCTACCCTCGCGGCTCTGCCCGGCTCTCCTAGGCGCCCCAGCTCACTCCGCGCATATCGCCGTCCACCAGGAACTTGCGGTGCATGTTGAAGGCTGCCCGCAGGTTGATCGGCTCGTGGCCGGTCTTGACCACGCCCAGATAGTCGTGGAGCGCCTCGCGGTAGTCGGGATGGGCGCAGTTCTCGATGATCGCCACCGCGCGCTGATGCGGGTCCTTGCCGCGCAGGTCGGCCACTCCCTGCTCGGTGGCCACGATCTGCACCGAGTGCTCCGAGTGGTCCATATGGGAGACCAGGGGGACGATGGTCGAAATCTTGCCGCCCTTCTGGGTCGAAGGGCAGGAGAACATCGACAGGTAGGCGTTGCGGGTGAAATCCCCCGAGCCGCCGATGCCGTTCATCATGGTGCGGCCCATGACGTGAGTGGAGTTGACGTTGCCGAAGATGTCGATCTCGATCGCCGTGTTCATCGAGACGATGCCGAGCCGGCGCACCACTTCCGGGTGGTTGCTGATCTCCTGGGGCCGCAGGACGATCCGCTCGCGGAAGAAGTCGAGGTTGTCGTAGAAGCGGCGGAGCATCGCCGGCGAGAGGGTCAGGCCACAGGTCGAGGCGAAGCGCACCTGGCCGGACTCGAGCAGCGGTAGCACAGAGTCCTGAAGGACCTCGGTGTACATGGCGAAGGCCGGAATCTCGGGGTGTTTGGCGAGGGCCGAGAGCACCGAGTTGGCGATATCGCCCACTCCGGACTGCAGGGGGAGGAAGGAAGGCGGGATGCGCCCGGCCTTCATCTCGGCCACCAGGAGCTCGGCCACGTTGACGCCGATCTGCTCGGTCTCGGGTGTCGTGGGGGCGAAGGCCGAGGCTTCGTCGTCGAGGTCGGTCAGCACCACGCCGGCGATCTTCTTGGGGTCGACCACGCAGAGCGGCGAGCCGACTCGGTCGAAAGTGCGGAAGATCGGCAGCTCCTCGCGGGCGGGCGGGTCGGCCGGCTCGTAAAGGTCGTGGAAGCCCAAGAGAGAGGGCAGGTGGCGGGCGTTGAGCTCGATCAGCACTCTCCTGGCACAGCGCAAGAAGGTGTTGCTCGCGCCCACGCTGGTGGTCAGCACCACCCCGCCGCCGGGCGTCAGGTCCGCCGCCTCGACCACCGCCCAGTCGAGCGGTCCCAGGAAGCCGTAGCGGACGAACTGGGGCAAGAGAGATAGATGCATGTCAACGAAGCGAACTTTCCCCTCGTTGATCTGCCTCCGAAGCAAGGGGTCCGATTGGTAGGGCGTGCGGAAGTGGATCGCTTCGGCTTCGGCCAGAGCGCCGTCGAGCGACGGTCCGGTCGACGCTCCGGTGATCACGCCGATCTGGAAAGGGCGGCCGGCCGTGTGCTCATCGCGGGCTCGGTCGGCGATCGCGCGGGGGATCGCCTTGGCTGCGCCGGCAGCCGTAAATCCTGAGAATCCAATGGTTTGATCGTGCTGGATCAGCGCTGCTGCCTCCTCCGGACGGAGGATGGCGAAAGGGAAACGGCTCATCGTCTCGGGCTCCTCGGGCGCAGAGCTTAGCGAGGAAGGGCGGCAGCGGATAGCCGGCCGAGCCCAGAGCGGAGGCGTGAGCGCTCGAGAGCGGATCGAGAGGGTGTTTTACGGGATCGCGTGGAGTCGAGGCCAGTTTGACGCGAGCATCGCCGTGTTTGTTGTCGATAGCTCGCGATCATCAAGAAAAAAAGCTGAGTTCCGGGCCAGAACCCCCTTTCCTTCGCTGGAGAATTGCGATACGCTCCGGCCGCAACCAGTTATTTCGCAGATGGTTGCACAACTAACAGAACAGCCGTCGCTCATGGCCGAGAGCTTTGAGGCACGGGAACTAAGTCTAACCCTCAATTACCAGGGGAGATCTCAAGGTATGCGGAACCTCACTGTGCTTTGCCTGGGCCTCTTGCTCCTCGCCGGAGCGAGCGTGGCACGGGCGGAAATCGGGACCATCGACAACGTGCCGGCGGCGACCTTGCTGCTGCCGTACTTCGAAGTCGATCTCGACAACGCCGACGGCGTAACCACTCTGTTCTCCATCAACAACGCTTCGGCGACCGCCGTTCTGGCCCACGTGACCCTGTGGACCGACCTCTCGGTGCCGACGCTCGACTTCAACGTCTATCTCACCGGCTACGACGTGCAGACCTTCAACCTGCGCGACCTGTTCACCACCGGTAGCGTGCCGCGCACCGCTTCGGCTGGCCAGGACCCCGGGGACACCATCAGCCCCAAGGGCATCTACTCGCAGGACATCAACTTCGCCAGCTGCAACAACCAGCTGCCGCTGCCGAGCCTGCCGCCGACCCTTCTCGACCACATCCGTGCGGCGCACACCGGCCAGGCTTCGCCGATCATCTTCGGCGGCCTGTGCTCGGGCGTGGACCACGGCGACAACATCGCCCGCGGCTACATCACCATCGATACGGTGAACTCCTGCAGCCTGGAGTTCCCGGCGAGCCCCGGCTACTTCACCAACTTCGCCACCTTCCAGAACGTGCTTCTGGGCGACTACTTCTACGTCAACTCGGTGGAGAACTTCGCCCAGGGCGAGACGATGGTGCACGTCGAGGCGGATCCGCAGACGCTGGGTGCTGCCAACTACACCTTCTACCGCCGCTACACCTCGGGTGAAGATGCCCGCGAGGGTCTGGACAACATCTTCTTCGCCCGCTTCATCAACGGCGGTGCGTTCGACGGTGGCACCTCGTACGTGGTGTGGCGCGACGCCAAGCGGACGATCTCGCCGTTCTCGTGCGCTCTGACGGCTCCGAGCCCGTTCCCGCTGGCGCAGAACCAGATCGTGATCTTCGACGAGGCGGAGCATCCGTCGGTGCCTCCGGCCAGCCCGTTCTCGCCGCCGGTTCCGGGTACTTCGCTGACCCCGTTCCCGTGGGAGGCGACCAGGACGCTGGTGGGCGGGCCGGCCTTCCCGGTGCCCTACACCTTCGGTTGGATCTATCTGAATCTGAACAACATGGTGGCTGGCAGCCAGGTGCCGTTCGAGCCCCTGCTGCAGAACTTCGTGACCGTGGTGATGGACGCCAACGGCCGGTTCAGCGTGGGCTACGACGGCTTCTCGTTGAGCAACGTGACCTTCCCGGCCACGGCCTCCGACCAGCACATCGGCTTCTAGGCGCCGATCCGGTTTGTGCAAGAGAACCGCTCCGGCACCCGAGCCGGTGCGGTTTCGTTTTTCGGGCTACCAGGTTGGGAGCCGTTGCCGCTGGTAGAGTCGGGCCGATGAGCGACGAGGCCCGATCCGAGCTGTTCTTTGCGCTGACTCCTGAGACGGTTCTCGCCGCCGTGGAGCAGGCCGGTCTCTCCTGCCGGCCGGTCTGCTATCCCCTCAACTCGTTCGAGAACCGGGTGTACGAGGTCGAGCTGGCCGATCGCAGCCGGGTGGTGGCCAAGTTCTACCGGCCGGGGCGCTGGAGCCGGGAGCAGATCCTCGAGGAGCATCGCTTCCTGGCCGAGCTCGCGGCCGAGGAGATCCCGGTCTGCCCGGTGCGGCCCTTCCCGGACGGCGAGACCCTGAAGTCGATCGAGGGGCTCTACTACACGGTGGCGAACCGCCAGGGCGGGCGGGCTCCGGACGAGCTCAGCGACGAGATGGTGCGGCGGCTGGGCCGCCTGGTGGCCCGGGTACACAACGTCGGGGCGCGCTCGACTGCACCCAGCCGACCCCGGCTGACGGCCGATCACTATGTGCGCAGCCGGGTGGACTGGCTGGCGAGCCACAGCTCGGTCCCCAGGAGCTTCGAGGAACGCTACTTCAAAGCGGCTCTGGCCCTGGCCGATCTGGCAGATCCCCTCCTCGAGCGCGCCAGCTTTCACCGGATCCATGCCGATTTGCACCTGGGAAATCTGCTGCTCCGGGACGGGCTGCTTTGGCTCCTCGACTTCGACGACTTCGTCACCGGCCCAGCCGTTCAAGATGTCTGGCTGGCCTTGCCGGGGCGGGGCGGGGAGGCTGAGAGGCAGCGAGAGATCTTCCTCGAGGCCTACGAGGATTTCCGCAGCTTCGACTTCACGACGCTCCACCTGATCGAGTCCCTGCGCGGCCTGCGCATGGTGCGTTACGCCGCCTGGCTGGCTCGCCGTTGGCCGGATCCGGCGTTCCGCCAGGCCTGGCTGCAGTTCGGCACCGAGGAGTACTGGCGACAGGAGACCGAGGATCTCGAAGAGCAGCTGGCGGTGGCCCGAGGCGAGGTCTCGAAGGCGGAGGCGGGCAGCCTGGAGGAGCCAGACTCCTCGCCGGAGGAGGCACCGGCGCTGACCAATCGCGACTTCTTCTGGGACTGGGAGGGAGACTAGCCGGTGCGCCGTTTTTTGCAGGCGCCACTGGCTGAACCCCGCTCCAGGGAACGAGTGGGGAAGTGGATTTTGCGGCCGAGGCAGCTGGTCTGCGCGGCGCTCTGATCGCGGGAAGGCCTCCGATGAAAAGAACTCTCCTACTCCTCCTGGTGGTGGCGGCGATCGCCGCAGGCGCTTTCTGGTGGCTGCGCCGGAGCCCGGATCAAGGCCAGGGCTTCACCACCGAGCCACTCGGTCGCGGCGACATCACTTCGGTGGTCTCGGCCACCGGCACCCTGCAGGCGATCGACACGGTCGACGTTGGCAGCCAGGTCTCGGGCACCCTCTACCGCATTGCCGCGGATTTCAACGACCATGTGCGACGAGGCCAGGTGCTGGCCGAAATCGACCCGGCGGTGCTCGATGCTGCGGTGGTGGACGCCGAGGCCGGCGTGGCTCGGGCCCAGGCGCAGCTGGACCAGGCCGAGGCGGACCTTCGCCGCTCTCAGCCCCTGTTCGATCAGGGTTTGATCAGCGCCAGCCAGCTCGACCCTCTGGCGACCGCCGTTCGTACCTCCCAGGCGGCGCTGCGCTCGGCGCAGGCAGGCCTGGAGAGGGCGCGCAGGAACCGTGGCTACGCCGTGATCGTTGCGCCCACGGACGGAGTGGTGATCGACCGCGCGGTGGAGGTGGGGCAGACCGTGGCCGCGAGCTTCAACACCCCGAAGCTCTTCACCCTAGCCAAGGACCTGAGCCAGATGCAGATCCTGGCGGATGTCGACGAAGGGGATATCGGCCAGGTGCATCAGGGCCAGGAAATCGACTTCACGGTGGCGACCTACCCGGGCGAGTCCATGAAGGGGGAAGTGCAGCAGATTCGCCTCCAACCCAAGACGGTGCAGAACGTGGTCACCTACACGGTGGTGGCGAGCGCGCCGAACCCTGAAGGGCGGCTGCTGCCGGGGATGACGGCTACCGTGGACTTCGTGGTGGAGCGCCTGACGGGAGTGCTCAAGGTGCCTTCAGCGGCGTTGCGCTTCCGGCCGAGCGCCGAGCAGCTGGCGGCCCTGCGCAAGGCTCGTCAGGCAGGCAACGGCGAAGGAGCTGCCGGCCAAGGGGAGCGCCGCTGGGGCGGCGGTGGCGGGCCACCCAATCTGCCGGCCAACGCCCGCATGCTCTGGCTGCTCGAGGACGGCCAGCTGCGCGGCCGGCCGGTACGCCTGGGCGCGAGCGATGGGCGCTACACGGCGGTGGAGCCGCTCTTCGGGGAGCTCGAAGAAGGGGCGCTGGTGGTGACCGGGCAGGCCGGCGTCCAGGCGACCTCGACTCAGCCGGGCGCGACGTCGGGAACGGCCGGCCGCCGTCCGGGTGGCCGGTTCCCGCTGTTCTGAGGTGGCGCGATGACTTCCGCCACTGCTCCGGTGCCAGTACTGGCCGCAGAACAGGTCTCCAAGGTGTACTCGGGCGCGGTTCCGGTTCACGCTCTGCGCGAAGTGAGCCTGGTCGTCGACCCGGGCGAGATGCTGGCGATCATCGGCAGCTCGGGCTCGGGCAAGTCGACCCTGATGAACATCCTGGGCTGCCTGGACCGCCCGACATCGGGCCGCTATCTGTTGGACGGCGTGGAAACCTCTGGGCTGAGCAAGAACGAGCTCGCCGAGCTGCGCAACCGCAAGATCGGCTTCGTGTTCCAGGGCTTCAATCTGCTGCCCCGGACTTCCGCCCTCGAGAACGTGGAGCTGCCGTTGCTCTACGACCGGCGGGTGAGCGTGAAGGAGGCCCGCGAGCGGGCCCTCGAGGCTCTCGCCCGGGTGGGGCTCGAGGACCGCGCCGGCCATGAGCCGAGCCAGCTTTCGGGCGGGCAGCAGCAGCGGGTGGCGGTGGCGCGGGCGCTGGTGAACCGGCCGAAGCTGCTGCTGGCGGACGAGCCCACGGGGAACCTGGACACGGCGACTTCGATGAATGTGCTGGCGTTGTTCCAGGAGCTGAACGACGCCGGCGCGACCATCGTGCTGGTGACACACGAGCCGGATATCGCCCGCTGCGCGAAGCGGGTGATCGAGATCTCGGACGGCCGGATTCGCCGGGACGAGCTGGTGAAGGACAGGCTCCGGGCCGCGGAGATGGCTCGAGAGGCGGCCGCGCTGGCGGAGGTGGCGTCATGAAGCGGCTGGTACTGCTGCTGACGGCGCTGCGCAGCCTGCTCAAGAACCGGCTGCGCACGCTGCTGACGATGCTCGGGATCATCATCGGGGTGGCGGCGGTGATCGTGATGGTGGCGATCGGCCGGGGAGCGCAGAGCCGGATCGAGCGGGAGATCGCCTCGATGGGCAAGAACCTGTTGACGATCTTCTCGGGAGCGGCGCAGTTCGGCGGAGTGAGCCGGGGTGGCGGCAGCTTGAGCACGTTGACGCTCAAGGATGTGGACCTCTTGCGGGAGCAGGCGACGCTGCTCTCGGGGGTGTCGCCGTCGGTACGGGTGAGCTCGCAGGCCGTGGTGCCGGGGGTGAACTGGCAGACCACGGTGTTCGGGGTGTCGCCGGAATACTTCGAGATCCGCGGCTGGAAGCTGGCCCAGGGGGAGGCGTTCACCGAGCGGGATGTGCGGTCTCGGTCGCGCTCGGCGGTCTTGGGCAAGACGGTGGTCACCAACCTGTTCGGGGACGCTTCGCCGATCGGGGCGGAGATCCGGGTTGGGAAGGTACCGCTGGTGGTGGTCGGGGTGCTGGAAGAGAAGGGGCAGTCTGGCTTCGGCAACGACCAGGACGACGTGATCCTGGCGCCGATCTCGACGGTGATGTCGCGGCTCTCGGGCGGCACGAACGTGCAGCAGATCTACGTCAGCGTGGCGGAAGGCAAGGACTCGACCGCGGCGACGGAGGAGATTCGCGGCATTCTGCGGAGCTCGCACCGGCTGGGAGAGACCGAGGCGGACGATTTCAACATCCGCTCGCAGGCGGAGATCTCGGCCGCGGCGGCCACCACCACGCAGACGTTCACGCTGCTCCTGGCGGCGATCGCAAGTGTGTCGCTGCTGGTGGGGGGCATCGGCATCATGAACATCATGCTGGTGTCGGTGACGGAGCGGACGCGGGAGATCGGCATCCGGCTGGCAGTGGGAGCGAAGAGCCGGGATGTGCTGGTGCAATTCCTGATCGAGGCGATCGTGGTGAGCACGCTGGGCGGCCTTCTGGGCGTGGCGCTCGGGCTGGCGCTGGCGGAGGTGCTGCCGAAGCTGGCGCCGTTCCAGACCCAGGTGCAGCCGGCCACGGTGCTGATGGCGCTGGGCTTCGCCGTGGCGGTGGGTGTGTTCTTCGGCTTCAGCCCGGCGCGGCGAGCGGCGGAGATGGATCCGATCGAAGCGCTGCGCTACGAATAGCTCCTCGGTTTCTCAGAAAGCGGCGGTGTCGGCCACGCTGGCCAGGTTGCCGGCTGGATTGAGGTACATGCGCCTCTGGCCGGTGAGAGTGTCGGTGAGGGTGAGGGTGTATTCGACGCTCGAGAGGGCGCCGTAGAAGAGCCAGAAGTGGCTATTGACGGCCTGGCCATCGATCACTTTGGCGACCAGCTCGAGGTTGGCAGAGTCGAAGAACCAGAAGGCGCCGGTGTCGCTGGTGAGCGCAAGAGCCTGGCCGGAGCCCCTTCGCCCGGCGAAATCCTTCCAACTTGCTTCGAGAGCGAAGCGCCCGCCGGCGAGGCAAAGCCGAGTAGGCGCCGGTTCGCAGGACCCACCGGTGGTGGCTCGGCCGGGGTAACGGCCGCCCGGAGTCTCGAGCCCGTCTTGCCTCCTTCGGGGAGCGCCTTTGGCGCAGCCAGTCGGCTTCGCCTGGCTCGAGACCTCCGGGCCGAGAGCGGGGGCGATGTAGCTCTCGAGGGAGGTTCCTCCGGGGCCGAAGGCGCGGGTGTCGGCCACGCTGGCGAGCTGGCCCCCGGGGTTCGAGTAGCGGCGGGTGAGGCCGGTTTCGGTGTCGGTCACCGTCAGGTCGTACTCCACGCTCGAGAGGGCGCCGTAGAAGGTCCAGAAGTGATCGTTGAGAGCCCGGCCGTCGAGGATCTTGGTGACCAGCTCGAGGTTGGCTGGATCGAAGAACCAGAAGGCTCCGGTATCGGGCGTCAAGGGCACGGGCTGGCCGAAGCCGCTTCGGCCCTCGAAGTCGCGCCAGGCGACCTCGATCCGGAACCGATCGGCGCTGGCGCACAGGCCCAGGGGGCTGTCCGCGCAGAGGGGGTCGGTGGGGGCGAGGGGCAGGCTCCAGAGCTGAGCCGCAGCGCCGTCCGGCTGGGCGAGAAAGTAGAGCCGGCCGGCCGCTTCGACGAAGTTGGAGTAGAACGAGCCGGCGGGCCCCGGGTTGAGGTCGTGGACCAGCCGGGTGGTGGCGGCCGTGCCGTCGCTCCTCCACAGCTCGGTGCCGTGCACGCCGTCGTTGGCCAGGAAGTAGAGCGAACCCTGGGCGGTCGCCAGGCCGATCGGGTAACTGCCGAACGGGCCGGGCAGGACGTCCTTCACCAGGCGGGTTCCTTCGGCCGTACCGTCGCTCGCCCACAGCTCGAAGCCGTGCTCGCCGTCGTCGGCGTTGAAGTAGAAGCCTGCCGGACCGGGGGCGAAGACCGTAAAGAAGGCGAGGTCCCCCGCCCAGCGGCTGAAGGCGCGGAGCCGATGCGTTCCGCCGGGCGTGCCGTCGCTCACCCACAGCCCGCCCTCCGGTGACGACGGGCGGCTGAAGAAGTAGAGCCGGCCACCGGTCACGAGGAACCGCTGCGCAAGGGCGTCGAACGGGTCGTCGCTGGTGCCGAGGGAAGCCAGCACCTGGGTTCCTCCCGGAGTGCCGTCGCTCGCCCAGAGCTGGAGCTCGCCCTGGCTGCCACGGCCGCTGAAGAGCACCCGGGAGCCCACGCGCACGAAACGAGCCCGCTCCGAGGCGGCCGAGAGATCGGTCAAGCGCTCGGCTGCCACGAAGCTTGGATCGGCTTTCCAGACCTGGGTGCCGAGGCTCGGGTCCTCGGCCACGAAGTAGACCTCGTCGCCCAGGGCCGTGACGGCTACGAGCTTCAAGCCCGGCTCGAGAGGCCAGCTGGAGATTCGATGAGTCCCCGCGGGAGTGCCGTTGCTCTCCCAGAGCTCGAGTCCGCCGGGCTCGCCGGTGGCCACCTGGAAGCGAAGGGCGCCGCCCAGGAAGCCGAGGACTCGTGTCACCACCGGTCCGCTGCCGTCCGGCGGAAAGGCCGTAAGCGTGCGGGTACCGGCCGCCGTGCCGTCGGTCAGGAAGAGATTGCCGCCGCGGGAGTCTCCGTCGCTGCGCTGGAGGAAGTAGGCCTGGCCGCCGTCTGCCCAGATCGCGCAGAGAAGGCCTGCGAGGCATTGCCCCAGGCGCAGATCCGGCAGGAGGCGCTCCAGTTGCTGGGGCCCGCTCGCCGCCCACAGCTCCTCCCCTTCGGAGTCGGTCCTGACTCGCCGGAAGACCAGCCGGCTGCCGAGGGGCGTCAGGTGATCCAGGCTGTCGCTCGCCCCGCCCCGCGCCAAGTCCGCGAGCAAGGTTTCCGGGCCCCCTCCCGGCTCGAAAAGGTGGGGCTCGGCGCCGTGCTCCGGGTCCCAGGCGGTGAAAACCACCCGGCTGTCCAGACGGCCGAGCTCGACGTCGCGGTATTCGAGCAGGCGCTCCTCGGCCGCGAGCGCGGCGATCGGCTCAGGCCGGGCGCCGGGCGTTGCGACCTGGAACAGCCAGTGGGCGCCCTGGGCTTGCCAGTAGGCGGCGAAGTAGAGCTCGCCTGCTACTACGGGCGATTGGAAGAGCCCGGAGCAAGGGCCGGGACAGAGGTCGGTCAGCCGGCCCGTGCGTTCTGGCGAGCCGTTGCTCGACCACAGCTCGACCCCGTGCTCGGCATCGAAGTTCAAGAAGTAGACGCGATCGCCGAAGCCAACGAGCTTGCCCCGCGGGCAATCGCCGGGTGGAGGGCAGAGCGGTGCGAGCTGGGCCGCGGGTTCGGCTCGCCCCTCGGCCCGCCAGAGGTCCAGGGGGTCTCCCGGCATCTGGCGGCTCTCGCTCGCCGGGAAAAGCACGCGGTTGCCGGTGGTGGCGAGGTCGTCCGCTCCGAAGCCCGGCTCGAAGGGTTGGCGGTTGCGGAAGTGGGTGATCGGCCGGGTGCCCGCCGGAGTGCCGTCGCTCGCCCAGAGCTCGGTGCCCTGGCCGGTCTCTTCTGCCAGCCAGTAGACCTCGCGGCCCAGCACCTTGAGGAACCTCCCGAGGCGAAAAGGCTGCGGGTTGCGAAAACGGCTCACGGCTCGAGTTCCGGCCGGGGTGCCGTCGCTCGCGAAGAGCTCCAGGCCATCGCTGCCGGTAGCGCGAAAGAACAGGCGGTCCGCTGTGGCCACGAGCGGGTCTCCGCCGAGGTCGAGAGCCCCCAGGCGCGCCACGAGGCGGGTTCCGGCCGGGCTGCCGTCGCTCGCCCAGAGCTCGGGCTCGTGGCCGAAGATGTCCACCAGCAGGAAGACCTGGCCGTGCAGCACCGCGAGGCCCTGGATGGCACCCTGCCGGGGGCCGAAGTCGTACACCCTCTCGGTGCCTGCTTCGCTGCCGTCGCTGGCCCAGAGTTCGGCCCTTCGGCTCTGCTCGAGCACGAAGTAGGCTCGGCCGCCGCTAGCCACCAACGCGGAAGGCCCCGGCCCCTCGCAGCCGGTGAGCGGGAAGGTGCCGCTCGGGGTGCCGTCGGTTCGCCACAGCCGCGTGACCGCGCACTCGCTCGAAGAGGGGGGCAGGGACAGGAAGGCGAGATCTCGGGTCTCCACTCGCCGGAGCGCCGTGCGGAATTCGGGGTCCAGGCAATCGCCTTCGCAGGCGTTGGTGAGGAGCTCAGTACCTGCCGCCGTGCCGTCGGTGCCCCAGAGCTCGATTCCGGCCCGGGGATGGCGGGCGAAGAAGGCCAACCGCTCGCCTGCTCGGAAGTACTCGAAGGGCGCGGAGGAGACGGCGAAAGGCCTCAGCGGAAAGCTCGTGGACTGCGCCGCGACTTGGCCGGATGCGCGCGAGCTCAAGGCGAGGCCGGCAGCGAGGCCGAGGCCGAGGATTCGATGGCGCTGATGAAGGAGCGAGAGAGCCCTGGGCATTCTCTACCTCCAGGAGGCGGAAGTCCCGCCATCTTGTCGAAGCCGCCCCCGCTCTGGAGGCGCGCCTCAGCTCGAAAGGCGCGAAACGCGGCGCACGGCTCTCAGCACCCGCCTACAGCCGCCAGCGGGCCGAGAAGGACCACACTTGCTCGCGGCCGGTGAATTTGCCGCCGGCGGCCGGGGGAAGATTGGCGGAGCGAGCCACCGTCACGTCCTGCTTCTGATGCAGGGAATAGCCGAGGTCGAAGGAAAGGTCCGGGAAGCTGTAGCTCGCTCCCAGGGCGTAGACCCTGGTGTCGCCGTTGGGGAAGCCGGGCTCCACGGTGGACTTCGCAACCGGCGAAGGCTCGAAAGCGATACCTCCCGTGAGCGCGATCTCGTCCGTGAGGTTGCCCTCCACGCCGAGGCGGATGGAGAGGGTGTCGTCCCACTCCCGCTTCAGGCTGAGGTCCACCGGCGTCGCCCCGCCGGCCGAGCTTCGCGGCAGCACCACGAGCTTGCTATCGCCGACGCTCGACCAGCGCTGGTAGCTCAAATCGAGCTCCAGGCGGAGCTCCGGATACGGCGCCAGCCAGGCGCCGCCGAGGAGCTCGGGCGGCAGCTCGAAACTCTGGCGAGCGCGGTCGTAGGGAAAGCGGGCGAGCACCTCGTCGCTGCGGCTGGTGTCCACCAGGTCGCGGATCTTGATCTTGAAATCGTCGGTCGCCGAGAGTTTGAAGCCGTGGCGGTATACCGCCCCCCAGCCCCAGGCGCTCTCGGCGTAGCGGATGGCGAGGTCGAAGCTGAGGGCGGTCACTCGCGCGCTCGCCAGGTTCTGGAGCTCGAAGGGCTGCACCGGCGAGGTGGCAGTCGCCGGCAGCTGGCCCTGGAAGTTGAAGCCGCGCTGCAGGCTGCCGTAGAAGTAGCGCAAGCCCCCACCCACGCTCCAATGAGGGTCGAGCTGGTAGGCCACCACCGGATGGAGCTCGGCCACCCGGAGCTCCTGTTTGCGGGTCACGAAGCGGCCGGGGAAGAGGGCCGTGTTCCAGTCGCGGAGGTACCAGTAGGGGGTGTCCAGGGAGAGGCCGTAGGTCCACTCGGAGTTCGGGTCGGGCTTCCAGCTGGCGTAAAGGGCCGGCGGGAACTGGATCTCGTGGCTCGCTCGGTGGGTGCCGCCGGTGCCTTGGAAATCGTCGGTCGGGTTGTTGAAATCGAGCCCGGCCTGAAGCTGGAAGCCGGCGAGGCTGCCGAGGCCGGCCGGGTTGTAGCGCGCGGCCGAAGGGTCGTCCGCCCGGGCGGTCATGGCTCCCACCTGGGCCGTGGCCCGGCCGCCATGCTGAAAGAGCTCGGGTCCAGCCGCCAGGGCCGAGCCGGCACCCAGGGACAAGCCCGCGAGAAGGACGAAGAGCCAGAACGCCTGCTTGCGAAGGGAGCGCATCGGTACCTCCGGAGGAAATGAGGGCTCTCGACAGGGCCGGAAAGCCCTGGGTGGGGAGGATAGCGAGGGAACCGCCCACGAGGGAAGGGCGGCGCGGCTCAGGGCGCCCCTGGTTCTAGTGGATCTGGCCTGAGTTCGCTAGACTGAGCCCATGCGCTACCAGCTCACTGTGCCCCTCGAGGAGACGGAGCTCGAAGAGATCCGGGAAGCAGCACGGGCCGAGCGGAGGGCGGTGGGCGATTGGGCTCGTGACGTCCTGCTCGGTGCCAAGGGCCGTCGACTGAGCTTACCGGTTCAGGACAAGCTCCAGGCGCTCCGCGAAGCGGCACGCCATCAGTTCCCGACGGCGAACCTCGACCAGATGCTGGCAGAGATCGAGCGCGGCTACTTGAGAAGCAGCGGCACTTGACTTTCGTCGACTCCAACATCCCGATGTACATCGTGGGTGCCGAGCACCCCAACAAGCAGGAGGCGATTCGCCTACTGGAAGGCTGATCCAGCTCAGGGAGCAGCTGGTCACGGACGCCGAGGTCTTTCAGGAGGTTCTGCACAGGTACGTCGCGATCGGCCGTAGAGACGCTATCGAACCAGCCTGGAAGGCACTGTCTTCCTGGGTCGATCGTGTCTTCCCCGTCGAGTTCGAGGACGTCGATGCAGCGAGGCGATATCTCGAGGCCGATCTTGCTCTCTCAGCCCGCGATGCCCTGCACGTAGCGGTAATGAAGCGCCATGGGGTGTCTCGAGTGCTGACCTTCGACCAGGATTTCGACCGCATCAAGGACCTGCAGCGAGTCGTGGGCTGAGCCGGCTCAGGGTGCCGTCAACACCTCCAGGGGCCGGCCGGCGTCCGGGGACAGCTCCAGGCCCAGGTAGCGGGCCAGGGTGGGGGCGATCGCGGTCATCGGCACCACGCCCAGGTCTCCCTTCGCTGCCAGCATCCGCCCGGCGAGAATCAACGAGGCGTAGAGCTCCGGGTGATCCGGGGCGTAGCCGTGATAGCCGCGGTCCTTGGCGGGGCCCTGCCAGTTGCCGCTCGACTTGGCCGAGAAGGCGAAACCGGGCGCGGCGTCGAGCACCAGCGTGGAGGTTCCATCGCCACCCAGGGCGGCGATGCGCTCCGGCTCGAGAATCGCCGCCACTCCGGAGCCGGGCCTTTTCGCCAGAGGCTCGAAGAGGGCCCGGACCTTCTTTTCTACCGCGGCGTCTCCCGGCTTGTTCAGGTGCAGCGCCGCGCTGCCACCGTCGCACTGGAAGTAGGCCTGCCAGCTTTTCACCTTGCCGTCCGCTGCGAGCTCGATCAGCCCGGCCCGGCGCAGCAGCACATTGGGCCGCAGCTCCCGAGTGACGGTCCGAAAGCCGTGATCGGATACCACGGCCACCAGGGTCTCGGCGCCGAGCTTCTCCTCCTCGAGGGCGGTCAACAGGCGGCCGATCTCGACATCGCTCGCCTCCACGGCTGCCAGAGCCTCGGGGGTGAGCGGCCCAGAGTCGTGCTCGGCGAAATCCAACTCGAAGAGATGGACGAGCAGCAGCTGCGGCCGGTGCTCTCGCAAGATGTAGAGGGCGATGTCGGTGCGGTCCTGGTCAGTCATCGGGTAGCCGAAAGCCTTGCCCCGGCGGCGAGCCACCGCGTCGAGCAGGCCGGGGCTCGAGAGGGCGTCGATCAACCCCAGGTCGGCCGGGTGCTTGGAGCCGCTCCGCCAGAATTCGGGCTGATTGAAGTCCGCCGGCGCCCCCACCGTCACCGGCCAGGAGACGGCGCCGGTCAGCAGGCCCCTGCCGTGCGCCGCGCTGAGCAGGGTGGGCACCCGGATGTCGGAGGCATACCAGTACCAGGCCTCGTTCGAAGTCTCCTCGGGGTCGAAGACCTTGTTCGACACGATGCCGTGCACTCGCGGTGGCACGCCGGTGATCAAGGTGGTGTGGGAAGGGTAAGTCACCGTTGGTAGCACGCCCACCACGCCGCGGGCGTAGGCCCCCGAAGCCATCAGCCGGCGCAGCGCCGGCACCTTGAGCCCCAGCTCGTCGGCCCGCACGTAGTAGTCCGGCTTCAGGCCGTCAATCGAAATCATCAACACCCGCGGCTGCGGCACAGCCGGCGCCGGCGCGGCGAAAGCGCACCCCGTGCCGAGCACCAGGGCGAGAGTCAGGACGCCTACCAACCAACGAAAGGGCTTCATAGCGCCTCCGGGTATCGGGCGAGAGCATAGCGCCTGGCGATGGCCGGATCGTGACGGTTCTGAGTCGCTCAGCCTGGGCTCTTCTCGACCCTCAGCGCCGCGAAGCTACCGCCGATCGGCAGGCGCACGTAGAGGAAGGTCTTGGCGGGCTTGGCGAGTTCGAACTCGGCGGGACGATCCGGGCGGATCTCGCCTTCGGAGAGGATTCCCGCCTCGCGGCTGCGGACGGTGAAGCTCCCCGGCGCTCGGGCTTCAGCTCCCTCCAGGGTGAGCCGGTAGCGGCCCGCCTCGAGATAGGGCTTGAACAACGCCCATTGCCCTTCTTCGTGGTAGTGCACGCGGGCTTCGCCAGCGGCCCTCATGGTCTCGGTGGCGAGCCAGGCGTCGCTCGCGGCGAAGGTGACGGGCACGGCCGTCCAGGCTGGCTGGGGCGGATCGACCTGGTACAGCCGGAGTTCGGGCCCGGAGTGCAAGCTGTCGGGCTCGAATTCGGCCACCAGCGGGAAGGTCGCGAAGAGCTCGCGGTAGCGGGCCGCCGGAGCGGCGAGGGCCGGGTCTTCTGCCTTGTCCGGGCGCAGGAAGCGGTTGTAGGACTCGCTGGCCAGCAGCAGATAGTCGTGCTCGGGGCGCCGGATCTCGGCCAGCGGCAGTTTGATCGCCAGGCGCGGCTGCCGAGTGAAGAAGTGGCGCACGCCGGCCAGATTCGGCGTGTACTGCTCCTGCACGATGTAGGAGCCCGGCGGCAACTTGCGCGCCATCCAGCTCGCGGCCTGTTGGCGCGTGGTGGGATAGACGTAGCCCACCAGCTGAAGCGCGCTGGTGCGGATCGGTACCGCGAGGCTCGCCGCGGCGAGCGCCCCGAGGGCGACCTTCAGACGCCCTGGCGAGCCCCCGCCGAGACGTGCGGCGAGGCTCGCCAGGCCCACTCCCAGCAGCACGGCGAGGATCGGCAAGGCCGGCATCAAGTTGCGCCGCAGGGCGATCTTCAGGAGCAGCAGCAGAGCGCCGTAGGCCACGGGGAAGGGCAGCATCCAGGCCACCCGCGAGCGGGTGGCGGCGGGCACCAGCGCCAGGCCGGCGACGCCCAGCAGCAGGGCGGGCAGGCCGAAGCCGTGCACCAGCTCGCCGGCGTAGTAGGCGGCGTTGTTCTCCCGGACCACCCCCGGCCAGCCGTGCTGGGCGTAGAGGCGGGCCCCGAAGAAGAGGTCGGCGGCGGTACCCGAGCCCGAGGCGGCACCGGGGAACGCCGCCAGGCTGGGGGTGGTGAGCAGCAGCCCGGCCACGGCCGCCACGGCCGCGAGAGCCAGCCCACCTCGAGCCAGGGCGGTGCGGAAACCCCGCTCGCGCCAGCGGTGCCGGAGGTAGAGGCCGAAGATCGCCACCGCCACCACGCCCGCGGGATATTTGGCGCCGGCGGCGAGCCCTGCGAGCAGGCCGGCTCCGAGGTAGCCGCCCCAGCTCTCGCGGTCGAGCAGCCGGGCCGCTACGGCCAGGCAGAGGGTGGCGAGGAAGGCCGAGAGGCCGTCTCCCAGGTTGAGGTGAGCCACTTCCAGGTAGATCGACGAGAACACCATCAAGGCGCCGCCGAGCACGGCCGCGGGCAAGCCGGCGAGGCGCCGAGCCAGGAAGAACACCGGCAACACCGTGGCGGCGCCGAAGGTGCCGGAGACGAAGCGGGTCACCAGCGCCGAGACCAGCTGCGGCTCAGCGAGGCCGAAGACCCGCTGCGCGAACGCCGCCACGGGCCCCTGGAACAGCGAGGCCAGCCAGAGGGCGAAGGCATCCAGATAGAACAGCAGGTGCGGGTAGACGAACCACGGTCGCAAGAGCTGGCCGCGGTTGATGCGCTGGGCCTGGGCGAGGAAGATTCCCTCGTCGGCGAAATAGAGCCCGCCCAGCTCATGGCCCAGGCCGGTCCAGTAGACGGCCGCCGCCAGCGCCCCGAGCGCCACCAGCCAGCGAGCTTCCGAGGCTGGAAGGGCTTCCTGGCCCCGGAGCAGCCGGGCGAGAGCCCGGGCCCCTTGCCAAGCGCAGGCGATCACGGCCGCCGCGACCAGCAGCCTCGAGAACGCCAGAGGCGGCGGATGCCCCAGGCAGGTAGCCAGCCAGGCGACGACGCAGCCGGCGAGGAAGAGGCCCAGGGCGAGGCCGAGCTTGTCGGCTTGGAGGCGGGCCTTCAGGGTAGCGGACCAGGGCATGATGGATGTCGAAAGAGGGTGGATTAGCATACTCCGAGCGCAGGCCCGCGATAAGATCCGCGCCGCTTCGAGCTCCCGGTGGAGGCCCCCTGAGCCTGAAATCCCTTCTCGTCCTCTGCTTGCCGTTGGCCCTCCTGGCCTGCGCGCGCGAGCCCCGGCCGGTGCTCCGCCTGTCGAGCGCGCCGGCCCAGCTCAGTCTGGAGCAGCCGGGCAGCGCCGAACTGGTGGTGGATTGGTCGGTGCTCGATCCGAGCGCCCTCGATGGCAAGGAGGCCCGCCTCTTCCTCCACCTGGTCTCGCCGGACGGCCGGCTGGCGCGCACCTTCGACGCTCCCTTGACGGCGGCCTTGACGTCCGGCGAGCTGCGCCGCCGGACGGTGCGCCTCTGGCAGTCTGCCCTCGACCCGGCGTTGCCGGCCGGGCGCTACGAGCTGCGGATCGGCCTCTACGAGCCGGCCTCGAGGCGACGCTGGCCCCTGGTTTCCACCTTGCCGGCGCTTCGAGGGCGCGCCTTCCGCGCCGCCCAGGTGGAAGTCCGAGCTCCGCGCCAGCCAGCGCCGAAGCTGGCTCTAGGCGAGGAATGGCTGGCAGCGGAGCCCGGCCAGGACCGCCAGGTGCTCTCGCGCAGCTGGCTGCGGGAAGGGGGAGAAGTGGAGCTCGAGGAGCTTCCCGGGCCCCAGCTCCTGAGCCTCCACCTCGGCCTGCCGGAGCCCCGGGAAGCCAGCCAGCGCCTGTTTCGCGCGGGAGAGAGCATGCCGAGCCTCACCCTGAGCTCGGCTTGCTTCAAGGCCCCCGTCGAAGTGGTGGGGGTGGGCTCCCACGAAGTGCGATTGCCGTTGGCGCCCGTTGCCGGCGGCTGCCGGATCGAGCTGGCGCCCAATTTCGTCGACGTCCTGGGCCCGCGGCACCGTTCGGTGGCCCTCGAGGCTCTGTTCTGGGACCCGCTGCCCGCCACCGGTACGGCCGGGTTTCCCGTGGAGGAGAAGCTCTGAGCTCTCGCCCGGTTCTGGTGGCCGTGGGCACCCGCCCGGAGGTGATCAAGCTGGCTCCTGTGGCCTGGGAGCTCGAGGCGAGGCGCCTTCCCTACTTCCTGCTCTCGACCGGCCAGCACCGCGAGATGCTCGACCAGATGCTCGAGGTCTTCGGCCTCCACCCGGACGAGGACCTCGGCCTGATGCGCCCGGATCAGAGCCTGGCTGGCCTGTCGGCGGCGATGATCGCCGCGGCGGATCCCCTGCTCGCCCGGGTGGAGCCCTCGGCCGTGGTGGTGCAAGGGGATACCACGACCGTAGCGATGGTGGCCCTCGCCGCCTTCTACCGCAAGATTCCGGTGGCCCACGTGGAGGCCGGGCTGCGTACCGGCCATCGCTACGATCCGTTTCCCGAGGAGATGAACCGCGCCCTCCTCGGCCGGCTGGCGAGCTGGCATTTCGCTCCCACCCCCCAGGCCGCCGAGAACCTGCGCGCCGAAGGCGTGCCGGCCGATTCGGTGTTCACGGTGGGCAATACCGTGGTGGACGCGCTCCTGGCGATGCGCGCCAAGGTGGCGGAGCTTCCCTATGGCTCCTTCGATCTGCCCGAGCCGGAAGGGCGCAAGCTGGTGCTCGTGACCGCCCATCGCCGCGAAAACTTCGGTCAGGGTCTGGCGCGCCTCTGCCAGGGCCTGCGCCGTCTGGCCGAGCGCCAGGGAGAACGCGCCCTGCTGCTTTATCCGGTGCACTTGAATCCGAACGTACGGGCCACGGTGGAGCGCGAGCTTGCGGGCCTGCCGAACCTGCGCCTGCTGCCGCCACTCGGTTATCCGGCCTTCGTCAAGGCGATGAGCCGCGCGAGCCTGATCATCACCGACTCCGGCGGCGTCCAGGAGGAGGCCACGGCCCTGGGCATCCCCACCCTGGTTAGCCGCGAAACCAGCGAGCGCCCGGAGGCTCTGGCCGCCGGTGTGGCCGAGCTGGTGGGCACCGACCCGGAGCGCATCGCCACCCAGGCGAGCCGGCTCCTGGAGGATCCAGAGCTTCATGCCTCGAGATCGCGGGCGGCGACGGTGTTTGGCGACGGCCTCGCCTCAAGGCGCATCGTGGAGACCCTGGTGGAGCGCCTGCGCCTGCCGGCGAGCTCGGGCTGAGGCCGGTCCAGAAAATTCTCGGCCTTTGTCGATTCCGACCTCCGCCCCTCGTCGTCGAAGCAAGGGCCGGGAAGAGGAGAGTGCAACCTCGGCTCGTCCGGCCCGAAACCGAGACCTCGAGATGGAGGAAACCGAAATGCGATTCATGGTGATGGTGAAGGCGACCGCAGAGTCCGAAGCCGGCCAGATGCCGGGCGAGCAGTTGTTCGTCGAGATGGGGAAGTTCAACGAGGAGCTGGTGAAGGCCGGCGTGATGCTCGCCGGCGAGGGCCTGCATCCGAGCTCGAAGGGCGTGCGGGTGCACTTCTCCGGCCCCCGGCGGACGGTGATCGACGGCCCTTTCGCCGAGACCAAGGAGCTGGTGGCCGGCTTCTGGCTCTGGCAGTGCAAGTCCCTCGAGGAGGCGATCGAGTGGGTGAAGCGCTGCCCCAACCCGATGCTGAGCGACTCCGACATCGAGATCCGCCAGGTCCTGGAAGCCGAGGACTTCGGCGCCGAACTCACGCCGGAGCTGCGCGAGCAGGAAGACCGGCTGCGGCGGGAGATGGAGAAGAAGGGCTGAGGTTCCGGCCCGCTCCGCCGCGCTCGCGGCCGCCCCGGGTTGCCCGGGGGGCAGCCGAGGCGTAGGCTTGGGGCCCCCAGCTTGGCGTGGTCGTGCTCTGACGTCGCTTAGGAGGCCTGAGATGGCTTCGTCTTGGTTCTCGCCGGGCTCGAATGTGCTTCAAGCCAGCTTCCTGGGAGGGCGGCCCGGGCCTGCGCTCCAGGCCTCGCTCTCCCCGGCTACGGCAGGGCTCGCCCGCACCCGGGTGATGCCGCTGCCAGCGACCGTGGTGCTGGCGCGCTCGGCGGGCCTGCCGCTCGCTGCGGAAGACCGCGGCGAGCTCGAGGAGCTGTTCCGGGCGGATTTCTCCCACGTTCGCGTGCACGTGGACCCGGTGGTACAGCGGCTCGGAGCCCTGGCGGTCACCTCGGGCTCGAACCTCTACTTCGCCCCTGGCCACTTCCTGCCCGGCAGCCGCGCACAAGCGCAGCGTGCCGCTTGCCCGGCCGTTCTCAACCCGCGGCGAT
>CALMKX010000388.1 GCA_937867335.1 uncultured Acidobacteriota bacterium
CTCAAGACTCGCAAGCGAAATCGGAGCCCCGCCCTCTTCCGAGCCCGCGAGGCCTTCCACCAAAAGCTGACGACGGCAGGCCTCGGAGGGCAGCTCCTCGAGATGCTCCTGAACCCGCCGCCCCAACACTGCCACCAGCCGCCCGCTACGAAAGCCCGCCCAGAGAGCCTCTCGGGTCGCCGGGTCGATCTTGTTCTGGCGCATCGTCGCTTCCTTTCCGCCCCGAAGGGCAAGAAGATCCGGTGGCCGTCTTCGGCCACCTTCGCCAGAAGCTCCTGGAACGGACTCACGAGGTAGCGATTGAGGCGGGAGGGAGGGAGGGGCGAGGCACTCCGGTGGCGGGCCGTTGCTCTAGGCGTAGAGCTCGACTGGGGCGCTGAGGTGCCGCTCAAGAGGAGCCCGCAGCTCAGGCCACCTGCGCCCACAGCCCAGGACAGGTACAGCAGACGATCCAATGTCCTCGGCAGCGATCGGGCTCTGGAAGGCGGCACACAGCCGATGCACCGAACTCGTCTCGGCGTGCTCTTGTACCGCCCGGTCTCTCGGCGCAGTCGAGCCAGCTCCTGCGGCAAACCCCCCACGCTTTGCATCTAGATGGGCACCGGATCCAGCTTCTCTCGCCAAACCAACAACAGCTTGCGATCCACCTCCAGGTCTCGAGCCATCCCCGCCACGGTCTTGCCCGGCCCTCGAGCCAACCGGACCCCCGTTCGCTCGAACTCCCGGGTGAAAGGACCACGGTGATGACCTACAACTCACTTCCTGGCCCATTCTCAGGCCGATGGAGGGGTCCACCAAAGCGGGGCAAGGCCACTAGCAATGGTCTTCCCCGCCACGAGTCGCTTCGTCAACGCCGAGCTCGGGACAAAGCAGCGGCATCATCTCCACGAGCGCACGGTCCAGCGAGCCTTCAAAGATGCCGTCCCCGCCGCCGCGATCGCCAAGCACGCCACCCTCCACTGCCTGCGCCACAGCTTCGCTACCCACGCCCTGATGACCGGCTACGACATGCGGACCGTCCAGGGGCTGCTCGGGCGCCGGCACCTCGAGACCACCATGACCTGCACCCACGTCCTCAACCGTGGCGGCCGGGGTTGCAAGAGCCCAGCCGATCTGTTGTGGGCGTCCGGGAAGGACCCTGTCGCCTATCAGGGGCTAGGCGGCGAGACGTTGTCGCCTTTACTTCTTGAGGAGCCAGTGTAGAATACCCACAACTACAGACGCAGCGAGGGTTTGCCACGTCCCAGTATGCAGAGACTCAGGTTGCCAGCCGACGCAGGCCCGTTGCCATGGCTGCCGGGGTGCGGTGTCGGCGAACGGAGAGGCGCTAGTTGGGCAGGCAAGAACCAAGCTAAATGAGTATCCGAATTTTCATCAGCCATAGCAGCGAGGACAAGGAGCTCGCAGCCGCCGTGGTCGGACTACTTCAGTCCGCTCTTGCGCTACCCGCAGCGTCAATTCGGTGTACGAGCGTCGACGGCTACGGCCTACCTGCCGGAGCGGACACGACATACCAGATTCGCCAGGAGGTTCTCAGCGCTCCAGTGCTCGTGGGCCTGATCTCAAGCAACAGCCTTCGTTCCGCATACGTTCTCTTCGAGCTCGGAGCTCGATGGGGGCGCGGTAAGCCCCTGATCCCAGTACTCTCTGCAGAGATCTCACCGGGGCAGCTGAAAGGGCCCCTATCCGGACTGAACGCCCTGAGCGCCACGAACCGGGCTCATCTTCAGCAACTGGTCGCTGACCTTGGCCGGTTGCTCGACATCGTACCGCAGCTGCCGGCTACTTATGCTCAGCAGATCGAAGTCGTGCTTTCTGCCCCGTCGGCCGAGCAGGCGCCGGTCGACTTGGCTAGGGGCGCTCGAGGCTCCGAACCACCAAGCGTCGGCAGCTCGTTTGAACCGTTTTTCTCAGTTGGTCCAGGAGACAATGCCGATTGGGCGCTGGTCTTTCGGATACTGAACTCAGGGCCACGTGACCTAACCATCCGGCGGGCGGTCTACTTCCTCGATCCCGAAAGGCGTGTACCAATTCTTCCCGATGCCAAGCGCTCCCAAGTTCACCGAGCCGGCTTCGAGGTCAAGTTTGGCGACCAGTGGAAGCTGTTTGAGTGCCACCTGAAGTCGGGAGAGGAGGTTGTTTCCTACGTGCCACTGCGACACCAGGTTTCGGCGTTTGAGTTGCCTCAAGGCTTACGAGGTGAACTTCTATTGGAGTACGACACGGGTGGACGAAGTACTCAACACCGGACCACGCTGTAGGACAGCCAGAGCGCTGCGCTACAAGCCGATGCAGCGGACGTCCTTCGGCCGCCTCCGAACGGCAGGACGTTATTCGCCATGACACCGTCAGGGGCGTCGCCGAGAGCATCTTGAAGGAGCATTCAGGGAAGCCGTCACATGAATCACTGCACGTCGCTCCAGATTCATGAATCGGTCGGGAGCCTCTTCTGGCCTCCTTGTTACGGTGCGTTTTCGGAGCTTCGCCAATGGCTACGCACTCGTGGCTTGTAACACTAGAGTCGCCACCATTTCGAATCCGATCGCTGAGGTCTTGGTACTACCACTTGATGGGTCGTGGTGCTTCGTTGTAGCTGCGGATGTATCTCATGATCTTGCGTCGCAAGTCGGCTTTGGAGGTGAAGACGCCGCGTGCGATGACATCGCGCTCGATCTTGGAGAACCAGATCTCGACCTGGTTCAGCCAAGAGGAGTAGGTCGGGGTGAAGTGAAGACGGACGTTCTTGTGATCGTCGAGGAAGGCTCGCACGCGCTGCGTCTTGTGAGCGGAGAGGTTGTCGATGATGACATGAATCTCCTTGCCCTGCGGCTGGTTCGCCACCACATCGGCGAGAAAGGCGACAAACTCCTCGGTCGTGTGGCGGTGCGCCGTCTTGCCCACCACCTCGCCGGTCTTGGTGTTCAGAGCGGCATACAGCGACAGCGTTCCGTGCCGGAAGTACTCGAAACCGTGCCGCTCGACTCGGCCCGGCGAGAACGGCAGGACAGGATCCAGCCGATCCAGAGCCTGGATCGCCGTCTTCTCATCGACGCAGAACACCGCCGCGTGCTGGGGCGGGTTGACGTACAGCCCGATGATGTCCGCTGCCTTGGTCTCGAAGTTGGGAGCCTCGGAGGCCATGTACCGCTCGATTCGGTGAGGTTTCAGATTGGCCCGCTGCCACACGCGCGCAACCAGCATGTGCGAGACGCCCAGATGCTTGGCCAGCTTGCGGGTGGTCCAGTGCGTCGAGCCGTCCAGGGGCGGCTTGCGGGTCCAGGACAGCACGCGAGCTTCCATCTGCGGCGTCAGCACTTCCGGCAACCGACTCCGATGCCGGGAGTGAAGACCCGAAAGCCGCCCTTCCAGAAACCGGCTCTTCCAACGGCTGATGTAACCCCGATCATAGCCCAACGCCAGCTGAATCGAGCTGTACGACTCTCCTTGTTCCAGCATCAGAATCAGTCGCGCACGGCGCACATCCTAGGCGCGCAACCGCCCCGATCGCGCTCGTCCCTCCAGCTTCTTGTGCTCTTCAACGCTCAACACAACTCTTGTTGTTCCCATGACCGAGAGAGCAACTTGCTGTCGGTGTTGATTCCAAGATTGCGAGCCACTTGAGATTAGCCGGTTGTCGAACTCATCCATCTTTCTGACCACGGAGCGTCGCGTGACAGGATCGCTCGCGAGGTTTGAGAGAGAATCCGCGGCGGTCAGCTTCGACCGCTCCTCCGTACCGGTGGAGGTCAGTTCCGGGGGTGGTCTGTTGGTCGTCATTAGCTCGCCGGTCTCCGAAGAGGATGGAGCCGCCTCCGACCACCGCCGACGGTTTCCCAGTAACTCCCGGAGCGATCCTTCTTGGGCCAGCCAAACTCAGGATCGACGATCGCCTCGGCGAGCTCCAGCACTTTCTGCCCGAAGCTCAGCGCGTCCGAGTCGAGAAGTTGAAAGGAGAGCTCGTTGAAGTGGGCTCCGAAGACGTTTCTCATCTGCGCAATCTGCCGCAGGTTCGCAATGACTGGGCCGAGTTCGATCTCGCGCTCGACTTCCGGAGAACCCCCAGCAACAACCTCAATTCTAAGCAGGCCGCTGATCCTCCCGTCGATCCCGTTCAAGAGGTCGCCGATCGTATAGCGCCCCTCTTGCTTCCTGGGAACCTTCAGCTCGTACAGCTGGGTCAGGAAGTCGAGAACGGCTTCAAGGACGTAGCCGGCCTTCGAGGCGACGAGCTGGAGATCGGGCGGGCTCTCTTCGATCAGTGTCTTCAGGCGCTGAACGTCTGGCGTTCCTCCGATCTGCTGGAGCCCAGTTTCCGGTGTCCAGCGAGCCAGTTCCACGAAGTGACATTCGCCGACGTCAAGGAGGCCCCAGCGCAGCTTCTCCCGGCAGGGTCGGTAGTGGGTCGTCAGGAGACAGTGCTGAAACGCATCCGTTTCAGCACAGACCATCCCGATCAGCCGGTCTACGTGCGGCTCGTCAACACTCCCGATGACGTCGTCAAGTACAAGGATAGTCTCTTCGGGCTGCTCCCACTTGGCGAGGGCCAGGAAGATGCAGAGACCCAGAGTGTCCAGGTGCGACTGCGAGAAGTACGCTTGGGGGGGCACTCCGTCCTGTGCGCCGAAGGTCGCTTCTACCTCCAGCGAGGCCCGTTTCGCTTCATCCAGAGCTAGGTGGATCTTCCCAAGACCCTCATCTGGATGGACAATCTCGTAGAGCCGCCCAGCCTCTTCCGAGACGGCGTTAAGAATCTCGTCCGTGAAGAGCTTTCGCCTTTCGACCACGAGCTGGTGGGCCGCTTTCGCCCGCGGAAGGAGGTCCGCCAGCGACTGTGAGAGCGATAGGTGCTTGTCGTGGCTCTCGAGCCTTCCCCTGAGTGATGCCAGGAACTCCTCGCGCCCTGTCAGCGCGGACTCGCGCTCGCGCCATGCCTCGCTGAGGCGCTGCGTGGCATCCAACCAAGTTGTGAGCGCCTCCAGTGCAGTTGGTGGGCTCGCCTTCGGCAACTCCTCTGCTGCTTGAGACTCGCCTGAGGTGCAGAGAGCCCAGAGCGCCGCCGCATCTGATGCGTAGTCGTCTCGCAAGCGTTGAAGGTTCGCGCGCTCATGTTCGACTGCTTTCGTGGCGCTGCTCACGCGCTCTGCTCCGGCTCGTATCGAAGAGAGGCGATCGAGACGCTCTCTCACGGCCTCGAACAGCCCAGCGGCACGCTCTTGGCTCTCGCACAAGGGGCAGGCCACAGGAGGAGGAGTCGTGCCCAATAAGGGCTGCGCGGCCTCCAGCAATCTGACGAGCTCGTCTGCGCGATCCTCGGCAACACGGACAGCGGCTCGATGCTCGCCCTCCGCGCCCACTAGCTCCTGCTGGCTCTTGGCTAGGTGGTCCTGCGCTACTAGCAGGCGCTGGGGGTAGGTCGTCAGGGTCTGGTGAGCGGTGTGAAGCCTCTGCAACGCCTTCAGCTGAGCCTCGGAGGTGGTCGCAGCCTCCGTGACTTCGCGCCTCGCCCAGGCAACTGCACTTGCATGAGGATTGCCTGCCGCCTGCCAGTCGGCCTCCAACCCATGTAGGGCCTCATCTAGCCGTGCGTTGACGTCCGTCTGCTGCCTCTCGAGGCTTAACAGTAGGTCCGACAGCGCCTTCTCGGAGGCCTCCACTCCCCCGACATCGATGAAGCGCTTCAGCTCCTCATATCGCTTGGAAGGTAGAGCCTCGAGCAGTCTCAGGAGCTGGCTTCGTCTGAGAATGCGGACATTCGGGGCGCCAGCTGGTGGACTCACTCTCACTTGGCGGCCACCCACTCTTGCTCTCCAGCTTCCAGTGGTCGTCTTCAGCTCGACCACGATGTCGGCCGCACTGGCCCCAACGGAGGGCCAGTATTGGTGGACTCCGCTCCCCAGCCCCATCGAACCCAACCAGCCGATCGCTCCATCACCCAATAGCTCGAGGGCGTCACAGATCGTGGTCTTACCGGAACCGTTCTCCCCATAGACGATGGTGAGCCGCTTCCTCGGGTCGAAGCGAAGCTCGAACGGGCGGGTCGAACCTCGAAGAGACTCAATGCGTAAGACCTCCAGCTTGGCCGCACTCATGACTCTTCCTCATGTTTTGTGGCCTTCTCGAGCTCGAGCCGCCAGTCCTGTGCGTTCATCTCGCCTTTCGCCAGCCTCGCCAGGAGCCGCTTCGTGTTCCGCGGCAGGACCAACCCCTGCTCGACCAGTCGTTCTAGGATCAACTCGGCAAGCCTTTCCGACGGAGTCTCCATGCGCCACCTCAGGTCAGAGTCCATTGAACCTCAAACAGCACACGGCGCGAGGCCTGTCGCTCCACCAGCTCCTCGAGCCTCTCGATCAGCACTCCACGCTGGCGGTCGATATCGTCCTGGGCCGAGAAGAGTGACTTCCTCTTCTCGTTCCGCTGCAGCTCCAGATTCCTCACCTGGCGCTGGCAAGCCAGCTTCTCCTCGAGCGTCAGGGCCGCCGTGGCCGCCCGGCGGGCCTCCTTTATCTGGCGGTCCAGATCCTTGATCTCGCCCTCTAGGCTCACCTTCAGGTCGTCGGCCCAGGCATCGAGCTTCTCGGCTTCCGCCTCGAGATAGTGCGCATTCCTCTCCGAGATCCGGCGCTCGATCCTCTGTTGCTCGGCGTCGGTCAGGCTGGCGAGGGCCACCCTCGCCACCTCCAAGGCGCCCTCTACAGGCGAGCCGACTATCTCTCCAGGCGGGATCAGCAGTTTCTCCGCCGTCTCCCCATCCAGGGCGCTGCCGTTCTCCGTCTGGGCAGCGAAGACAAGATGCTCCTCGACCTGCTGGAGGGATTCCACCCGGCAGAGCGAGACCCTCAGCCAGCCCGATTGCCCGCGAAGTGGCTCGAGCACACTGACCTTTCCTTCGAAGCCGTCGTAGTGGAAGCGGAGTCTGGCGGGTTGGAGGTCCCGCTCCCGGGCACAGTAGACGACAGCCTCCGCCAAAGGGTGACCCGGTCGATAGGTGTGTACATGCCCGGACCGTCGGGCCAGCGCGTAGAGGCCCAGGGGCATCTGATCGTTCAGCTCCGGAAACGGGTTCGAGAGCAGACGGAACGACGACTCCGTCTCGAAATCTGCATGGTGGCCCAGCTCGAACCGGGTGAGGTCCATCAGGCGTCGCTCGAACCGGTTCAGCGCTGCGCGTGAAGTCTGATCCCGGCCGCGCAGCCTCTCGACCACGTCCTGGTCGAAGTGCTCCAGCAGCTGTTGGCGGGTCCTCGTCATTGCTAGATCGATCTCGGCACTCAGCTGCTGCTGGAGCCGGTCGAAGGCCGCTTCGATCTCTTCCGTCCGGCGGCATCGCTGATAGATGTCCGCCACCCGCTTCTCGAAGTCCACGCCGGACTCGATCGCGCCCAAGACCTCGTCGCTCACCCCGAACACCCCCTCGAACAGCTGGAACTTCTCGGCCAGCAGCTGGTAGACCCGCTGATCCGCGGCGTTCTTGCGGTTGAGGAAGTTGACTACAACCACATCATGCTGCTGGCCGTAGCGGTGGCAGCGGCCAATGCGCTGCTCGATGCGCTGTGGGTTCCAGGGCAGGTCGTAGTTCACCACCAGCGAGCAGAACTGGAGGTTGATTCCCTCGGCTCCTGCCTCGGTAGCGATCATGATCCGCCCCTGGTCACGGAAGTAGTCGACCAAGGCCGAGCGCATGTCCGCAGTGCGCGAGCCGGTCACGCTGTCCGTGTCGGCGTTGCGACCCAACCACTCCTGGTAGATCGCCCGGGAGCCGGCATCAGTATTGGAGCCGTTGAACAGCAAAATCCCGTCCGCGAACTCGCTCCGGCTGAGCAGATCGAGCAGGTAGGTCTGGGTGCGACGGGATTCCGTGAAGATGATGGCCTTCTGTGCCGCCCCCAATTCACGGGCCTTCTCGAAGGCCACCCGCAAGGCCTTGAGTAGCGCTACACCCTTGCCGTTCTGGCGAATCGAGGTGGCGAGGTCGATGTAGCTCCCAAGATCCGCCACTTCCCGTTCGAGCGCTTGCCGCTCTCCGGCCGAGGAGGTGCCGCCGTTGGTGTCGGCCGGCCACTCCTCGGCCACCTCGTCGAGAGTCTCGTAGTCCTCATCCAGCTCGTCCTCGAGCGAGAGCTCTGGCTCCTGCGCTTGGAGCTTCGCGCGGAGGCGATCTCGCAGGCTGGTAAGCGCCCCGGCGATCGCGAATGTTGACGATGCGAGAAGCTTGCGCAGCACGAGCGTCATGAGGGAACGCTGGCTGGGTGGAAGTGCTTGCAGGTTGTCCCGTTGCAGGTACTCGGAGACCAGAGCGTAGAGGCGCTCTTCGTCCACTTCAGGCGTGAAGTCTTCGAGCAGGGGCTGGCGCCGTGTGTAGCGGACGTAGGCCGTCACCTGCCGGCGGAGCGTGCGGTGGCAGACGGGCCGAAGGCGAGCCTTGAGCGTGTCGAAGACATCGGCCTGGTTGAGGTTGGCGAACTGCTCACGGAAGCTCTTCAGGTCTCCGAACACGTGATCGTCGACGAAGCTCACCAGCCCATAGAGCTCGAGCAGTGAGTTCTGGAGCGGTGTCGCGGTGAGGAGGAGCTTGGGCCGGTCGCCCAGGGTCTCCTTGAGAGCGTTGGCGATCACGTTCGATGGCTTGTAGACGTTGCGGAGCCGGTGGGCCTCGTCGATCACCACCAAATCCCAGGGAATCCGGTGGATGTCCTCACCCTTGCTGCGCGCAAATTGGTAGGAGCAAATGACGATATCGTCCGCCTCGAAAGGGTGGGGAATACCCTGCCGGACGAGCTCCTTGTACGACCTGGCCTCGAGGATTCGGCATGGGAGGAAGAACTTCTCCGTCAGCTCCTGGAGCCACTGCTTGCGCAGGTTCGCCGGCGTGATCACCAGGATGCGCCGTCGCCGCTCGGCCCAGCGCTGCGAGAGCACCAGGCCCGCCTCGATAGTCTTGCCGAGGCCGACCTCGTCCGCCAAGAGCGCGCCCTTCGAGAACGGCGACCTGAAAGCGAAGAGAGCCGCCTCGACCTGATGGGGGTTGAGGTCCACCTGGGCCCCGGCTACTGCCATCGCGAGCCGCCCCTCGTCCTCCGGCGGTAGCTTCCGCGTCAGCTCCCAGGCGAGGTACTTAGCTTGGTAGACCGTCAGCGCCGCCATCAGAAGCCGCTCCCAGCCTCGAACACAGTCACTGGCTCAGCATAACAGCAGTCCCGTGGACGCATCATCGCGAAGATGATAGCAGATAGGCGGAGTGCGGTCTCTCGGGCCTTTCTACCACCCACTGTCGCGACACCACCCCCACGGCCGTAAGGTCGTCGGCCTGTCGGGCCCAGCTGTCGCGGGGCATGAGCACGTCATTGACGAAGGCGAGAATGTCGGGGAGGCTCTGGGGCAACTTCTCGACCAGACACAGCTCGGCGAAGGAACACTTGCCATGCTTGGTGGCACGCCTGGCTAGGAGTGTGTGGGTCGCCTCGTTCACCTGCTGCAAGTGGTCGGCCTAGGTGTCTCGCTGCACGGCCGTGGCGGTCCTCACACCGGCAGGACCTCGGGTACGAGGTGACGAACGAGCCACTAGCCTCCGCCTGAATGAGGTGGACGATATCAGAGAGACCAAGGAGAGCTGAAAATCACTACCTACAAAGTCAATCAAGGAGGGATTTGGGATCGGCTCGGCTGCGTGATCATGAGCCCGGTGCGAACCAGCTGCCTTGCCTAATCCCTCCGGCGTCCACGCTGCAAGGAAACCACTCCGACCAACCTCCGGATGGAATCGGTCGCTCAGCCATTCTTACCATCTCGACTGCTAGAAAGGCTAGCTCCAGGCGCACATATCCCGAGCTGCAGGAACCTCGGCGCATTCTGCGCTCTCCAATTAGCTGCTGCCACCCGAAGCAAGAGCATCTAGCTCGTCTTCGAGGCTGTCGAGCCGTTCGATAAGGCCTTCGTAGCCAGCCGAGGCTCTGAGTTTCTCTGGCGTCTCGCCAGCCCGCTTGCGCAGTATCGGTATCAGAATGGCTAGAGCACTTAGGCGGGCCGAATCCCTAAGAACCTGTCTTTGAAGTCCAAGCTCTTCGCTCTGCAACAAGACAGTGACCACAACGCCCGCGAGTGCCAAACTTGAAAGGAGGGCATTAACAGCGCCGAACATGTCGCCAAACGAGGCGCGGGAAGCCCAGTCCGGAAAGGCAAGAAATACCGCCAGAGCGCAGCTAGCCGACAATACTAGAAGGGAGACAGCAATCAAAAGAAAGGCTCTGAGCCAGTACCTGCGCCCGGCAGTCAGAGTCCCTACCTTTCCTGGCGATTCTGCAGTCATTGCGAAACCCTCCTCCGATTGAGGACCGGATCCGATTCAGCTCCTGGTGGATCCAGAGCGCTCTCGCCTGAGCCAGTCGCGAAGTTCGGTGTGGCTCATGCCGAAGTACAGAGATGCCACCCTGACATCGCCAAGTTCTCGTATTGCAAGCTCAGCAACAGCGATGGCAACTGGCTTTCCGTGTCTGCGTGCCAGTTCTGCCAGGCTCTGCTCCTCGGGTTCGCTTCGCATTCGAACCCAGAGTTCGACAGCCGCGGAGCGCCTATCATCGTCCCTGTTCCGCGCTTCGAGTCGAAAAGACGCAAGCGAGAGGCGAGACTCTCCAGGTTCCAAGCGCGCCGCGGCGCAGTAGAGATCGCTCTCGAGCTGCCTGACGTTGCCGCGCCACTCGTGATCCTGAAGAGTAGCCACTACGCTCTCAGGTACCTCAAGTGGACGCCCTTGCTGCTCAGACCACTTCAAGGCGAAGTGGTGGATCAGAAAGGGGATATCAGACGCTCTCTCCCTCAGCGACGGTACGCGGATCTTCACTTTGCACAAACGGTGGTAGAGATCCTCGCGAAACGACCCACTCTTTGTTCCTCGCTCGAGGTCTTTGTTCGTTGCAGAACAGAAGCGAACGTCGACCCGAGTTCCTTGAGACTCACCGAGGGCATGCACAACGCCGTCCTCTACTACTCGAAGAAGCTTCGCTTGAACAGAAAGTGGCAGTTCTCCTATCTCATCGAGAAATAGTGTTCCGCCATCGGCAGTACGAATCAATCCCAGTGAAACCTCAGAGTCGCCGCTTCGCTCTCCACTGAAGTAGCCGAACAGATCGGCATCCGCTCTCTCGGGACTCAGGCGAGCGCAGTTCTCAACTAC
>CALMKX010000389.1 GCA_937867335.1 uncultured Acidobacteriota bacterium
TCCCACTCGCGCTTGCGCCCGGCGATCAGGGCGCGCGCGTTGCGCGCCGTGCGCTTGCGGCTCTGCTTGAACACGGTGCGGTTGTTGTTGAGGGTGCGCCGGTTGTCCGGATCGGTGAGGTTGAAGTCGTGGAGGCTCTCGGCGACGTACTTGCCGTCGCTGCGCACCGGGGCGGCGTCGTCGCCCGGGTGGAGCGTGGCGAGGAACTGCTTGGCGAAGAACGCGTGGCGGCCGAGGCCGTGCGGTTACCGGCCGTGGCGCGTCCGCCGAAGCTGTCCAGAACCAGCTTCACCACGTCGAGATGGTGGAGCGCGGCCATCTGCTGCAATCCCTTCAGATTGGAGTGCTTCCGGGCGAGGATGTGGTCCTTTGAAATCGGCTTTAGGGACTCCGCGGAGAACGCGAGGTCCTCGCGCGCGAGCCACGGCCGGGCGGCCGCCGATCGATCGCGTCGCCGTAGCGCCATGGGATCGGGTCCGGGCGCTAGCGTATCATCGGTCGCGCGCCCGCCGAATGACCGCCCGTGCCGACCGACATCACGTTCGTGCTGACGAGCTGCGGCCGCTTCGACCTGCTGGCCGAGACGCTGCGGACGTTCGTCGCGTTCAACACGGCGCCGATCGCGCGCTACGTCGTGGTCGAGGACTCCGGCGACGCGTCGGTCCGCGACGCCGTGTCGGGCCTCGGCATCGACGTCGACGTCATCGTGAACGAGACGCGCCTCGGGCAGATGGCGAGCATCGATCGCGCGTACCGGACGGTCGGGACGCCGTACATCTTCCACTGCGAGGACGACTGGCGCTTCTTCCGCGCCGGCTTCGTCGAGGAGTCGCGCGCGGTCCTCGAGGGCGACCCGTCGATCTCGCTCGTCAACGGCCGCCGTCTCGGGCAGAACCCGTACTTCGACGCCGAACACGCGACGGCGCCGCTGCGGACGGTGAACGGCGTCAGGGTCCGCGTGCCCCCGGTCGGCGCGAGCGAGATCTGGGGCGGCTACGGGTTCAATCCGGGACTGCGGCGCCTGTCGGACTACCTCGACATCGGCTCGTTCGCGGGCCGCGGCCACGAGAAGCACGTCTCGATGTGGTTCAAGCGGCGCGGCATGGGGACCGCGTCGCTCGAGGCGCCCGCGTACGAGACGATCGGGCAGGGGCGCCACGTGGCCGACCCGACGATCCCGCGGGCTCCGGCGATTGCGACCTTGCCCATCTCGCGCTCCTTTCCTCGGCTCCGCCCGGTCCCGACCGAGCGCTCGCTCGGAGCCTAAGCCGATGTCGGGCGCCGTGTCAACACCGGCGCGAATCGCCGCTGTTTCCTGTCGGCGACTTACGAGATCGGTGCCGGCAAGGGCGATCGTAAGCCTGAGAGCGGAAGAATCTTAAGTCCAGAGGGCGAAAATCGAAGATTCCCGAGATGTTTAGCCCCAGGAGGACCGATTGAGTGGCATCTCTTGGGTCTTCGGGCTACGTTCCTTGCGTGACCGTCGACACCCACCTCGCCCAGGCGAACGGCATTCCGGACCTCGCGGAGCTCGAAGCGGTCGAGCGGCGGGTGCTCTGGCTCGCCACCCGGATCGTCGACTACGCCAACCGCGAGCGTCCCAAGGCGGACGAGCTGAAGGTCGGCGGCCACCAGGCCTCCTCGGCCTCGATGGTCTCGCTGATGACCGCCCTCTACCTGTGGGACCTGCAGGCGGAGGACCGGGTCTCGGTCAAGCCGCACGCCTCGCCCGTGCTGCACGCGATCGAGTACCTGATGGGTCGCCTCGACCCCAAGTACCTGACGATGCTCCGCGAGTTCGGGGGGCTGCAGTCCTACCCGAGCCGCACGAAGGACCCGTTCCCGGTCGACTACTCGACGGGCTCCGTCGGGATCGGCCCCGCGATGCCGCTGTTCGGCGCGATCGCCGACCGCTACGTGCAGAGCCACTTCGGCAGCGGCACGGGCGGGCGCTTCATCTCGCTGCTCGGCGACGCCGAGCTCGACGAGGGGAACATCTGGGAGGCGATCCTCGAGTCGCAGACGCGCGACCTCGGCAACGTCCTCTGGATCGTCGACCTGAACCGCCAGAGCCTCGACCGGGTCGTCCCGATCATCAAGGCGGTCGAGCTGGAGGGCCAGTTCGCGGCCGCCGGCTGGCAGGTGCTCGAGCTGAAGTACGGCCGCCAGCTGCGCGAGGCGTACGCCCGCGAGGGCGGCGACCTGCTGCGCCGGCGGATCGACGAGATGCCGAACCAGCTCTACCAGAGCCTCACCGACCCCGAAGCGTTTGATCGCACCCGCTTCGCCAGCCAGCTCGCCGAGCTGGCCAAGGCGTTGGGGTCGGGGTGAGGTGGCTCAGACGATCTCGCTCTGCTCGAAGGGGATCGGCCCCTCGTAGGCCAGCTCCTCTTCGAGTTCGATCGTCCAGATGGCTTCGGAGCTCGCTGCCTGCAAAGGCACGAGGACGCGATGAGTGGCAGGCGCGAAACCAGCCCACTCACTGACCAACCGGTCATCTAGAGCCTGAGCCACCCGGACGTAGTACTTGCCGTGCGCAAGAGGTCTGCCAGTCGGCTGATGAAACTCTAGAGTGAGCCCACTTCTCGAAAAGGCGAGGCGTTCGAGATAAAGATCACAGTGGACGAAAGCAGATTGTCGAATCCTTTCGACCATGACTCGCTTCTGGAACGGGATTACCGTCGGCCCGAGCAGGTAGAGGAGTGTCAGTCGCTCTAAGGCAGTTCTACAGATAACCCACCTCAGGTGAGGGTCAAGTGGAAGGTGGCCAGGCACAAGTACCTCCGCCATCCTGTGATCGCTCATGTCCTTGCGCGCCTTTTCGCTCACGATATGCCCATCATGGTAGACCTTCTCGAAGTCGATGCTCCTGAAGAAACGGTCGTCGGAACCGATCGCCTGAGCTTTGGAGTATTTGGTTTTCGAGAACTCAGTCTGCGGAAGCGAAAGCACCGAGGCAGCGTCGAAAGCCAGCATGATCGGAATCGACATCTCATGTTGTTGGCGATACGCGCTGTCCCGGCGCTTGATCCCCTCAGTTCGGACATGGAACCCCGTTCGAGGTCGGAAGTAGAGTCGGGCATATTTGTGAGCTTCCGGGTTGTTCCAAAGTGCTCCCTGATTCGCTACGTCGTGCTCCACTTCTTCGAGGAGGCTCCGACTCTTCAACATGCCACTACCGAGAATCCGGACCGCTGTGGTCACATGTGCCGTGTGGAAGAGGTACTTGGGCCAACTGGCCAGCTTGCGATAGGGGCGCAGCGTCCTGGACCAAGTCTCGACGTGCTGCCGAGCAAGCTCCGCACTCACCCCCATAGCGCCAACTGGTCTCCGGCAGTCTCCGCATGGGCAGCTTGGCCTGTCGACGGTCGAAGCAGCAAGGCATAGCTAGGTGCCGTGTGTTTGCCATGAACGTGCTGCACTTCCGCTTGTAGCACGTAGGGGAGCGTAGCCAGAACAGCGAAGAGATAGCTCTTGTAGCGCCGAGATCGATGATCGCTGTAGAGATCAGGAGTCAGCAAGCCAGATTGCAGGGCGGACCACGCCGAAGCCAGCTCCTCTTCAGGAATGCTCTCGCTCCTGGCCTCAGTAACGATTCGAAGTCCACCGAGGCTGGTCGGTTTCGCTTCGAAGTAGCCGCTTCCAGAAAGAGTTCGGAAGGCTTGCCGTCGCTCCGCCGTTCCTCGCACGTCTTCCAGGAACTGAGTCAGAGAACTCGGGCGTTGGGCTGGCTCAGTCTCCAAGTGCTCCGGCACAAAGTCCGGCGGAACCTGCCGGTCGTGTATGTAGACAGGTACCTGGACCTTCTTGAGATGCAATTCCATCAGCGGCTTTACAACTTCCCACTCCAGGTTTCCATTGCCACAACCGAGCGGTGGGAAGGAGATGGAAGTGATGCCTAGCTTGTCGTAAACCTCCGCGAAGCGCTTCAGACCCTGCTCCACGTACTCGAGCCGAGAGGGTTGCCGCCACGTCGTCTTGGTGGGGAAATTGAGCACCCACTTATCGGGACCTCGCCACAGCATCAACTTGCCGATCTGGAGCTCACCGGCCTGGCAGCGCAGCCGATATTCCCTGAACATCTCCGGGTAGCGCTCCTTGAACGTCTTGGCGATTCCCTTACCCATCACGCCTTCGACGTTGACAGCGTTGACCAGGGTCTGTGCTGGCGAGGAGAAGAGGTCGGTGCGCAGGTAAACAAGCACGATCAAGTCTCCGTTCCAGAAGCCAAGAAGTCGTCGCCACCCACGGTTCGACTCTAACGCAGCCTCCGCTAGAAGGACACCGGACTTCGGTCAGCTGGCCAGGGTCACTGGATCGGCACAGCTCATTATGCCGCATTTGCGCCGCAGGGCCAAGTCTTCGAACGCAGCTTGCTACACTTCGGAGCGAGAACTCCCGCAGAGCAACCCGCATGCCTGAACGCCCCCGCCCCTCTCGTCTGCTGCCCTTTGCCCTGGGCCTTCTAGCCTCGCTCTTGGCCGGTGGGGCCGAGGCCTGGCGGCTGTTCTCCGGCCTCGAGCCGCTTCTCGTGGACCGCATGATGGCGGCGCGGGGGAGCCAGGCGGGGGACTCGCGGATCGCCTTGGTCGAGATCGATGAGGCGGCCATCGACGCCTACGGGCGTTGGCCCTGGTCGCGGAGCCGGGTGGCGGAGCTGATCGCCGCGCTGAACCGTGCCGGGGCCCGGGTGATCGCCCTCGACATGGTGTTTTCGGAGCCTTCGCGGGCCGACGCGGTGGTGGACCTCCGGTTCGAGGACGAAGCCCTGGCGCGGGCCATCGCGGAGTCCGGCAACGTGGTGCTGGGCTACTTCTTCCGCAGCACGACGGAGCCCGGCGAGTGCCGGGGCGGTGCCGACCTCGAGCCCTTCGCTCTATCCCAAGTGATCGAGCCGCCGGGCGGTTTCCCGGGCCTCGAGGAGAGCCGGCGCCACGCGGTGGAGCCGAGCCTCGAGGCGATCTCCCGGGCCACTGCCGCCCAGGGCTTCCTCAACACCGGCCGGGCCGCCTCCGGCCGGCGGCGCACCTACCCGCTGGTGGCGGCCTGCGGCGGCTTCTACTACCCGGCGCTGGCGCTTGCGGCGGTGGCCCAGTTCGAAGGCCAGCCCCTCGCCCTTTCCGCTACCTCCGCCCGGCGGCCGCGGCTGGAGCTGGGCGGCCGGGAAGTGGAGGCGGACGATCGCGGCAATCTGTGGATCAACTACCGCGGCCCGAAAGCGCCGGAAGCCTGGCAGCGGGTGGCGATCGCCGATCTCCTCGAGGGGCGGGTGGCACCCCGGGCGCTCGCCGGCAAGCTGGTCTTCGTGGGCGCCGCCGAGGCCGGCATCGGCGACCTCCAGACCACACCCTTCGGCACCGAGATCCCGGGTGTGGAGGTCCACGCCCACGTGGCGGACAACCTGCTCACCGGCCGCTTCATCCACGACACCGAAACACAGGGCCTGGTCTCGCTCCTGGCACTTCTCGCCCTCGGGCCCCTGGTGTCCCTGGTGGTGGCTCGGCTACGGCCGTATCTGCTGGGGTCGCTTCTGGCGGTGGGCCTGGTAGCGCTGTGGCTGCCGGCCTGCTACGGGGCGTTCCGGGCCGCCGGCTGGCACCTCCAGGTGGCGGCCCCGCTCGCCGCCGGGCTTGGCTCCCTGGTGGCCACGCTCTGCTACCAGATCGGCTTCGTGGATCGCCGGGCGCGCCAGCTGCGGCGCAACTTCGAGCACTACCTGGCGCCGCAGATCGTACGCGAGCTCGAGGAGCATCCGGAACGGGCCCGGCTGGGCGGCGAGCGGCGGGAGCTCACGGTGCTGTTCTCGGACATCCGCGGCTTCACCGACCTGGCCGAAGGCCTCGAGCCGGAGCGCGTGGCACGCCTGCTGAACCAGTTCTTCACGCCCATGACGCGGCTGGTGCTGGCCGAAGGCGGCACGCTCGACAAGTACATGGGAGACGCCTTGATGGCCTTCTTCGGCGCGCCGGTGGCCCAGGCGGATCACGCCCTGCGCGCCTGCCGGGCGGCTCTCGCCATGCGCGCCGAACTCGCGCGCATCAACGCCGCGTGGGCCGCGGCCGGCGAGCTGCCGGAGGGGCGGCGGATCGGCATCGGCATTGGCCTCGCGAGCGGCGAGATGGCGGTGGGCAACATGGGCTCGGAGGAGGTGTTCGACTACACCGTGCTGGGCGACAACGTGAACCTGGGCTCGCGGATCGAGGGCCTGAACAAGCCCTACGGCACGGTGGTGCTGCTGGCCGAAGCCACCGCGGTGGCCGTTTCCGGGGCCTTTCTCTGCCGCGAGGTGGACCGCGTGCGAGTGAAGGGCAAGGCGAAGCCGGTGGCGATCTTCGAGCTGCTCGCGCCGCAGCCGGGAAGCCCCGGCGAACAGCAGCTAGTGGCACGCTTCGCCGAGGCGCTGGCGAGCTACCGAGCCCGCCGCTTCGAGGCCGCCGAGGAGCAGCTGCTCTCCCTGCTCGAGGCCTTTCCCGGCGACGGCCCCGCCCGCCACCTCCTCGAGCGCTGCCGCCACTACCGCGAAACCCCGCCGCCCGATGCCTGGGACGGCGTGGAGGTGCTGACGTCGAAGTAGGGGGGAAAGTGCGCGCCCCGCCTCACCGCACCCGATAAGCCGCCATCAGCCGCAGATTGAGCAGATCCTGATGCTCTTTCGTGCCGCCCTGGGTGCGCACCAGGGTGAGGGGGGCGTAGAAGAGCTCCGCGGTGAGCTGGAGCTTCTCGCGGGCCTGGTAGCCCACGCCGGCCTGGATGGACCAGGTGTTGCCCTGGGTGGTCTGGTGGGTGCGGTCCAGCAGGCCGTTGTACTGGGCGTTCACCTGGAACTCGGGGTCCAGCCGGTTGATGGCGGCCGCGAAGTAGGGCTCGGCCTTGCCCAGGGTCCAGGCCGCCCCCAGCTCGAAGCCCCAGTAGCGCAGGGTGGCCTCGTCTCGCGACTTGCGCTCGCAAAGGTACGGGTTGGCGACGGGGTCGCGGCCGGCCCGGGCTTCGTCCTCCGGGCAGGTGAAGTCCCCCTTCACCTTGCCGATCTGCCCATAGAGCCGCGCCCCCAGGCGCCAGCTCTCGGCCTCGTAGAGCGGGCGAGCCAGCGCCAGGGAGAGGAGGCTCGGCCGCGCCCCGCCGATCTCGAGGGGCGGTGCGTAGGCCAGTGTGAGCGAGAGGGCCGCCGGCAGGCCGACCGTCACGCGCGGCCGGCCGAAGGCGGGGGTCTTGTTCAGGTCCTCGGTCTTGGTGCCGTAGAAGCCCACGGTTCGTTCCCGGGCCGAGAGGTGGGGCAGCGAGCCGCCTTCGAGGCCGATCACCCAGGCGCCGGCCGGCAGCCGCTCGGGGACTCCGAGGCCGGTGAGCTGAGTCACGGCGGAGAAGTACTTGAGGGCCCAGGCCTCGGGGCGGTCGAAGTCGAGGTCCTCCTCGAGGCGCAGAACAGGCTGAGCCCACAGGGCCGGTGCGGCGGCAAACATCCCGAGCGAAAAAACGACAAGGCACAAGCGCGAGGCAGAGGTCATCGCATCCCCTATTCGTAACCCGGCGTCGGCGGCGGCGCACTCTGGCCCACGCGGATCGAGCCCCGCATCAGGCAGCAGGACGAGTGCGTCTTGCAGCTGTAGTTGAAGGTCTGGCCAGACTCCGCGGCGGTGAAAGTGCGCTCGTATTGGTCGCCCTGATTTCTCAACACGAAGCCGCTGTCGAACGCGCCGTTGAGCTCGGTGATGGTGTGCGTGGGGGTCGAGGAACGCAAGACCCAGCGCACGGTATCGCCAGCGTTGACCACCACGCTCTTCGGAGTGTAGCTGTTGTCGTTGATGTCGATGATCACGGTCTGCGCCTGAGGCTGGGGAGATGGCGGCGGCTCGGTGGGACTGCCGCCGCCCCCTCCGCCTCCGCCACAAGCGAGCACCGCGAGAAGCAGCCCTGCCGTCAACGTAGAGCGAATGCTGATCATGAAGACTCTCCTTCCCGGCGCCGCCCGCGAGCTCCAGGCCGCGAATGCAGTAAGGTAGATCCCTCGAAAGGCGGTTTCGGTTCTGGAGCGAGGCGGTTTGAACCTCTTGGCGATGGAGAGGAACTTACGGGTTGTCCTGGGAGGGCGGTCTCTCCACACCCGGCGTCGCTCCAGAGGTCGCCCGACCAGGACAGACTGATTCCCTCGGCCCTGTGATCAAGCCTCTGGCCGCCCTCGACGATCGCACCCTGCTCACGCGCGTGGCAGCACGGGATGGTCGCGCCTTCGAAGCCCTCTATCAGCGCTACTACGGCCGGCTCTTCTCCTACCTCCTGCGCCTGACGCGCCGGGCCGATCTGGTGGAGGAGGCGGTCAACGATGTCTTCTTCGTGATCTGGCAGAGCGCTGCCCGATTCGACGGCCGCTCCCAGCCCTCGAGCTGGATTCTCGGCATCGCCTACCGCAAGGGCTTGAAAGCGCTCTCGCGCCTGCCGGCCCAGGCGCCGCGCGACCTCTCGGGAGCGTTGGAAGTCGAGGAGGAGCCCGCAGCCGGGCCCGAGAGTCGGGCGCTCGAGCGGGAGAAAGCCCGCCAGCTCGGCCGGGCCCTCGCCAGCCTCACGCCCGAGCATCGCGCGGTGGTAGAGCTCACCTTCTACGAGGGTTGCTCCTACCGCGAGATCTCGGACATCGTGGGTTGTCCGGTCAATACGGTGAAAACGCGGATGTTCCATGCCCGCCGTCGACTCCGCCAGCTGCTCGACGGCTTGGGTCTTGCCGAGAGGGAGTCCACGGGATGAGCCATCGACCCCGAGATCCTGATACGCCTGTCTCGAGGCCGGAAGCCGTGGCGGCCGACCACGGCGAGATCGAGCTGCTATTGCCCTGGTACGTGAACCAGACTCTCGACGACACCGAGATCGCCTGGGTGGAGAGCCACTTGGCCGAATGCGCCGAGTGCCGGGCCGAAGTGGAAGCCAGCCGCGACCTGGCGCAGGCGTTGCGCGCTTCGGCTCTCGCCGCCCCTTCTCCCCATCCGGGCCAGCTCGCCCGCCTGCGCGCCCGCATCGACGCCGCGGAGGAGGGCCGGCTGAGCCGC
>CALMKX010000390.1 GCA_937867335.1 uncultured Acidobacteriota bacterium
ATGAGCCTATCTTGTCTTTCAGGTTCCAGCTTTGTCGCAAAGCGGCGCAAAGAACTTGTGATTCAAGTTCAACGCGGTTTACGGGACCTGCCCCTTTTGCCTGCATATCTGGGCTTCGCTTTCCTAATTGCCAACTGAACTCAAGGTGTGACTCGCCTATTGGCGCGCCCCATTACTAAGATACCCCTCGCGCGGATTATTTATTGTCATTGAGGAGACGGAAAGTAATATCCGTCTCGCCAATTTTTATTTTGTCACCGGAAGTGAGCAAAATGCGCTTTTGAACCGGCTGTTCGTTAAGTAGTGTGCCGTTGGTCGAACCCAGGTCGCGCAGGAAACACTGGGGCGGAGCGATCTCTAAAATGCAATGATGGCGCGAGAAAAATCGGTCTTCCGGCAGGCAGAGTTGGGCCGTTTCGGCGCGTCCGATCAGGAAAGTGTCGTGTTGGTCAAAACTGAAGGTGCGACCAAAATGTGGTCCCGCAGAGACCCTAAGCGTTACTTTCATCTACTCGTACGTCCGTTTTACCTCAGCAAAACCAACCGCAATTTCTTCTGACCATTTGATCGGCGGAAACGCCGACCCGTGCATCCGCCAACCCGGGGCATCCACCGTGAGCACCCCGGCGGGGGCGTACACGGGGCCCGGCATCGGGGTCCCCGCGTAGACGACGCCCCGGCCCGTCAGGCGGGTCACCGCGTCCGGCTGGAGGTGAGCAGCTCGAACTTCCCTCGCTTCGACCGGAACACGAACACAGGCGGTGACATCGCGAACGAAGCCGAGTTCCGGGTCGCGATCCAGCGGGTGGCGCACTCGGCGGCGAAGCCGTCGGGGTGTCTTGGGTCCGGGTTACGCGCCGCCGCTTCGATGCAGCGCAACCGTATCTCGCGGGCGTCCATCACTTGCTGTCCGGGTACATGATGGCGAAAAGCGCCCTCTGCTTCTTGGCGGCAGCCTCATGGTTCGGATGTGTCCGGTCAGACGCCTCCTTCTTCCATACCGGGTCGTTCTGGAGCTGCTGCCACTGAATCCGGGCTTCGTCCGGCGTCAAGGTCGCATTACTGAAACTGGAGCCGGCTTTGCTATCGACGAAGCCGGGCTCGCCCAGCTTCTTGCCAAGTTCGGCGAAGAATTTCCACGTCCCGGCATAGCCACGCTCGCGCTCGATTGCATCGATTGTTTTCTCGTCGAAGCCAAGCGCCTTCGCCGCCGTCTTCGCGGCGTTCATCATGCGCTCGTGTCCGCCGCCCCATTCCGTCAACAGGGCCTTCTTGTCGGCTTCGACGGAAAGGTTGTAGTCGGCCGCCTGCTTCTGGAGGACGTTCGCCACGTACTGATTGTGCAGATCGGTCAGCCGCGTCGCCTGGGCCGGCAGAAGGCCGATATCGTGAAAGGCGCCGCGGGCGAACGCGACGTAGTTTTCATCCTGCGTGATGCCTTCAGGCGGCTTCGCGAACTCGTATTTGTCCGGCGTCTCGGGCAGCCCGAGCTTGGACAGCACGCCGCGCAAGGCCGCCGGGTCGTCCGCTTTTGGGATGGTGAGCAGGGAACTCGGATCGCGGCCGATCAGCCTCTCAGCGCCTTGATAGGATTGAATAACATCGGCCGGACTTTTCCAGCCCTTGTTCGCCACATAGGCGAGCGTGGCCGGATCGGTGTCCGGCAAACCGTGCCACGCCGGAGGCGGTGCAGGGTTGCTTGTCGGCGCTGGCGCAGGCGTGGCGGTAGGCGCGGGGTTGCTTGTCGGCGCGGGCGCCGGGCTTTCATCAGTCATACTAGGCTCCTTGGTTACAGACCGAGTTCTTTCAGCCCGTTGATGAAATCGTCAGGGTGCAAAAGGTCCATGCAAGCGTTATCGCCGTAAGCGCAGCGCGTGAAGTGGAGCGTCGTCAGCGGCCAATTCGACTGGCAGCCGTAGCACTCCAGGTCGCGCGGGCCGACGTAGCGAACGCGGTAGTTGTGGCTGCCGTGCCGGGCGATGTAGCGATGCTTCGGCAGCGTCGTCCCGGACGCGAACACGATCGGCACGTCCGTCGTGCCGGCGAGATGCAGCGTCCCACCATCGACCCCGACGACCGCGTTCGCGTGGCCGAGCAGATCGCGGAGTTCGAGCAGCGTGGTCTTCTCGCGCATGTCGATGCAGCAATCGAAAACGTCTTTCGGTAGCAGCGCCGTCTGGTCGCGCAAGACGACTGGCGTCAGCTCGCCGTCGATCTGCGTATGGGTATGGCTGGTCTTCGTACCAACGATTACTGGAGTGTAGTCGTTATCGAGGCACCATTGCATGATCGGCCCCATGACCGACGCCTTGAACAGCTTGTTGTCCGACGTGGCACCGACCGGGAAGACAACGTACTTCGTCCGCCACAGCGTCCGCTCGCCGAGAGGCGCGGCGGTGACGTAGCTCCGCTGCTCCATGTTCTCGGGCCTGGCGTTAATGAGAAAGTTGAAAGCGTAGTCGACCATGTGGACACGGCAGCGCGTGTGCTGGTCGAAGATGGCGGCGTTGTAAGAGACCGGCCCGAGGTCTGCCTTCTTGCGGTCCTCGTGCTTCGCCGGGAACTCCAGGAAGTTCCTGATCTCGAACTCACCGTAGGGCTTCAGCAAGTGCGCCACCAAGTCCATCTGCCACGGCGGCACCCACACCCGCATCTTCAGTTGCGGCACGTAGAACTTACGCGCGAAGGCAATCGCCGGCAACGAGGTCAGCATGTCGCCGAGAGCCGCGTGGTTGAGCGCGAAGTTGTGAACTTCCGTGCTGAGAATCTGTTTCTTGTCGCGGTACATCAATCCTCTCCAGCCCCGTGGTAGAGTCGCCACAGTTCTCCGGGCGCGAGGTTTAGATGGTGCGCGATGCGCAGCCACACCTCACGCCGGCCGTCCAGCTTGCTCTGCACGCGCTCGTTGTCGTGAAAGGTGGATTCATGCGCGCGGCAAAACCGCGCCAGGTCTTTAAGAACGGCCTCGCCGAGCGGTCCTTTGAACGTCTGTCGGTAGGCATGGCGCCGCTCCCCAAGCAGGGCGCGGAGCCGGTCTAGCAATGCACTCAGGCAGGCATCCCTTTCGGTACGGCTTTCGCCATCGCGGCCATGGACGGCGCGGCGTCAACCATCTGCTGTTGTTGCGCGGCCTGGGCGCGCCCCTCGCGCCGGGCCAGCACGTCTTCCTCGCTCCGCACCCACCGCGCCGGCGCCCCGAAGATGTCCAGTATCTCCGGCGTCGAGGTGTCGAAGTCGAACCAGTCCAGCGGCTCCAGGTCGCCGGTCATCTTGGCGTACTCGCCGGCCTGGCTGAGAGCCCGCATGAAGCCCGCCGCCCGCTCGGCCTTCGCCATCCGCGAAAGCGCGTTGTCGTACTCGATCCGATACTCCACTTCCGCATCGCGCAGGATCGGCGGCATGTCTGGCAGAAGACCTTGCCGAGAAAGCAAATCGATCTCGCGCTCGATCATCGGCCCGAGCCATTCCGCCTGCAAGCGCCCGGCCGTGGGCGCGAGCAGCATACCCTTCTCCTTCGCCCGCTCCAGTACCTCGGTCGCCGTCATCTGCGGCGTATCAATAAGAATTTGGAACAAGGTGATAAGGAAGGCGTCGTTAATGATGGATTTCTCCATGTCCATCATCTTGTCGCCGACCGCAATGTTCCCGGTCGGCAGCACGTCGATCAATCGCTTGCCGTCCTTGCTGATGCCACCGGGGTTGAGCGCCCCGGCTTTCAGGCTGAAGGAACCGAGGTTGCCGTCGTCGTGCGCCAGCAGGACAGGATCGACGATCCGATGCCCTTGCTTGAGAACGGTCTTCTTCTGCTCGTTCAGGATCTTGATCGACGGCAGCACCCACTGCGCCGGCCCTCGGCCGTAAGCCTCGCCCGACGCCTGGGTGTAGCGCGCGATCGCGTAGGGGAAACTGTAGTACCCGTCTTCCTCGATCAGCGCCGCCGACGCCGTGAACTGGGGCTACACCGGCCCCTGCCTGCGGGCGAGCGGCGTGGCCTACGACGTGCGCAAGGCCTATCCGTACGACCTCTACGACACCGTGGACTTCGATGTGCCGACCTACCAGGGCGGGGACGTCTTCGATCGCTACCGGGTGCGGATGGACGAGATCCGCCAGTCGCTCTCGATCATCCGCCAGCTGCTCGACCGCGGCATGCCGGAAGGTCCCCACATCGTCGACGACCCGCACGTGGCCCTGCCGCCCAAGGAAGCCTGCTACAACCAGATGGAAGCCATGATCTACCACTTCAAGCTGATCATGGACGGCATCCAGGTGCCGGCGGGCGAGGTGTACTCGATGGTGGAAGCCGCCAACGGCGAGCTCGGGTTCTACGCCGTGAGCGACGGCTCGGCGAAGCCCTACCGGCTGAAGTGCCGGCCACCGTGCTTCCCGATCTTCTCTTCCTTCACCGACCTGATCCAGGGCGGTACCCTCTCGGACTCGATCGTCTCGCTCGGAGGGTTGAACGTGATCGCCGGAGAGCTGGAACGATGACCGAGCCCCAGGCTTCCTCGAGCTCCTACGCCACCACCACTCGGCCCTACAAGATGAGCCTGGGCGAGCGGCTCTATCTGCCAATTCTGGGCGGCATGATGGTGACCCTGCGGCACTTCCTGCGCAACCTGTTCAAGGGGCCGGAGTACACCATCGAGTACCCGGAGGAGCGCCGCAACTACTCGCACCGCTTCCGCGGCCACCACATCCTGACCACCCGCCCGGACGGCTCGGTGCGCTGCGTGGCCTGCTTCCTGTGCTCCCAGAACTGCCCGGCCGAGTGCATCCGCATCGAGGCCGGCGAGCATCCGGACGTCAACATCGAGAAGTTCCCGCTGGTTTACGAGATCGACATGCTGCGCTGCGTCTTCTGCGGCTTCTGTGTGGACGCCTGCCCGGAAGAGGCCATCATCATGAGCAACAACTACGACATGGCCTACTTCAGCCGCGCCCAGTCGATCGTGGGCAAAGCGGATCTGATGAAGCCTTTCACCTTCGACGAGAGCCAGCTGGGCTACCGGCCGCGCTTCCCGGAGGAGGACCTCGCCCGCGCCCGCCAGCGTCGCGAGGCTTTCAACCTGGTGGAAGCCGCTCGCTCCGCGGGCGCGCCGGTCGTCGGCTCGGCGACCCACTGATCCCCCCTTCGCCCTGAAGCTCTTCTGAGCCCATCGACCTGAGCCCCTCGCGGTTCGCTCGGGCCGGTGAGGCTCGGACCGCGGGCTACGCGATCCCACCCCAGGGCGCGCGCTCGAGATCTTCCTCCGCCTTGAGTCAATCTCCTGCAGCTGTTAACATTCATAGAATGTCAATAGCTTATCAGCTTACTGACTTTGATAAAGGTTGTCATCTCTCCCGATGGTCATGGGGACATCTGCAACTTCTGGAGATCGAGCGGATCTCCGGCGGCCGGCAACGGCCGGGAAGGGTGAAGGCCCGGACAGGAACGCTGGCGCTCGAGGGCTGAGGAGGCCAAGATGTGCGAGAACGGTGAGTTCAGAACGCGAGGAGAGGGCAGGTTATCGTTGGAACCGACGCCAGCGGCGAGGCCCGGCGGGCGGGCGTGGCGGGTGCTCGCCTGGGCAGTCTCGCTCACGGCGGGGTGGCAGCTGGCAGCCGCCAGCGTCACGTCGGGCCAGGTGCTGGCCAGTAGCAGCTCGTCCTACGGCGAGTCCGTGTCGGTGACTCTGGTGCCGGTTCTTGGCCCTCCGGCGTCGGCGGTGAGCGGCCCGCTGCCCACGGCCGGCGGCCAGGCGCCTCCGGTGTACCACGCCGCCGACAGTCAGGCCAGTGTCGAGGTGAGCCTCTCCCTCGCCGGCAATATCCTGACCACCGGCCTGCTGACCGTGACAGCCGATGGCACCACCTCGGTGCCCCAGGGGGCGGCGGGGCGAGCGATCGTCGACGACCTGGCCATCCGCCTTGCCGGCTCGGCCCCGCTGCTGGTGCTCGCTGCCCAGGTGGTGGACGCCCAGGCGACGGTCGACGGCCCGTGCGGCTCGGCTCTGACCGCCACCGGTTCGACCACCTTCACCAACGGCTCGGTGGGAGGGCTCCTGGGAGCCGGTCTCTCGTTGCCCCCTCACCCGGCTCCGAACACACTGTTGCTCAACACCGGCGGGGTCCGGGTTGTGCTCAACGAGCAGACCCTGGGCGGCGACGGCACCCACTCGCGCTCGCTCACGGTCCAAGCCATCCACATAACCCTCACCAACGCCCTGGTGAGCGGGCTGGGCTTGCTCTCCGGGGAGGTGGTGGTGGGCCACGCCCAGGCGAGCCTCAGCTGCGCGCCCGTGCAGGCGCAGACGGACCTCGGCCTGACGATGGTCGACGATCCAGATCCGGTGTTCTCCGGCGCCCAGCTCAGCTATCAGCTCACGGTGAGGAACCAGGGCCCGAACAACGCGAGCTCGGTGACTGTCACGGACCAGCTGCCGGCCGATGTGGGCTTGCTGAGCGCCACGCCCAGCCAAGGAAGCTGCACCGGCTCGAGCACCGTCACTTGCCACCTGGGAGCGATGGCTTCCGGCGCGAGCAGCACCATCACGATTCTGGTCGAAGCTGGCGCCACCGGCACGCTGCTCAACACGGCCTCGGTGGCGAGCGAGCTCGCGGACCCCAACCCGGCCAACAACCAGGCCAGCGCGGAGACGACGGTCACCGAAGAGGGTGGGGGCGCCTCCCGCGCCGACCTGGTGCTGGCCTGCCAGGACTCGCCGGATCCGGTGACGGAGAACGGAACCTTGAGTTACGAGGCTCGAGTGACCAACGCCGGGCCGGACCCGGCGGAGAGCGCGGCGCTGATCCAGACCCTGCCGAACGGCTTCGAGGTCACGGCAGTCTCCACCACCCGCGGCAGTTGCACGGTGCAGACAGCCGTGAGCTGCGATCTCGGTACCTTGCCAGCGGGAGCCGAAGCGCGGGTGACGGTTCAGGGGCGGCCCAACCAACGGCACAGCTTGGTCAGCCACCTGCAAGCCGCCTCGCTCACTCCCGATCCGGACCTCACCAACAACTCCGACCTGGTGCAGACCGAGATCGTGGTGCCGGTGGCGGCGGATCCCGCGCCATGCCGCCAGGGCATCCTCCCCGCCGCTACCCTGTTGATCCCCTACTTCGAGGTCGATCTCGGTTCGGCCGCCGGCCGCACCACGTTGGTGGGGATCACCAACTCGCTGCCGAGCCCCCAGCTGGTCCAGGCCACCCTGTGGACGGATTGGGCGGTGCCCAGCCTGACCTTCGACCTCTACCTCAGCGGCTACGATGTTCAGACCCTCAACCTGCGCGACGTCTTCGCCGGGCGAGTGCCTTCGACCGGGGCGGCGGTCAGCCATCGCGGCGAGCTGTCCGCGGCGAACGACGGCTTCCCGGGCTGCAACAACGGCTCCACGGTGGGCGAAGGGCCTGTCTACGGCCAGCTGGACGATGCCCTGGTGGCCCATCTGCGGGCCTGGCATACCGGCCACGCCTCGCCGCTCTCCGGGCTCTGCGGCGGCAGCGGCGAAGCGGGCGCCAACCTGGCCACCGGCTACCTCACCCTCGACGTGGTGAACGAGTGCTCCACCCTGACCCCCGCCGATCCGGGCTACTTCCGCTCCGGCGGCCGCGGCATCGCGAGCAACACCAACGCCATCTGGGGCGAGTTCTTCCTGGTGGATCCGAGCCAGGACTACGCTCAGGGCGAGATGGCGGTGCACCTGGTGGCCGACGACCGCTACTCCTCGGGCCCCACCTTCTATCAGCGGTACGTGCAGGGGACCGGCCAGGACAACCGCCAGCCCCTGGCTTCGGCCTATGCGTCTCGCTACCTGGCGGGCGGCGTGTTCACCGGTGGCACGGAGCTGATCGTCTGGCGGGACACCGGCTCTGCCGCCGCTCGCCCCGTGGCCTGCGGGCAGCAGCCGGCCTGGGCCCCCCTCGCTCACCCAGGGCTGCTGGCTTTCGACGAGGCCGAGAACCCGGATTTCCTGGGCCCGGCCAGCGACCGCTTCGGCCTGGCCACCCAGAGGGTGAAGGTCGGCTCGAGCAAGCTGGCCGTTCCCGGGCCGTTCGGCTTCGTGTCGATCGATCTCTCGCCGTTCCCGAATCCGCCCGGGTCACTCCGCGCCCAGGCCTGGATGATGACCCTGATGAGCGCCAACGGCCGTTTCAGCGTGGGAGTCCGTTCGGTGGCGCTGGACCAGGAATGTGGCTATTGAGCCCGGCAGAGAGCCGTCATCTTTCCCCGGGCTCTGGGCACTTGAGGTGTAAGGAGCCGAGGCGTCCGCTGGACGTCTCCAGGGCCCGGGATCGGCGGCGACGCCGCCCGCCCCGAATGGGTGCTCCCGAGCGGGACTGAACGCCCTCCGAGCCCGGGGCCCCTGGCCCCGGGCGGCCGGCAAGACCTAGCGCCGCGACGGCCGGCCGAACCCCCGCGCTAAAGGACTATGTTACTGTTTTCTCCTCAGGTTACGCGCGGCTCGAAGCCCGCGAACCGAGGCGCCCGACGGGCTCGTTGGGCGCCTTCAATTGATGGGAGCCCAACACAATGAGCGAGCCTGTTGCGAGCATCGATGCAGGCGAGCCGCGAGCTGTCTCGGTAGAGAAACTGGACGATGTGGTGATCCGCTTCGCTGGTGACTCCGGAGATGGCATGCAGCTGACCGGAGGCCAGTTCACCAGCACTTCCGCCCTGATGGGCAACGACCTCTCCACCCTTCCTGATTTTCCCGCCGAGATTCGCGCCCCGGCCGGCACCTTGCCCGGAGTTTCCTCCTTCCAGGTGCGCATCGCCGACTACGACATCCACACCCCCGGCGACGCTCCAGACGTGCTGGTGGCCATGAACCCGGCCGCCCTCATGAAGGAGCTGCGAGACCTCAAGCCGAACGGGGTGATCATCATCAACCAGGACGAATTCCACGACCGGGCCTTCAAGAAAGCGGGGCTCGCCACCAACCCGCTCGAGGATGGCTCGGTCTCGGGCTTCCGGGTGTTCCAGGCGGCGATCGGCTCGATGACCCGCCGCGCCCTCGAGGATTCCGGGCTCGACAACAAATCCCAGGAGCGCTGCAAGAACATGTTCGCCCTGGGCATGGCCTACTGGTTGTTCTCGCGTCCCCTCGACGCCACGGTGGCCTGGATCGAGCGCCGCTTCGCCGGCAAGCCGCTTCTCGCCGAAGCCAACACCAAGGCGCTCAAGGCCGGCTGGAACTTCTGCGAGATCACCGATGTCTTCCAGGTGCGCTACGAGGTGGAGCGGGCCCAGCTGCCGCCTGGCAGCTACCGCAACATCAATGGCAACTCGGCCCTGGCGATCGGCCTGGTGGCCGCCAGCCGGAAGAGTGGCCTGCCGCTGTTCCTGGGGGCCTACCCGATCACTCCGGCCTCCGGCGTGCTCGAGGAGGTGGCGGGGTACAAGCATTTCGGCGTCACCACCTTCCAGGCCGAGGACGAAATCGCCGCGGTGTGCTCGGCGATCGGCGCCTCCTTCGGCGGGGCCCTGGGCGTGACGGTCTCGAGCGGCCCCGGTATCGCCCTCAAGATGGAGGCGATCAACCTGGCGGTGATGGTGGAGCTGCCCCTGGTGGTGTGCGACATCCAGCGCAGCGGCCCTTCGACCGGCATGCCCACCAAGACCGAGCAATCCGACCTGCTGCAGGTGATGTTCGGGCGCAACGGCGAGTCCCCCGTGCCGGTGCTCGCCGCCGCCTCGCCCAAGGACTGCTTCGAAACTACCCTCGAGGCCTGCCGCATCGCCCTGAAGTACCGGGTGCCGGTGATGGTGCTGTCGGACGGCTACCTGGCCAACGGTTCCGAGCCCTGGCGCTTCCCCCGGGTGGAGGAGCTGCCGGACCTCTCGGTGGAATTCCACACCGACCCGGCGACCTTCAAGCCCTACCTGCGAGACCCGGAGACGCTCGCCCGGCTCTGGGCCATCCCGGGCACCCCGGGCCTCGAGCACCGCATCGGCGGCCTCGAGAAGGCCGACGGCTCCGGCAACATCTCCTACGATCCGGGCAACCACGAGAAGATGAGCGCCCTGCGAGCCGCCAAAGTGGAGCGCGTGGCCCGCGAGATCCCGCCCCTGGCCGTGGACGGCGATCCGGAAGGCGAGCTCCTGGTGCTCGGCTGGGGCTCCACCGCCGGCGCCATCACCGGCGCGGTGAACCTGGCCCGGGCCGCGGGCTTGAAGGTGAGCCGGGCCCATCTGCGTTACCTGAACCCCTTGCCGCAGGACCTGGGCGCGGTGCTGTCCCGGTTCCGGCAGGTACTGCTTCCCGAGATGAACCTCGGCCAGTTGGCGATGCTGCTGCGTGCCCGCTACCTGAAGGACATCACCTCCTACCCCAAGGTCACGGGCAAGCCGTTCATCCGCCAGGAGATCGTCCACAAGATCCGCCAGATGCTGGAGGCAGGCCATGGCCGCTGAAGCTCCGGTTTTGACCAAGAAGGATTTCCAGTCCGACCAGGAAGTGCGCTGGTGTCCGGGCTGTGGCGACTACGCCATTCTCTCCGCCGTGCAGACGGTGCTCCCGGAGCTCGGCATCCCCAAGGAGAAGTTCGTGATCGTTTCGGGAATCGGCTGCTCGAGCCGTTTTCCGTACTACATGAACACCTACGGCTTCCACACCATCCACGGCCGAGCGCCGGCGATCGCCACCGGCCTGAAGCTCACCCGGCCGGATCTCGACGTGTGGGTGGTCACCGGCGACGGCGATGCCATGTCGATCGGCGGCAACCACTTGATCCACACCCTGAGGCGCAACGTCGGCCTCAAGGTGCTGATGTTCAACAACCGCATCTACGGCCTCACCAAGGGCCAGTACTCGCCCACCAGCGAGCTCGGCAAGCGCACCAAGTCGAGCCCCCAGGGCGCGCCGGACTATCCCTTCAACCCGCTCGCCCTGGCGCTCGGCGCCGGTGCCACCTTCGTGGCGCGCAGCGTGGACATCTTCCAGCCCCATCTGCGGGAAGTGCTGCGCCGGGCCCACCAGCACGAAGGCACCGCCTACGTGGAGATCTACCAGAACTGCAACATCTTCAACGACGGCGCCTTCACCTACATGACCGAGAAGGACAGCCGGCTGGAGGAAGTGCTCTACCTCGAGCAGGGCAAGCCGCTGGTGTTCGGGGCCGAGCGCAACAAAGGCGTGCGGCTCGCGGGCACCCGCCTCGAGGTGATCGAGCTCGGCAACGGCTACTCCGCAGACGACTGCCTGGTGTGGGACGAGCACCAGAAGGACCCGATCTTCGCCTTCCTGATGAGCCAGCTCCTGCCGCCGGAATTCCCCACGCCGCTCGGCATCCTGCGCGATGTGCCGCTCGAGAGCTACGACCGACGGGTGGTGGGGCAGGTGGCGACCGCCCAGGCGGCCAAGCCGGCGCGGCTGGAGGACTTGATCCGCGGCAACGAGTCCTGGGTGGTTCCGGGCTGAGCCCGGCGGCGGGCGTGGCGGACCTGCTCATCCTCGCCCACGGCGGCAGCTGGCAGGGGCGGTTCCAGATCTCCTCTCTGGCCGCCTCGGCTGCCGCCGCCGGCTCGCAGGTGGAAATCGCTCTCTTCTTCGGCGCCCTCGAGAGCTGGGTGATGGGCCGTTGGGACGCGCTCGACCCGGAGCCGCCCCTCGGCCGCGAGCGCCTGCTCGCCAGCCAGGCGCCCATCCTCTCCGAACTCCTGGTGCCGCCCCGCGAAGCCGGCCGGCTGCGGCTCTACGCCTGCAGCGCCTCGGTGCGCTTCCTCGGCCTCGACCTCGCCCGGGTGCAAGCGAGCGTCGACGCCATCCTCGGCTGGCAAACCTTCGCCCAGAAGATCGCCGAGTCGGGGCGGGTGGTGACGTTGTAGGCGCGACCTACGGGAACACCAACCCCCACGCCCCGGTGTTGCCGGTTTCGAAGCCGTCGCCGAAGATGAAGTTGCTGGCGGCGAGGTCGAGGCGGTAGAGCTGCACGTTGTCCGAGCTGCCGCCGAACACCCGCACGTAGTAGTTGCCGGCTCCCGGCAGGGCGAAGGTGGCGGTTTCGGCGGTTCCCGCCGGATTGACGTTGGCGGTGGTGAGCACGGTGGTGCCGTTGGTGTCCACCAGGCTCACGCCGAGGTCGTTCAGCACCAGGGAGTTGAAGTTGGTGCCCGCGGTGCAGCTGCCGTCGTTGTTCTGCGGGCCTTCGAGGTAGGTGAAGCCGATCGGCGTCACGGTGGCGCTGACCGAAGTGGCGCCGGTGACGGTGAAGCGGTAGTAGTCCACGTCGGCGTTGTCGTCGATGCTGACGTCGTTGACCGTGATGCTGCCGACGGTGGGATCGCCCAGCACGGTGGCGCTGCCGGCGGTGTCGTTGAGGTCGAAGTCCAGGGTGTCGCCGTAGCCCCGCTGGCCGGCGAGGATGTCGTCGTGCTGGGGGCCGTCGAAGGTGAGGGTGACGAAAGGCTCCATCAGCTTGGTGGCGTTGACCGGGCAGACGTGGTTGAAGCCCAATCCGTGGCCGTGCTCGTGGGCGGCCACGTTGCGCAGGCGCAGCGATGAGGTGCCGGTGTTGCTGAAGAAGCTGTCGTTGGCGTCGAGCACCATGTCGCCGCCGTTGGGAAAGAAGTTGTAGGCCAGGACGTTGCTGTTGCCGTCGATGAAGTGGGCGCCGATCCGCACATCGCCGCGCACGCCCAGAACGCCGGGGCTCGAGAACATGGCGGCGCCGTCGTCCGTGGGCTGGTAGACGTAGCGGATGCCGGTGAGCTGAGACCAGCGAGTGAACACCTGGACGAACACCTGATGCCAGGCGTTCTGGTTGCCGTAGATGCCGTTGAGCCAGGCGAAGAGCGAACTCGCCGAACTCGGCTCGCCGATCTGGCCGGGGATCGCCGTGCCGTCCGGAATGTAGCTCCAGGTCAAGGTGGTGGGATCGCCCTGGAGGAGGCCGCCGCCGTCCGTGGCGGTGGCGCTCCAGCGATTGGCGAAGCGGAACTTGCTGTGGCCGCCGTCGCCGGTCTGGAACAACGGATCGCTGCCGGAGCCGTAGAGCCTCGTGAGATGCTCGATGTAGTCGCTCGAGGTGCCGGGTGCGAAGCACACCGCCGGGCGAGTGGAGGTGGCGAGGCTTTGCAGGAAGGCCTCCTCGAACTCGGCGGGAGTGGGGCGCGGGGTGGCGGCGAGGGGAGCTGCGAGCAAGAGGGTGAGAAGGGCGATCGGACGAGCAAGCATCTTCGGCTCCTGAGCATCGAATAAGAAGGTAGACACCAAGACGGAGAAAGTTTAGGCCGCGGCGGTTACGTTCTCCGTTAAAGAATAGACGGGTCGAAGAATCAGCTCATGGCTAATTCTACGACATCCTCCACTCCAGGTTCCTGCCCATGCGCTTCCACAATCTCGACCCCGCTCACGAGCCCCAGCCGCTGGCCAAGGTGCTCAAGTGGGCCTTGATCGACCGCCTCAGCGGCCGCCGCAAGATCGCCCCTCCCGGCCCCCCTGCCCCGTTCTTCGCCGGCCCCCGGCGGCCCTGGGCCGAGGGCGGAGACCGGCTGCTGTGGATCGGCCACTCCTCGTTCCTGGGCCGGCTGGCCGGCCGCTCGTTCTTGATCGACCCGGTGCTCTCGTCGCGCATCGGCTTCACCTTTCCCCGCTACGGCGAGCCCGGGCTCACCGCGGCCGAACTGCCCGAGGTGTCGGTAGTGATGGTGTCCCACAACCACTACGACCACCTGGACGCCGCCTCTCTGCGCCGGCTGCCTCGCGGTGTGCCGGTGGTGGCGCCGGCGGGCCTGGGCGGCTGGTTCCGCCGCCGGGGCCATGAGCGGGTGGTGGAGCTCGGCTGGTGGCAGCGGGTGGAGGTGGACGGCCTCGCGATCACCTTCGTGCCGGCGCGACATTGGTCCAACCGGCGGGGCTTCGACGTTAACCGCAGCTGGTGGGGTGGCTTCGTGGTCGAGGCGGCAGGACGGCGGATCTACCACGCGGGGGATACCGCCCGGTTCTCGGGCTTCGGCGAGATCGCACGCCGTTTCCCGGAGCTCGACGCCGCCTTGCTGCCGATCGGCGCCTACGCCCCGGCCTGGTTCATGGAGGCCCACCACTTGAACCCGGAACAGGCCGGCGAGGCCTTCGTCGAGCTCGGCGCCCGCCGGCTGGTGCCGATGCACTGGGGCGCCTTCCAGCTCACCGACGAGCCGATCTCCGAGCCGATCGAGCGGATGCGCCGCTGGTGGCAGGCGGCGAGCCCCGGCGGGGGCCGGGAGCTCGCGGACCTCGCGGTGGGCGAGACCCTCGAGCTCTAGCCGCCCGCGGGACTAGAGGGACTTGAGGTAGCGCCGGAAGGCGCGGGTGGCGAACAGCGTGAGCACCCCGGCGAAGGCAGCGAGGAGCAGGAGCGAGACCAGCGTAGGCGAGCCGACCTGCCCTTCGAAGCCGCTCCGCGCCGAGGAGACCGCCCAGTTGATCGGGTTGAAGCGGGCCACCACCCCCAGCCAGCCGGGCATCAGGTGCTGGGACATCAGCATGCTCGAGGAGAAGATCATCGGCAGCAGGGTGAAGTTCGAGATGGCGAGGATCAGCTCCTGGCGGCGGGTGAGCAGGCCGAGCGCGTTCGAGAAGGCCGAGAGCGCCACCGAGAGGAGGGCCGCGGCGAGCAGCACCACCAGGAGGCCCAGGAGGCCGCCCTTGGCGCGGGCCCCCAGCAGCACGGCGACGCCCAGGATGATGGTGGCCTGGAGGATCACCTGGGCGGCCGAGTAGAGCAGTCGGCTCACCATCAGGGCGGCCCTCGAGGCCGGCGTGGCGAGCATGCGGTCGAGCACGCCGCGGTCGATGTCCCCCAGGAGGCTCATGCCCGAGTAAGACGAGCTGAAGAGCGAGGTCATGATGGCGATGCCGGGGGCGAGGAACTGGATGTAGCTGTCGTTCTCGAAGCCGGGAATGGTGGCCACCGAGCGGAACAGCTGGCCGAAGAGCACCACCCAGAGCGCCGGCTGGACCACCGAGATGATCAGGAAAATCGGCATCCGGATCGAGGACTGCACCAGCCGGCCGAAGAGGTACCAGGTGTCGCGTAGGAAGTCCATCGCATCTCCTCAGGCGCGAGCGGGCTTGTCGTCGCCGTCGGCGTGGTAGGCGTGGCCGGTGGCCGCGAGGTAGACGTCGTCGAGCGAGGGGCGGCGGGTGGCGACCTCGGCCACCTCGAAGCCGGCGCTTTCGAGGGCCGCCACCAGCGTGGGGATAGCCCGCGCTCCATGGCGCACCCGGGCATAGAGCAGGCCGGCGTCGATCACCACGGATTCCACGCCCTCCACCGACTGCAGGGCGGCGCTCGCCCCCTCCGCCTGCTCGGGGCGCGCCAGCTCGAGGGCCACGCGGTCGCCGGCGAGCTTCTTCTTGAGCTGCTCGGGCGTGCCCTCGGCCACGATCTGGCCGTGGTCCACGATCGCCAGGCGGCGGGCCAGCTGGTCCGCCTCCTCGAGGTAGTGGGTGGTGAGCAGGATGGTCAACCCGCCCTGGGCCAGGCGGCGAATCTCGCTCCACATGCGGCTCCGGCTCTCGGGATCGAGGCCGGTGGTGGGTTCATCGAGGAACAGCACCTCGGGCTGGTGGATCAATCCCATCGCCACGTCGAGGCGGCGCTTCATGCCGCCGGAGTAGGTCTGGGCGGTGCGGTTCGCAGCGTCTTCCAGGCCGAAGAGGCGCAGCAGCTCGTCGCAGCGGGCGGCCAGGCGGTCCGGCGGCAGGCGGAACAGCCGCCCCTGGAGCATCAGGTTCTCCCGGCCGGTGGCGAACTGGTCCACGCCGGGGTTCTGGGCCACGTAGCCGATGCGCAGGCGAACCTTGGCTCCCTCTCGGGTGACGTCGAGCCCGGCCACGCGCGCCTCGCCGCCCGTGGGTGTAGAGAGCGTGGTGAGGATGCGCATGGTGGTGGACTTGCCGGCGCCGTTCGGCCCCAGCAGGGCGAAGACTTCGCCTTGGGCGACTTCGAAGGAAATGCCGCGCAGAGCTTCGATCCCGCCGGCGTACGTCTTCTTGAGGTCGGTCACTTGGATGGCGTTCATGGGCGTGTGGGTCTCGTCAGGAGCGAAGGGGGCCGCGGTAGTCTCTCGGCTGAGATTCGACGCATCATAGACAAAACGCGTGACAACTGGCACTGGCCGCGCGGCCGGATTCTCGGGCTTGCCGGCCGTGAGAGGATAGGCGCCGAAGGAGACCCCGATCTTGGCTTCGATGGCATCGATCCTGCGCTCGAACTCACCTTTCTGGCGGCGCCTCGGGTTCTTGGGCCTCGGCGCTGCGATGCTCGCCGGCCTCGGCTGCGGCGGCAGCGGTCGCCAGCGGCTGGTGCTCTACTCTCCCCACGGACCCGAGCTGCTCGAAGTGGTGGAGAAGCGCTATGAGGAGCTCCATCCCGAGCTGGACGTGATCTGGCTCGACATGGGCTCTCAGGACGTCTTCGACCGCCTGCTCTCCGAGAAGGCGAATCCCCAGGCGGATGTCTGGTTCGGCGGGCCGGACACCATCCTCGCTCAGGGCGCCGCCCAAGGCCTCTTGGCGCCGTTCCGGCCGAGTTGGGCCGAAGCCGTGGCGCCGGAGTCCCAACACCCGGAGAATCTCTACTTCGGTCTCTACCGCACGGCCCCGGTTCTCGCCTGGAACTCGAAGCTGGTGGCCCCGGCCGACGCTCCGGCGGATTGGGAAGACCTGCTCGCTCCCCGTTTCCAGGGCAAGGTGCTGCTGCGGGACCCGCTCGCGAGCGGCACGCTGCGCACCCTTTTCGGCTCGATCCTGGCTCGCTCGGTGGCCGAAACGGGCTCTCCCGAGCGAGGCTTCGGCTGGCTCGCACGGCTGGATACCCAGACTCGCGAGTATGTGCTGAACCCGGCGCTGATGATGGAGAAGCTCGCCCGCGGCGAGGGCCTGGTGACGGTGTGGGAGCTCACCGACATGCTCTGGCAGAAGCAGCGGGGCCGGCCGCTCGAATTCGGCTTCCCGCGCTCCGGCACGCCGGTGATCGACGATTCGATCGGCCTGGTAGCCCGGGCGCCGCACGCCGAGCTGGCGAAGGCGTTCATCGAGTGGATCGGCAGCCCCGAGGCCCAGAGGCTGGCCGCCACGGCCTCGTTCCGGCTGCCGGCCCGGCAGGACTTGCCGGCGGCCGAGCTGCCGACCTGGGCCCAGAAGGTGCTCGGGGACCTGGTGCCGGCGCCGGTGGACGGCCAGCTCCTCACCCGCGAGAGCGCCGGCTGGATGCGGCGCTGGGACCAGGAGATCCGCGGCAAGGGCGGGAGCTGGGCCGCGAAGCCATGAGCCCGCGGCCGGACTACCTGATTCTCGAAGCGCTGGGCAAGAACTTCGGCTCCGTGCCGGTGCTCGAGGAGCTTTCCCTCGCGGTGGCCGAGGGGGAGATCTTCGCCTTGTTGGGGCCCTCCGGCAGCGGCAAGACCACCGCTCTGCGCCTGCTGGCCGGCTTCGAGAAGCCGGATCGAGGGCGGATCCGGGTGGCCGGCGAGGACGTGACGGCCCAGCGGCCGGACCAGCGTCGCTTCGGCATGGTGTTCCAGCACTACGCCCTCTTCCCCCATCTCTCCGTGGGCGAGAACGTGGCCTTCGGCCTGCCCCGCGGACCCGAGCAAGCCGAGCGGGTGGCGAAGGCTCTCGCCCAGGTCCAGCTGCCCGGCTTCGAAAGCCGGCCGGCGACCGCCCTTTCCGGCGGGCAGCAGCAGCGAGTGGCGCTCGCCCGGGCTCTGGCGCCGAGGCCGCGCATCCTGCTGCTCGACGAGCCGCTGTCGAACCTCGACCCGGCGCTGCGCGACCTCACCCGCCGAGCTCTGGCGGACACCGTGCGGGAGGTCGGGATTACCACGGTGATCGTCACCCACGAGCAAGAAGAGGCCTTCGAGCTGGCGGATCGAGTGGGGGTGCTCTACCGGGGCCGCCTGGCGCAGGTGGGCACGCCGGAGGAGCTCTACGCCCGCCCGGCGGACCGTTTCGTGGCCACGTTCGTGGGTCGGGCGTCGGTGATTCCCGCCCGGCCCGTCTCGGCCGGGGAAGGGGGCCGGGCGACGGTGGAGCTGGCCCTGCCGGGGAAGCCCGTCTGGCAGGCCGAGCTCGCCCCCGGGGCCGAGAAAGCGGCGGCTGGAGGGGGTGAGCTGGTGGTGCGCCCCGAGGCCCTCGAGCTCGCGGGGCCCGAGGCCGCGGGGGCCTTGGCAGGGGAGGTGGTTTCGCGCCGCTTCGCCGGGGCGAGCACCTTCTACCGCGTGGACCTAGGGGGCGAGCTCGAGCTCGAGGTGGCCGCCGAGGCAGGAGCCTGCCGCCTGGGCGACCGCGTGGCGGTGCGGCCCTCCGGGAGCGGCCCGGCGCCCCGCTTCTTCGCCTCGGAGCCGGCGGCATGAGGCGGCTGGCGCCGATCGCCCTCGGCCTGGTGCTGCTCTGGTTGGTGGGCTACCCCCTGCTGGTCACCTTCGGCGCTGCGCTCGCGGGGGGCGGCGGGCCGGACGCGCCTCTCGGCCGCTTCGCGCGGGCTCCGGCGGAGTGGCTGGCGCTGTGGCGCAGCTTCTGGATCTCGGTCGCCTCGGTGGCCGGCGCGGCCCTGCTGGGTATTCCGCTCGGCTTCCTGTTCGAGCGTCGGGACTTTCCCGGCAAGGCCCTGCTCGGGGCCCTGGTGGCCCTGCCGGTGGCCCTGCCGCCGCTGGTGGGCGTGATCGCCTTTCTGTTTCTCTTCGGCGAGAGCGGTTTTTTGTCGCGGGCGGTGATGGCGCTCCTCGGGCGCAGCGAGCCTCCCTGGCGGCTGGCGGGGCCCGGCGCCATCCTCCTGGTGCATGCCTACTCGATGTACGTCTACTTCTACCTGTTCACCCGAGCCGGTCTTGCCCGGCGGGACGGCGCCCTCGAGGAGGCGGCTGCAACCCTCGGGGCGAGCCCGCGTAAGGTGCTGTGGCGAATTACGCTGCCGATGCTCTCGCCGGCGTTCGCCGGAGCCGCCCTGCTGTGTTTCATGACCTCCCTGGGTTCGTTCTCCGCCCCCTACCTCTTCGGTGGCAGCTGGCGGGTGATGACCACGCAGATCGTGGCCTCGAAGCTGAACGGCGATCTCGGCCTCGCTCAGGTGGAGACGGTGGCCCTGGCGGCGGTGGCGGTGGTCTCGCTCCTGGGCTTGCGCCGCCTCGAGCCGCGCCGCAGGCTGACCGGCACGGTACGCGGCCTGGCGCCCCGGCCGCGGCCGCTGGCTTCTTCCTGGGCCCGCTGGGGAGCTTGTGCAGCGGCGACCGTGCTGACTTTGATTCTCCTTTCGCCCCATCTCACGCTGGTCCTGATCTCGCTGGTGCCGTTCGGCACCTGGACCCTCGAGCCGTTCCCGCCCGTGCTGGCCACCAGCAACTACACCGGCCTGCTCTCGAGCGCCGAGAGCTGGAGGCCGATTGCGAGCTCGCTGTGGATGGCGGCGGCGGCCACCTTGGTGGCCCTGGTCCTGGGCTTCCTGGCCGCCCGCCGGGCGGCGCGAGGTGGGGCGGGAGGGCGGTTCTTCGAGGGCCTCTTGGCCTTGCCCTGGGCGCTGCCCGGCACGGTCTTCGCCCTGGCTCTCGCCTCCACGTTCAGCGTCCACGCCCCCTGGCTGGGTCGTATCGTCTTGGTGGGCACGCCGTGGATCCTGCCGCTCGCTTATGTGGTCCGCGCCCTGCCGCTGACCGGTCGCTCCGCCCTGGCCGGCCTCGCCCAGCTCGACTCCAGCCTGGACGAAGCCGCCTCCACCCTGGGGGCCGGGCCCTGGCGGCGTTTCGCTCGCATCACCTTGCCTCTGCTCCGGCCGTCGCTGGTAGCCGGCGCCGGACTCGCCTTCATGACCGCCCTGGGAGACTACGTGACCTCGATCGTGCTCTACACCTTTGACAACCGGCCGATCTCGATGGCGATCGACGGCATCCTGCGGCGCAACGACCTGGGCCTCGCCGCGGTCTACGGCGTGTTCCTGATGCTCGCCTCGAGCGCCGCTTTCCTCGCCTGGGGTCGCGAAAGGCAGGCCGGCTGATGCTCTCGGGCGACGCTCTGCGGCGGCTGATCGTTCTGATGTTCACGGCCTTCGTGGACATGCTCGGCTCGTCGATCATCTTCAGCCAGCTACCGTTCTACGCCCAGCGCTACGGAGCCGCGGCCTGGCAGGTCGGGATCCTGATCTCGAGCTTCTTTCTCGCCCAGCTGGTGACCGCTCCGCTCTGGGGCCGCTTCTCGGACACCCGCGGCCGGCGGCCGGCGATCCTCGCCGGGCTCTTGATGTCCGGCCTGGCTTTCGCCCTTTTCGGTCTGGCCTCCACCGACACCGCTCATGCGCTCCTCGGCGGCTCGGATTGGGCTCGGCGGACGCTCGGCAACTCGGACGCCCTGATCCTCGGCCTCCTGATGCTGATGCGTCTCGCTCAGGGTGTGGGGGGCGGCACGGTGAGCGTGGTGCAGGCCTACGTCAGCGACGCGAGCGCGCCCAAGGACCGGGCGATGGCGCTCGGCTGGGTGACGGCGGCGATCTCCGCCGGAGTGCTGATCGGGCCCCAGCTCGGCTCGCTCTCCTTCCGTTTCGGCCCGGCCACGCCCGGGCTGGTGGCGGCGAGCCTCTGCGCCTTGAACTTCCTCTCGGCGCTCACCTGGCTGCCGGAGTCCCTCGATCGCTCGGCGCCGCAGTCCGAGCCGGGGCGGCCACGCTTCTCCCTGCGCCAGGAGAGCCGAGATCTGCTGGCCCGACCCGGCTCGCCCGCGGGCACTCTGATGTGGACCTACACCTTCGGCATGCTGGCCTTCTTCTCTCTCAACGGGGTGATCGGCCTCTACTTGAAGGATGTGTTCCACTTCACCGAGGTGACCATCGGCAACTTCTTCACCTATGTGGCGGTGATCTCGCTGGTTTCCCGGGCCGCGATCATCGGCCTGGCGGTACGGGCGGTGGGCGAAGTGGCCACCTTGAGGCTGGGGGCCCTGGCGATCGCCCTGGGCATGCTGACCATTCCGCTCGCCCACAATCTACCGGCCCTTGCCTTGACGGCGATCTTCATGCCCCTGGGGACGGCGCTTCTCTTCCCGGCCACGACCTCGCTGATCTCTCAGCAGTACGAGGCCCACGACACCGGCAAGGCGCTGGGTGTGCAGCAGGCCTTCGGCGGGGCGGCGCGGGTGGTGGCGCCGCTTTGGGCCACCTGGGCCTACCAGTTCGACCGCACGCTGCCGTTCTGGATCACCGGCGGCTTCATGGTGCTGGTGTGCGCCTACACGCTGAGAGTGCGCCCCGACGAAATGCGCAAGGCCGCCACCCCAGAGGCCGCGGCCGGCGGGGCGGGGTAGGCAGAGGGCGCTGGAAGCTGGCGCCTGAAGAACCCTAGAAATGAGAAAGGCCGCCCGATCTGGGCGGCCTGGAAGAAGCTTGGTTGCGGGGGCAGGATTTGAACCTGCGACCTTTGGGTTATGAGCCCAACGAGCTACCGGACTGCTCCACCCCGCGGCAAGCCGAACGCCCTTGGGCGTCCGGGGAGGGGCATTCTTGCAGAGTCCTGGTCCGGTGTCAAACCAGATTCGCAGCGGCAGTCGGCAGCACTTCCTCGGCGATGGAGCGCACGTGCATTTCGAGGTGCGCGACGAGCCTCTGTTCCCGTCAAAGCGATAAGACCCAAGAAAAGATAGGAATGATTTGCCAGAGAAGGTTCCTCGCACTGGGTGGAGCTGTCACGCTTGATGGGCTTGCAGCTACTATAGAGATTGAACTGAGCGGATGGAGCCCGGGAGCCCGCCCCCTGCCGGCCAGGCGGTCGTCAAACCTCGGGACCGCGTTGCGAGAGGAGATTCTTATGCGTCGAGGCAGCCTTCGCGGAGTGGTGGTATCTGCGTCGTTGGCGGCAACGCTGATGATGAGCTGGCCGGCTGGAGCCGGAACCGCGGGCGAGCCGGCAGGTGCATCCAGCTGGACAGCGGTGATAGAACAAGCCCGGACCGAACTCTGGGGCCAGACGGTGCGGCTCTTGCAGTGGCTGGGCGAGAAGGCGGGCTGGCAGATCGTCGCCGACGGCGAGCCCCTGCAGGATCCGCCGGTTCCTCCGCCTGCTAACCTGGCGGGTTGAGGGCTCCAATTCGGAGGGAGAGGCGTAGCAGGAACAGCAGGGAACGGAACAGGATTCTTCTTCCCCTGCGTATTGTGGCAGAGGTCTTTTCGTGTACAATAGCGAGCGCTAATGGCACACCAACGGGGCAGCTACGACGAAGCTTTCCACCGGGCCATCCGGGCGGCCAGTTCTCTGGCCTTGAACCGCTTGAGCGCCACCGAGTCGAATGAGTTCGCCCGCCTGCTTCTGGCCCAGGAGCCGGCGACTCGGAAGGCGCTGGTCGAGGCCGAAGCCCGGATGCGGCGGCCCGAGGTATTCGGGCGACTGGTCGCCCTCTCCTTCGCTCAGCGTCATCGGGATCCCCGGCGCATGCTGGAGATCGCCGAGGTGGCTCTGCTGGTGGCGCAGGCCTTCGATCGCGACCAGGCTGCCCTGGCGGGCCCCACTTCCCTGCTGGCTTCCGACCTCCAGGCCGAGGCCTGGGCCTATCTCGCCAACGCTCGCCGCATCTCCGGTGAGCACGGCGAGGCAGAGGCGTGCTGGCGGGAGGCCCGGAAGTACCTCGCGGCCGGCTCGGGAGACCCTCTGCTGGCGGCTCGACTCTCAGCCCTGGAAGCCAACCTCCGTGCCGATTTACGGCAGTTCGCTGACGCAGAGCGGCAGTTCCACCGCGCGGCGTCGCTCTACGAGGCGGCGGGAGATCGCCACCTCGCCGGCCGTACCCTGCTCGACCTCGCGCGGACCTTCCAGGAAGCCGGGGAGACCGCCAAGGCCATCGCAACTCTCTACGGCGGTGCCTCGCGACTGGACCTCGCGCGCGAGCCCAGCCTGTTCGTCATGGTGGTGCACAACCTCGCCGGCTATCTCGATGTGGCGGGCTTCCCGGCTCACGCCTTGCGCCTGCTGCAGAGCCTGCGCGACCGTCGCACCTCGCGGCGCTCGAGGCTGCTCCTGCTGCGGGCCCGCTGGCTGGAGGCCCGCATCGCCGCTACCCTGGGCCTCTCGGCTCTGGCCTCGGAAACCCTGCAGCGGGTATGCGCCGGCCTGCTGGACATGAAGCTGCCCTACGACGCCGCACTCGCGGCCCTAGAGATGGCCTCGGTGTACGCCGCCGAGAGTCGCCACGAAGAGGTGCAGCGCCTGGCCGAGGAGGTCTACCCGGTGTTCATTGCCCGGGCCATCCCGCGAGAAGCGAGCCTCGCGCTGCTGCTGTTCTACCGCTCGGCCCTCGCCCGCGAGACCACCCAGGAGCTGCTCTCAGGCCTGGAGTCGATGCTGCGCGAGAACCGCCGCGTCTAACAGCCCGTTCAGGATTCGTCTTTTTCCGGGGGCCAGTCTTCCGGCTGCAGTGTCTCCGGACCGTCGCTCGAGCCCGCGCCGTCCCAGGCCGTCCTCGCGGTGGACCCCCAGCCGTCGGCCGGAGCGTCCGGCTCCTCCTGCTCCTCGGGGTCCTGCCAGCCGGAATCGGCGTCCAGCGCCGCAAGCTCCTCCTCCAACCGCTGAGCCAGGGCCCTGAGCTCGCTCCAGCGCCGGCCGCCCGGGAGCTGCCAATCCGGAAGGCCGTCCACCAGCCCGTAGAGCTCGTCGAAGAAGGCCGCCGAGCTTTCGCCCAGCAGCTTGAGCACCGCGAACACGTGCCACACCTTGAGCTCCACGCCGCCGCGCAGGATCTGGGCGAAATGGTCCGGGCGGAAGCCCAGCTCCACGCTGACGGCGCGGAGAGTCTTGCCCGCCCCCAGGATGCGCTGATGAAGCAGCTGGGCGAGCCGGCGCGGCTCTCCGGCGCCTGCCAGCTCGCCCAAGGGGTCGAAGTTGAGCGGCAGGGAGCGAGCGGCCTCGGCCAGCACTTTCATGTTCGGCAGGTAGCGGCCGGAGCGCTGGGGGCGCAGGCGCACGAAGAAATCCGCCGGATGGCAGGCAATCAGCTCGAGCAGCCGATAGAGGTGGCGCACCTCCAGGCGGGCCGGATCAGCCAGCAGGCGGGCGAGCGCCGACTCGCTCACCTCGAGGGCCTCGGCCAACCGCGAGGGCTGGAGGCCGGCGCCCTTGAGCTCCGCCTTGAGTCGCACCAAGAGGCCGCGGGTCGGGGCGGCGACATCCTCGTAGCGCAGGGGGGTGGGGTTGGTCATGCCGGCGGTCGAGGATTCAGGCTTCAGGCCGCGTTCCGGCGGCGTGGGAAAGGGCGCCGGCAGGACATGGCTCGGTCGAGGTCGGATCGAGAATCACGGCTGGGCTCGGCTGCTGGTTTCTTCCACGAAGATCTTCGAGGCGGCACGAAAACCCAAAGAAAGGGCCGAGCCGTCGGTGAGCGCTAGCTCTAGAGTGTCCGAAACCTCGTCTCGAGTGACCACCGACAGGGTCTTTCCCAGCGTGAGGCCCCGGCGTTCGAGCAGGCGGAGGAACTCCGGGCTTTGGTCCACCACCCGGGCCACCCGGACCGGGGTCGAGAGCGGGCAGCTCAGCAGGCTCGGCAACGCCACCATCTCCACGAAGCCCTCGGCGCTGGGAATCGGGTCGCCGTGCGGGTCGACGGAAGGGTGGCCGAGGATCTCGTCCATGCGCTCGAGCAAGCGGTCCGAGATCGCATGCTCGAGTCGATCGGCCTCGGAATGCACTTCGCTCCAGTCCATGCCCAGGACCTGGACCAGGAAGAGCTCCACCAGGCGGTGGCGTCGCACCACGTGCAAGGCCAGCTGGCCACCGGCCGCGGTGAGGTGCACGCCGCTGTAGGGCTCGTACACCACCAGGCCGCTGTCTGACAGGGTCTTGATCATGGCCGTCGCCGTGCCGGGCGCGACTCCCAAGGCGAGCGCAATCTGGCCGGTCGAGACGCGCTCGCCGGGCGCTCGCTGCTCTTCGAGCAGGATGTGCTTGAGGTAATCCTCGACGGTGCTGGTCGCCACGGCCCTAGCTTAGCTCGAAGCGCGGCAGGCGCCGCGGTGCGGCGTCGGCTGCCACGGCCTAGGGCCTGGCCCCTGGGGGAGGGTGGCTCTTCAAATCCACCGCCAGCACCTCCTGGAGGGCTCGGCGCAGCTTCTCGAGCTCGTCGCTCTTGGCCTTGAGCTCGGTGACGCAGCTCGTTCGCTCCCGGGGGCAGGCCTTGGGGCAGGGCTGGGCCTGGGCCGGAGCGGCAGAGGGGCTGAGGTCCGACCCGCTGGGCGGCTCGGTCGCGCCCAGGCGGGCTTCCAGGCCGGCGGTGGTGGTCTCGAGCTCGGCGATGCGATCGAGCAGGTGGAGCGAGAGCTGGGCGGCCATGGCGTAGTCGCTCGCGGGGGCTCCCCAGATCACCTGCCGGAAGGCCTCCCGAGCGCGGCTCGCGCTCGCCAGGGGATTGCCCGGTCGCACGTAGCAGAGCCCGAGGCGGAAGTAGACGCGCTCGCTTCTCGAGGTGGCCGGTCCGTGCCAGAGGGCACGCTCGTAGGCCGGCACCGCGCTCGCGCAGTCTCCGGCGGCGAAGGCGTCGTCCGCCCGCTCGAGCCAGGAGCTCGAAGCGCAGGCGCCGAGCAGCCCGGCCAGGGCGAAGAGCAGGGCCGCCGCCGAGGCCCGCGAGCTCACGCCGCCGCCTCCTGCCCTCGTAGGAGCGGCACCGGTCCCCGCTGGCCTTCGGCATCGAGGCTCGAAGGCCCGGGCAAGAGCACCGAGAAGATGCTGCCGCCGCCGCGGCGATCGCTCACCCAGATGGCGCCGTCGTGGGCGCCGACGATCTCCGAGCTGATCGCCAGGCCGAGGCCGATGCCGCTGCCCCGCGAGCGCGATGCGCGGGCCGCCTGGTGGAATTTGCGGAAGATCAGGTCCTTCTGATTGTCCGGCACGCCGGGCCCCGAATCCGCCACCGAGAGCAAGGCGAAGGACCTGCCGCGACCTTCGTTCACCAACCTGCCGGCGAGGTAGGCCGGCAGCGGCTTGGGCAGCTTGGCCAGCATGCGCAGGCTCACTTCCACTCGGCCGCCCGCCGGGGAGAATTTGAGGGCGTTGTCGATCAGGTTCTCGAGCACCTGGATCAGACGGTCCCGGTCGCACGGCACCACGATCTGTGGAGCGGGCGGCAGGTCGAGGCGCATCTGCAGCTTGCGCTCGACCAGCCGGCCTTCGAACTCGGTGGCGATGGCGCGCACCAGCTCGCTCAGATCGACCTGCTTGAACTCGTAGGTCATCACGCCGGCCTCGAGGCTCGACAGGTCCAGGAGGTTCGAGATCATCGCCGAGAGCCGGCGCCCGCTCTCGATGTTGAGGGCCAGCATGCGCCGCTGCTTCTCGGTCAGGGGGCCGGCGAGCTCGTCGATCAGCAGCTGGTTGGTTTCCTGCAACACCACCAGGGGGTTGCGCAGCTCGTGGGAGACGTGGGCCACGAAATCCCGCTTCATGCGATCGAGCTCGGAGAGGTGCTCCACCATCGAGTTGAAGGAAGCGGCGAGCCGCGAGAACTCGTCGCCCGTCGAGGCGTCGAGACGGACGTCGAAGTTGCCCTGGGCCACCGCGTCGTTGGCGGTGATCAACCGCTTCAAGGGCGCGTTGATCGAACGGATGGTGAAGTTCATCAGGTAGATCGACAGGGCGAGCGCGAGCGCCGTGACTAGGATCACCACCCGCCGGGCCCGGCTCGAGGTGACCGTTGAGGCGCGGACATCCTCGTTCGATTCCTGGGTGAGCGTGGTCTGCAGCCGGGCGAGCTGGCTCTTGAGCAGCTGGAAAGACTCCGGAAGCTCGCGGGAGAGCAGCCCGGCCTCGCCGAGCGGGGTCGCCGGCGGCGTTTCGAGGATCGGCGCGAGGACCTGCAGATGCTTGCGCCAGAGGATGTAGAGGTCCTTGATCTGGTCGTCCTCGGTGGCCGCCAGGCTCAGGCTGCGCAGCTTGTCGAGGTTGGCCCGGAAGCCGTCGTTCAGGGTGCGCAGCTCCTCGACCAGGTTGGGCAGGTTGTCCGGCAAGAGCGGCCACACCTTGAGCAGGCGCTGGGCGAGGTCGTCCGCCTGGCCCACGAGGGAGAGGCTGTCGGCCGTCAGCCGGGCGGCGTCGAGCTTGTTGCGCACCAGGTTGCGGGCCGTGCGCTCGGATTCCTTCACCGTGTACAAGCTGTAACCGAGCGCAAAGAGCAACAAGCCCATGAGCAGCACGGAGCTAGTGGCGATCTTGCTCGCTACCTTCATCGGCGCTCGCCTCGCTCGGCGTAGGCGTGCAGCTTGTTGCGGATGGTCTTGGTGTCGAGGCCCAGCTGGCGGGCCGCTTCGGCCTTGTTCTGGCCCACGCGGTCGAGCGTCTCGAGGATCAAGATGCGCTCGGCCTCGGCGAGGGTGATGCCGGGAGGCAGCGTGATGGGATCCGCCCCGCCGCCGGTCGCGCGGCGGATATAGGGCGGCAGGTGCACCGCCTCCACCCAGCCCTTGCCGGCCAGGATCACCCCTCGCTCGAGCACGTTGCGCAGCTCGCGGACGTTGCCCGGCCAGGGGTAGCTGGTGAGCAGCTCCAGCGACTCGCTCGACAGCCCTTCCACGCTCACGCTGTGCTTTTTGTTGAAGCTATGAATGAAGTGCTGGGCGAGAAGGGGAATGTCCTCCATGCGGTCGCGCAGGGCGGGCATCGCCACGGTGAACACCGAGAGGCGGTAGTAGAGGTCGCTCCGCAGCCGGCCCTGCTCGGTGGCTTCCTTGGGGTCGCGGTTGGTGGCGGCGATCACCCGCACGTCGAAGCGCACCTCCGAGGAGGCGCCTAGGCGGCGCACCCGGCCCTCCTCGAGAATGCGCAGCAGCTTCGGCTGGAGGGCGACCGGCATCTCGCCGATCTCGTCGAGGAACAGCGTGCCGCCGTTGGCGAGCTCGAAGCAGCCCGGCCGGGCCGCGACCGCGCCGGTGAAGGCTCCACGCTCGTGGCCGAAGATCTCGCTTTCGATCAGCCCTTCCGGGATGGCCGCGCTGTTGATCGCCACGAAAGGCTTGCCGGCGCGGGCCGAGAGCTCGTGGATGGTGCGCGCGGCCAGCTCCTTGCCGGTGCCGCTCTCACCGGTGATGATGGCGCCGGTGTCCGAGGCGGCCATGGTCTGGATCAGCTTGTAGATGGCGCGCATCGGCTTGGCGAGGCCCACCAGCAAGCCGAGGCCGGCACCCCGGCCGAGGGTGGAGGCCAGCCGCGCCGTGGTCTGCTTGAGGTTGCCGGTGGCCAGGGCGGCTTCCAGGGTGGCACGCAGCTTGGGATAGTCGAGAGGCTTGGTGAGGAAATCCTGCGCGCCCTCTTTCATCGCCTCGACGGCGCGATCGATCGAGCCGTAGGCGGTCATCAGGATCACCGGACGGTCTTCGTTGCCGGTCTTGAGCACCTTGAGCAGCTCGAGGCCGGAGATCTCCGGCAGCACCACGTCGGAGAGCACGAGATCGGGGTGATCGTCCTCAGCCAGCTCGCGGGCCTCCTCGGCCGAGGCGGCGCAGAGCACCCGGAAGCCCCATTGCTGCAAGCGAATCTCCAGGACCTCGCGGATCGCAGCTTCGTCGTCCACCACCAGAACCGTCGGGCGCAACGGCGTCATGAGTTTCCTGTCGAGTTCAAGAGCATCGAATCAACATTCTACGCTGCTCGCTCACAGGCTCCCGGCGCCGCCCTTCGGCGCAACGCTCCTCGACATCGGCGCGCTCAGCCACCACCGGTCAAGGAGCGGGGTGCCGCGCCGCTTCCGGCCGCGAGTTCCACGGCCGGCTCGGCCAGAGCCGGCTCGAGCGGTTGGAGGCCCTGGAAGCGGCCGGAGATGCGACCCTCCTTGGCCGTGAACACGCCTTCCAGGCCGAATCGACCGAGCCGGCCCTCGAGGGTGATCTGGCCCACGGGCTTGGGGAAATCGAGCACGAAGTGGATGCGTGGCGGCGAGCTCGCTTCGAGCTCGCCGTGGCCCGCGGTGCGGGGCAGCTTCATCTCCATCTTGTCGGTGGCCAGGCTGAGCTCGCCGTCGCCGGAGAGGGTTCTTTCCTGCTGGGACAGGGTGAGGCGGAGCACGGCCTGGTAGGGGATCTCCCGCGAGAAGATGTTCTCGAGCTCGAGCACCCAGGGGCCGGCGATCGAGGCTGCCGCCTTGGGCGGCGGATAGAGAGCCTGAGCCAGCACCTGGCGCTCGGAGCGGGAGAGCGCGTCGATCTCCCGCTGCTCGGGCCGGCCGTAGCCGCCCCCTGCGCGGTTGGCCGCCACCAGGCGGTTGAGCACGGTGACGTAGGTCGGGGTGGTGATCTTCTGGGGGATCTGATGACCGCGGCTGAAGGCCTCGAGGAAGTGGTTCCAGGCGCCGGCCATCCAGGAGCAGACCAGCTCGGAGCTCAGCTGCGAGCCGCTGCCACCGGCGAGGCGGGCGAGCTCGCCCTGGCGCCAGGTGACCAGGGCGAGCGGCGGTTCGAGGCCTCGGCCGCGGGCCACCAGAGTGCAATGGCGCTCGGCGGTCTCGGCTTCCACTCGCACGCCCGGGTTGTCGCGGGCGAGCTCGAAGAGCTGGTCCCAGCGATCGAGAGCGAGGGCCACGAGAGGCGGCGGTGCGGCATCTTCTCCTTCCGGCCCGGGCAGGTAGAAGGCTGGGCCGAAGGGATGGGAGACCCGCCAGGCCGCGCGCTCGGGGTCGAAGTGGGCGCTCAGGCGGAACGCCAGCGGCTCTTCGTTCCTGGGCTCCACCGAGAGCAGCTGGGGCAGGACGGCGGTCCAGTTGTCGACCGAGATCTCCACCGGCACGGCTACCGCCGCCAGCCGCGCCACCGCTGGCACCCGCACCTCGATGCGTTCCGGCTCGGCGGCTTCGGGCACCACCGCGGTATTGCCGAAGCGCACCGTGACGCGCTCGCGGTCGTCGGTGAGCCCCTTGCCCTCGAGGGTCACGAGGTCGCCCACCCGAGCCTTCTCGGGTCGGGCCCGGAACAGCTGGGGGCGAACGGCGTAGGGCAGCACGCGGTGGTAGAGCAGATGGCCGCCGGAGCGAACGTCCATCGGCACGTCGTAGAGCCCGGTCGAGCGGGCCGGCAGCTCCGGCACCCGCAGGACCAGCTGGCCCGGGCCGAGCTCCACCTGCGGCAGGGTGATCCCGGCGAGCAGCACCGTGAGCTGCTCTCGAGGCCGGATGTCCGGGCTGCGTAGCACCAGGTTGGCGCCCCCGGTGGCCACGGCCGGCGCCAGCTGTACCGAGCGCCAGAACGGCGAGGCCGGCTGCAGGTAGGAAAGGAGGGTCCACACCAGGGCCACCGCGCCTGCCGTGGCCACGCTGGCGACCAGCGGCAGCCAGGGCCGGGGGATCAGCGGGCGAGCAGCCGGCGGCGGTTCCGCGGCGGCTTCGGCGGCAGCCGCGCTCGCCTCCTTGCCGGGTTCTTGAGCGAGGTCGGCGAGGATGGACTCGGCGGTGCGCTCGGCTTTCGGCCGCTCCTTCTTGGCCGGCGCCAGCAGGCCGAGGTCTTCCAGGAGCTGAGAGGCCGGATCCTCGAACTTGAGCACCAGGGGCGGCCCCTCGGGCTGGCCGAGCACGATCTGCTGGCCGTGGCGCAGCCGGGCGGGTCCGTCGATCCGCTGGCCGTCGAGGTAGGTGCCTTCGCCGCTGCCGAGATCTTCCAGCACCAGGTGCCCGTCCTCGGCGTAGATGCGAGCATGGCTCTCGGAAACCGCCGGATGGGCCACCACCAGGTCGGCGCCCGGCGCGCTGCCCAAGACCAGGTCCCGGTCGCCCTGGAGTGGGTGCTCGGCGCGCAGCTTCCCCTCTTCGAGGACCTTCAGGCTGGGTACGGGGATCTCGGGCATGGGAGCACCTCCAAGGGTGTTTTCAAGAGATCAGGACCGCCAGCAGGGCCGCCAACGTGCTCGCCAGGAGCACGCCGCCCACAGCGTAGAGCAGGGTGCGCCGCAGGCGCTGCCGAGAGCCGCGCGGGGGCAGCGCCGGCAGGCCGCGGGGAAAGCTGCCGGCCGCTTCCAGCCAGCCGAGGGGAGCCCGCTCGGCGAAAGCCCCGGCGGCGGCCGGACTGGTTCCTCCCGGCTCTAGGTCCAGCCGAGGATAGGTGCCGGCCTCGCTCTCCCAGCCACGCTGCAGCCCGCGGCCGCGGCGGGGGTTCACGCTGAGCGGCTCCTCGTGGGTGTCCGAGAGCACCTCGGCTTCGAGGATGCGCGAAAGCGTGAGCTTCAAGGGGCCGAGCTCGACCACGTCCCCTTCGCGCACCGGCTGCTCCACCAGCGGCACCAGAAGCGTGCCGCCCAGGCGGGTGCCGGTGGTCGAGCCGAGATCCGTGATGCGGAACTCGCCGCCCACCACCCGCAGCACCAGGTGGCGGGCCGAGACAAAGGGATGGGCCAGCCGCAGATCGTTGCCCTGGGTGCGGCCGATGTAGAGCAGGCGGCGCTTGGACTCGAGGTCGATCGAGCGGCCGTTCGGGTAGACCACCCGGATCTGGTAGCAGAGGGCGGCCTCCGGGCTCGGGTGGGCGAAGCGGTCAGCTCGCATGGGCCACCTCGGCGCCGCGTGGGGAAGCGGCCGGCAGCATGATGCGGCCGATCGGCTGCAGCCGCAGATCCGGCGGCAGCTCCTGGAAGGAGAGCACCACCACGTCCTGGTACTGCAGCTCCAGCAGGCGTTTGACGAAGTAGCGCACTTCCATCTGAGTGACCACGATCAGCTGGTGGCCGGGCCTCAAGCTGCTGATGGTGGCCGCGAAGGCGTCCACCAGGGCGCGCGAGACCTGCGGATCGAGGGTGAGCGCGCTGCCGGCCGGCGAGGGATGGATGGCGTCTGCCACGGCCTGCTCGATGCGCGGGTCGAGCACGTAGACCGAGACCACCGGCCGGCCCTTGCCGAAGCGGTGGGCGATGTAGCGCTTGAGGGCGATGCGCACCCGCTCGGTCAGGTAGACCGGGTCGGTCTCGTAGCGCCCCCACTCGGCCAGGGCTTCGAGGATCGCCCTCATGTTGCGGATCGAGATGTCCTCGCGCAGCAGGCGGCGCAGCACATCGGTCAGCCGCTGGACGGTCAACAGCTCGGGGATCACCGACTTGACCAGGGCGCCGTAGCCCTGCTCGTCCAGGGTATCGAGCATGTTCTGCACGTCCTGGATGCCCAGCAGCTGGTCGCCGTGCTTGCGCAGCACCTGGGCCAGGTGGAGCGCTAGGTATTCGTCCGGGGCGATCGCGTTGCCCAACCCCTGGGGCAGCTCCGAGGCCTTCTGGCGGCCGATCCACAGCCCCTGGCCGGGGCCGGAAGGGTGCGGGGCGGGCTTGCCGTCCACGCCCAGCAGAGCGAGCTGCTCGAGGTGCTCGTGGACGAAGACCTGCTCCGGGTAGGTGAAGCCGGTCGCCACCGGGATCTCGTTGATGTAGATCACGTAGGAGTTCGCCTGGGCGAGCGGCGCCGAGCCCCGCACCCGCACCCCGGGCACCGTGACGCCCAGCTCGCCGAAGATCCAGTCGCGCATCTGCGGCACCAGCTGCTGGATGAAGCGGGTGCCCTGGATCTCCACATCCACCATGTCGGTGACTTCCTTGCTCATCTCCACCAGGATCGGCACCGGCATCGGCAGCCGCGCCTGCTCGTCGCTCGCCTTGGCGCCCATCACCTCCGCCCGCACGGCTTCGATGTCCTTCTTCTCGCGGGTGCGGGTGAGCCCCCACGCGGTGCCGGCGGCGAGGGTGGCGAGCACCAGGAAGGGGATGGCCGGCAGGCCGGGCACGATCGCCAGGGCGAGCAGCAGCACACTCGTGATGGCGATCGCCTTGGGCTGGGAGAGGATCTGCACCCCGATCTCCTTGCCCAAGGAGGAGTGCTCGTCGGTGCCCGAGGCCACCCGGGTGGTAATGATGCCGGCGGCGGTCGCCACCACCAGCGAAGGCAGGGCCGAGACCAGGCCGTCGCCCACCGTGAGCAGGGTGTAGACGCGGGCCGCCTCGCCGGCCGGCATGCCCTTCTTGAGCACGCCGATGGCGAGGCCGGCCAGGATGTTCACCAGGCAGATCAGGATGCCGGCGATGGCGTCGCCCTTGACGAACTTCATCGCCCCGTCCATGTTGCCGTAGAACTGCGACTCCCGGGCCAGGTTGAGCCGCCGCCGGCGCGCCTCGTCGATGTCGATGATGCCCGAGCGCAGGTCGGCGTCGATCGACATCTGCTTGCCCGGCAGGGCGTCGAGGGTGAAGCGGGCGGCCACTTCCGAAACCCTTTCCGCGCCCTTGGCGATGACGATGAACTGCACGATCAAGATCACCACGAAGACCACGAAGCCCACCACGTAGTCGCCGCCGACCACGAATTTGCCGAAGGCCTTGATCACCTCGCCGGCGCGGGCGTAAGTCAAGATCATGCGGGTGGAGGAGATGTTGAGCCCCAGGCGGAACAGCGTGGTGACCAGCAGAATGCTGGGGAACGATGCCAGGGCCAGGGCGTTCGGCACGTAGAGCGAGATCATCAAGATGGTGACCGAAAGCGTGATGTTGGCGGCCAGGAGCAAGTCCAGCAGCCACATCGGCATCGGCACGATGATGATGGCGACGATCGCCATCACCAGGACCGCGAGCAGGATGTCGGCGTAGCGGGTGAGGACGGCGTTGATGTCCCCCGCGAAGATGCGGTTGCGCAGGCTGCCCAGGTCCGGGATGGCGGTCATCGGAAGGTCCTCGCGGAAGGGTCGCCGGCCGAAGCCGAAGCCCCGGTGAGCCAGCGGGAGAGGGGGTCGCGGCGGCGGCGCTCGCGCTCTTTCAATCGGTACACGAAGGCCAGCACCTCGGCCACGGCGGCGTAGAGCTCGCGCGGCACTTCTTCGGCCACGGAGAGCCTGGCGAGGGCGCGGGCGAGCTCGCGGTTCTCGACGATCGGCACCCCCGCGCGACGGGCGAAGGAGCGGATGCGCCGGGCGGCGGAATCCTGCCCTCTGGCGGTGACCCGCGGCGCCGCCATCTTGTCTCGCTGGTAGGCGAGCGCCACCGCGTAATGGGTGGGGTTCACCAACACCACGTCGGCGTTGCCCACGGCCTTTCTCACGTCGGCGAGCGCCAGCTGCTGGTGGAGGGAGCGGCGGTGGGATTTCAGGTGCGGATCCCCCTCCATCTCCTTGTACTCCTGCTTCACCTCGTACTTGCTCATCTTGAGCTGGCGCTCGTTGTTCCAGCGCTGGAACAGGAAATCGAGCACCGCGAGCACCAGGAAGACCACGCCGATCGACACCAAAAAGGTTTTCACCAGAGCGGTGACCACGATCGCGAAGGCCTGCAGGCTGTCGGTGTAGATCAGCCTCAGGATCAGCGCCAGGCGATCCGAGAACACCCAATAGGCCACGCCGAGCACGATCACCAGCTTGAGCAGGGTCTTGGCGAACTCGAACAGCCCTTGCACCGAAAACCATTGCTTGAGGCGGGTGGCGGGGTTGATCTTCTCGAGCCGGGGCTGGAGCGGGTAGGCCGAGAAGTTGAAGCGGGTTTGGATCACGCCCACGGCGAGGCCGGCACCGGCCAGCACCAGAAGCAGGGTGAGCGGCAGATGGGCGGCGCGCTCGAAGTTGCGCGCCATGGCGTCGGCCGCCACCTGGGGGCTCAGGCGATCGAAACGGGTGAGCTCGGTGGCCTCGTGGAAGGAGGCGAGAAAGGCCTGCACCATCTTGGTGCCGAGCCCGAAGGCCGCGAAGACGCCGATCAGGAACAGCACCGCGCCGCTGGTATCCCGCGAGAACGGCACCTGTCCCTTCTTGCGCGCTTCGCGCAGCTTCTTCGGGGTGGGTTTCTCGGTTTTCTGCTCGCTCATTTCGCGGCCGTCCCGGTCTCGATGGCGATGCGCTCGGTGGTGGCCAGGAACCAGCGGTGGTGGCCCTCGAAATACTCGTTGGCGACGTCGATCAAGCCGTAGACCGAAAGGCCGATCACCAGGGCGGAGAGCGCCGACTTGAGCGGCAGGCTCATGAAGAACACGTCGAGCTGCGGGGCCATGCGATTGGCCACCCCCAGCACCACGTCGAGGAGGATCACCACCACCAGGGCCGGCGCGATGATGCGCAGCGCGATGCTGAGCATCATCGCGGTCTGGTCGATGAACGAATAGGCCGCGAGGCCCAGCTCCAGGCCGGGAACGAGGGGCGGCAGCAGGCGGTTGGCGTCGAGGGCGGCCTCGAGAAAGAAGCGATGGCCGCCGCCCAGGAAATACAGCACGATGAACAGCTGGTGGTAGAAGTCGCCGAGGATCGAGCTCTGCAGCCGCGTCTGGGGCACGATCAGATTGGCCACCGTGGTGCCGCGGGCGGCGTCGATCGCCTGGCCGGCCATCTCGGCGGCGAAGAACGGCAGGCTGGCGGCGAAGCCCAGGGTGACGCCGATCGCCAGCTCCTTGAGCACCAGCGCCCACCACACCGGAGTCGAGAAGGCGAGAGGCACGGGCGCCGCGGCCGAGAGCGAGGGCAGCAGCACCAGGGCGAACAGGAAGCCGAAGCCGATGCGCACCACTGCCGGCACCAATCGCCCGCCGAGAAACGGCGCGAGGGCCGCCACCGGCAGCCAGCGGGCGAGGCCCAGGGTGAACAGGGAGACCGTGTCGAAGGCGTTGTGGCGCACCCCGAGCTCCGCCGTCAAGGTGGAGAAGAAGGCGTCGTAGAGGGTGGCCGGGGCGCTCACGGCGGCTAGCTCACCCAGGTGCCGAAGTTGTTGAAGATGTTCACCGCGAAGGCCAGCACCTGCAGCGCCATCCAGTAGCCGGCGAAGATCAGCACGGCGAAGACCACCACCAGCCGGGCGGCGGTCTGCAGCGTCTGCTCCTGGATCTGGGTCAGGGCCTGGAGGATCGCCAGGGTGAGGCCCACGGCGAGCGCCGCCACGATCGGCGGCGCCGAGACGAGCACCACCAGCATCATGGCCTGGCGGCTGAGGTAGAGGAACTGCTCGGTGTTGCCCATGGCGGCCTCAGCTGATGTAGGGCTGCATCAGCCCCTGGGCGAGGTGCCGCCAGCCGTCCACCATCACGAAGAGCAGCAGCTTGAAGGGCAGCGAAACCGTGGTGGGAGAGAGCATGTGCATGCCCATGGCGAGCAGGATGTTGGAGACCACCATGTCGATCACCAGGAAGGGCAGGAAGAGCAGGAAGCCGATGGCGAAGGCCTCGCCCAGCTCGCTGACGGCGAACGAAGGCAGCAGCACCAGGAGGTCGTCCTCCTTCACTTCCGAGGCCTTCTTGCCCTGCACTTCGGCCGAGCGCTGGGCGTTGACGTAGAACACCGCTACGTCGTCGCGGTGGGCGTGCTTCTTCAGGAACTCGCGCACCGGCTCGCGGCTCGCCGACAAAGCCGAGAGCACCGAGCGGGCGCCGCCGGGAGTGAGCACGCCGTGGTCGCTCTGCTCGACGATCTGGCCTTCGATGCGGTGGTAGATCTGGCCGCCCAGGGGAGCCATCACGTAGAGCGAGAGCACCATGGCGAGGCCCATCACCACCGGCGCCGGCGGTACTTGCTGGGTGCCCAGGGCCACCCGCAGGATGGACAGCACCACCGAGAATTTGAGAAACGAGGTCATCATCATCAACAGGAAGGGCAGCAGGGAAAGCGCTGCCAGAAGCAGGACCGTGGAGATCGGGTTGGCACCGATTTCCGGGCCCGGCACAGGGGTGCCGACGATGCCCGAGAGGCTGGCTTGCATGGTTACCCTTCCCTCAATGGACCGCGTCCTCGGGACGCGAAAGATCGCGCGGCAACGGCACCCGGCGAGCGGGGGCGGTGGGCTCGGGCTCCCGAGTGAGGCCCTGGAGGCGGTGGATGCCGCCCGGGCCGTAGCCGACGAGCATCCGCTCGCCGTCGACTTCCACCACCGCCAGACGATGGTGGCGGTCGAGAGCCCGAGTCTCGAGCACTTGGATGCGGCTGGTCTTGCGCGTCCCGCCGAGCGCGGTGGCCCGGGGCAGCACGAAGCGCAGCAGCACCACCGCGAGAGCCAGCACCACTACCAGGGAGACGACGACCCGGGCGAGCTCGGCGGCCATCAGCCGTCCGCCTCGGTGGTGCCCCACCACTGCTCGACGGCGATGCCCACCCGGCCGTCGATCACCAACACCCGGCCATGGCCCATCACCCGGCTGCCGGCGGCGTCGTGCACCAGGATGCGCACCGGCTCCTCGGGGCTGCGCTCGAGGCGGATCGCCGTGCCCTCCTGCCAGGAGGCGAGCTCGGCGAAGGGCACGCTCAGGCGATCGAGCTCGAAAGAAACCGCCACTTCGAGCTCGCGAGGCAGTCCGGTGGGCAGGGCGGGGGCGTTCTTGGTTTCCTTGATTTCCGGCACGTTGGGCATCCCTCCTTGAGGCGAGGCGGTCCAATGGGAAGAGGCCAGGCTGAGCTCCAGGCGGCCGCGGTCCAGGCCCACGGCGACTGGCCGCTCGAGGTGTTGGATCGAAAGCGTGGCCTCGCCGGCGAAGGGCGCGGCGGCGGCCTCCTGGGCGCTGCGGCCCAGCCAGCGCTCGGGTACCAGCACATCCCCCGGGCCCACCGAGGCGAGCTCGAGGCTGGAGAGCCGGCTCTCGCCGTAGCGCACCTGGGCGTCGAAGCGCAGCCGCCCGAGCGCGCTGCGCAGGCCGGGCTCCGGGGCCGGCTTGGGCCCGGAAGCGGCGCTCCACAGCACGGTGGCCGGCAGGCGGCGCTCGGCGAAGGCCGCCTCGAGGGCGGCGAAGAACCACAGCTCGCCGCTTTCCTCGGGCCGCTCCAGGGGCTGGCCGGTCTCGACCGCCAGGCCGATCTCCGCCGCCAGGGCCGCCGCCACCCGGCCCCACGCGAAGGTGGTGATGGCCCGGTCGACGGGGTTGGCGAGCCCCACCACCACGCCGGGAGGGCTCCAGCCGAGCGAGGCGTAGGCGAAGGAAAGCCAGCTCTCCGGCACCCGCAGGTAGCCCCGGAAGCCGCCGGCGGTGAAGGGCAGCCAGATCTCCCCTCTTCCGCCCAGAGCCGCGAAGGGCTCGCGACTGGCGAGGGCCTTGGCGGCCACCACCCTGAGGCGCACCGAGCCCTGCCGGTCGGGCCCGCGCAGGCGGCCCACCTCCACGCGCAGCTCACCGGCTTCGATCACGTCGCCGGCGGCGATCTTGCGGGGCGAGCGGGCTCGCAGGGCCTGGCTGCCGAGGCGGGTCGAGCCCTCGGCGACGTCCACCAGGTACACCTCGCCTTTCTCCAGCTTGAGCTCGCATTGCTCCCGGGCCAGGCCGAGATCCGAGATGCGCACGTGGCAGGAAGGGCCGCTACCGATGCGGATCGGCATCTCGCCCAGGGGCAGATCGAGGCGCTGGCGGCCGCGGTGCCCGGCCTTGGTGAGCACCAGCTCGAGGGTGGAGCTTCTGGCCTCGCCCAGGCGCCAAACCTCGGAAAGCGCCGCCTCGGTCGCCGCCAGCACGGGGGCCGGCAGCGTCGCGAGAGTGGCCTCGGCCAGGCGGTCGAGGCGGGTGAGCTCGAGCTCGGCGGCGCTCGCGAGCGGCAGGAAGCCGACCCAGGAGGGAGCGTCGAGCGCCTGGGCAGAGGCCAGCAAGGACCAGTTTCGGGCGACAGAGGGTGGCTGGGTGGCGATCATGGTATCCCGGTTCCGCGGTGACTCCGCTCAGTCCTCGTCGAGACGGTGGGGGTGGTCGAACCAGGCCCGGCCGCGGGATTGCTGGCCCTGCTGGAATTGGCCGTCGAAGCCCGAGCCCTGGCCTTTCTGGGCCGCGGCGATCTCGGGGCGGGAGGGGTCCAGGCTGCGGTGGGGGCGAAGCCGCGTTGAGCATGTCGCCCGCCGAGATTTGCCACCCCCGCCGGGCCTGTGCAACATTATAGCTCGCGTGCCGGGCCTGATCGATCGCGAGATCGCTTGCGGCGTGCAGTCGTCTTCACCGTCGCTAAAGTCAATCCATATACATGTGTCTTCCGACCCCGGACACCACAACGTCGTAGACTCTTCCCGTATTCGCAGAAGTCCATTGAGTCGGATATTCCGGTTATCGAATCGCTCTGGATGTCTAACCAACTCCGACAGCGACACGTCGTCGACGCCCAACGGTGTCTCGACACTCGCGCTTCCTAAGGTCGCCGGTTCTCGAATT
>CALMKX010000391.1 GCA_937867335.1 uncultured Acidobacteriota bacterium
GTGCCGGCGGGCGCGGTGGTGATGTCCGGCGTGTGGCAGATGTTGCAGCCGATGGCGATGAACAGCGAGCGGCCGGTCACTGCGTCCGGGGTGGCGGCGACCGCGGCGTCGCGCGGCGGCGCCTTGGTGGAGCGCATGAAGCGGGCGAAGGCTTCCACATCCGGCCCGAACGGCTCGGCGGCGGTGGGGGCCTCTTCAGGATCCGGCACGGTGTCGTAGGCCGCCACCGAGGCGCCATTGGAAGTGTTTTCCGTGGGCTGCAGCGGGCTCGTGATGCCCATTTCATTCAGGTACGCGTCGGCCGAGAACGACAGCAGGCTGGCGTGCTGGTTCTTCCAGCCGAAGCGGGCTGCGCGAGTGACACCCGGCGCTTCGCCCACCGGCACATTGATCAACGTGCCGCGCAGGCTCGAAGGCTGGGCGGCGCGGATCGAAGCCAGGGTGGTGTCTGCGATGGCCTCGATGAAGCCGTCGCCCACGGTGTTCAGAGAGGTGCGGAAGCTGCGCACGTTGTCGGCGCCGGCCACGCGCTCCTGGATCGCCGCGTCGATGGCGCGATCGTTGATCAACGAGCCGCCCGGGCGGTCGGTGAACACCGAGCCGTCGAAGCGCCCTACGCGCAGCTCGGTGATCTGGCTGGTGGCGCCGGTGACCGGGTTCTGATGGCATTCGGCGCAGGCCTGGGCGTTGTAGATCGGCCCCAGGCCGTCGCCGATGTCCTCGCGCCCCTCGTAGGTGGTGCGATCGGCGTCGAATTGCGCCTGGGTCAAGAAGCCATTGGTAAGGTTGTCGAAGCCGGTGGGGGCTTCGACGGCCGCGGTGGCGGCAAGAGCGAGAGGAGCGATCACGATCACCAGCAGGAGCCCATAGGATTGCCATTTGCGACGTACGGCTGCTCGTCTCATGTTTTCCCCTTCGAGCGTTGGATGATGGGCGCGCCGCGCCGAAAACGCTGCCGCAGAGCCCCCTCATGCGGCAGCCAGGCGCAGAACGAGCCGAGATTTAGAGCTAGAACCGCAAGGCTACTTGCGCGACATACCCGTGAACGGCCACGGCGTCGCTCTCGACGTGGCTATCCGGGCCAAGCAACGGAATCAACTGACTGCAAGTATCGCATAAATACACCCACATGTCGACGTGGCAAAGGACGCATTTATTGAGCGAGTTAGAACGCCTGCGCGAGCGGTGCTGCGGCAGCTCAGAAGAGGCTGGGTTGAGGGCTTTCGAGAGAGGTGGGATCGTCCTCGTCGGCGGCAGGCTCGGGCGCAACCTCCAGGCGGTCGAGGAAGAAGTAGCGGCCCAGGCCCTTCAAGAACTGGAGGCCCTGGCCGGCCTCCCGCGCCAGGCGGATCTGGTTCAGCTTGGCGTCGAGGTCGTCGATGAAGTGCAGGGTCAGGGCTTCGGCGGTCATCGGCTCCACGGCCGCCGCGAACTCGCGCCTGCCCTGGTGGGAAAGCACCAGGTGCTCCAGATGGAGGCGCAGGTCGGTGGGGAAGTCGGGAATCGCGCCCGCGCGCTCGAGCACCAGGTCCCGGCCGATCACCACGTGGCCCACCAGGCGGCCCTCGAGGGTGTAGTCGTTGATGGGCATGGCGCCGAGCTCGCGGATCTTGCCGAGGTCATGGAAGAGCACACCGAGCAGCACGAGGTCACGATCGAGGTCCCGGTAATGGCTGCACACCTTGAGCGCCAGCTCCGCCATCGAGACCACGTGCTCCAGCAGGCCGCCCCGGTAGGCGTGGTGCATGCCCTTGGCCGCCGGATGCAGCTTGAGCTCGGCGCCGTAGGCGGTGAGGGTCTCCTCGGCCAGGCGCCGGAGCACTGGACGGCCGATTTCCCCCGGGTAGATGCGATGGAGTCGAGCCAGGAGATCGTCGATGTCCTCGCGGGTGGACGGAATCAGCAGCCCTTCGTCGAAGCCGTCGGCGCGATCTGCCTCGGTGGCGCGCCGACACTGCTCCACGGAGAGCTGCAGGGCGTCGCGGAACAGCTTCACGGAGCCGCGGAAGGCCACGAAGTCGTAGGCGTCGAAATCGCCGTCGAGGGCGGCACTGTCCCCCCACACCTTGCCGACCATGGTGCCGCTGGCATCGGAGAGCTCGAGATCGAGGAAGGGGCGGCCGTTCTTGTCCTGGCGGGTCTCGCGGCGCAGCACCAGAGCGAAGCCCTGCACTTGATCCCCGTTCTGCCAGGAGGAGATGGGAGCGTTCTTGCGGGTCGGCATGATCCGGCTGAGTGTATCTCCTCTGCCCGCGGCCGAGGGTAGAGGGCCTGGCATCCCGTGTGCAGCCCGGGTTTTCGTTATGACATCGCGCACCGGGATGACGGCTCTCGCGCTGCTGGCCTGGCTGGCCCTGCCGGCCTTCGGTCAGATCGCCACCACCTGGCCCGAGCAGGAACGGGCTTTCCTCGAGGACGGCCCCGGCTGGCTGCTTTCGAAGGCTGAACGGGAAGAGCTCCTCGCTCTCGATGAGACCGAGCGAGCCGCCTGGATCGAGCGTTTCCTGGCCAAGGATCCGGTGCCCGAAACCGAGCCGAACGAGCTCGCCGAGGGAGTGCGCAAGCGGCTCGCCCTGGCCTACTCGGAGTACGACTCGCCGCGGGATGTCCGCTTCCAGCTGCTGTTCCTGGCCGGCCGGCCCCTCGAGCGCAAGGTGATCGATTGCGGCATGGCCTACAAGCCCCTCGAAGTGTGGACCTACGCCCCCGATCGCGAAGCGGCCGCCCGCAGCATCGAGATCCTGAAAGCGGCCACCCCCAGCGGCAGCACGGACTACGGCAAGCGGGCGCCCCGGAAGTTCCAGGGCTGGGACCAGGGCCCGAAGCTGGTGCTCTACAAGCCGAACCCGGAGGCGAGCTTCCGCCTCTGGGACCCCTTCGATACCAAGTCGGTGCTCTATTCCTCGGAAATGGAGTACCTCCTCCAGCAATACGACGAGCTGCGCAACTTCATCAGCGGCGAGCGCTTCGACAAGCAGGTGTGCAAGGAAACCACCCTGGTGGACTACGCGAGCGGCGTGAGCGGCCTCCGGGACTTCTACCGCGGCCGCCCCACCAGCGCGGCGATCCGCGCCTTCCTGGCGCCACCGGAGGACCTCGCCCTGTGGGCCCGCCAGGCGAGCGAGACGCGGCTGCCGGCGGCCACCACGCCACAGCTCGCCCTCGAGCCGGCCGAGGTGATCTTCCCGTCGAGAGCCGGCAGCCTGCTGGCGACCCGTTTCCACCTTGCCCTGCCGGCGAGCGATCAGCTCAAGCCCACGCCGGAAGGCAAGCTCAAGATTCTGGTGGAAGGCCGGCTGGAAACCGACAAGGACGTCTTCTCCGCCCCGCTGCGGGTGCGCTTCGAGCTCGATCCCCCGGCTGCCGGGGGCACCCTGCGCCTGGCCCTGGACGCCCAGGTGCGGCCGGGTCTCGACCTGGTGGCTCGCTTCAAGGTGATCGACGAGACCAGCAAAGGGGTAGGGCGGGTGGTGCTCGCCTTCCACGTGCCGGCCGAGCCGCCGCCGCGGGACGCCCAGCTGGGCTACGAGTCCGCCGTGACGCTGGGCAAGAACCTCGCCGAGGAAGTGGCAGCGGCCGCCCCGGACGCGCTGATGCTGGCGCCGCCGCTCGATGGCCAGGTGGCGCTGGGCACCTGGCGAGCCCAGGCGCTGGTCACCGGCGCGAAGGTGAAGAAGGTGATCTTCTACGTCGACGGCAAGCCGCAGGTGACCCGCGGCGAGCCGCCCTGGACGGCCGATCTGCGCCTGGCCAGCTACCCCACGGAGCAGATCGTCAAGGCCGAGGGGGTGGACGAGGGCGGCAAGGTGGTGGCCAAGGACGAGGTGATCCTGAATCAGCCGCGGGGAGCTTTCCGGGTGCGCATCCGCGAGCCCGCGGCGGGTCTCAAGCTGAGCGGCAGGGTGTCGGCCCGGGCCGAGGTGGTGGTGCCGGAAGAGCGCACCGTGGCGAAAGTGGAATTCCGGGTGGACGACCAGGTGGTGGCCACCCTCGACAAGCCGCCCTGGCTGGCGGAGATCGAAGTACCCAAGAGCGGCGACACCCACTACCTCTCGGTGGTGGCCTTCCTGGACGACGAGCGGCGCACCGAGGACGTGCGCTTCTTGAACGCGCCGGAGAACCTGGACGAGCTCGAAGTGCGGCTGGTGGAACTCTACACGACCGTTCTCGACGGCTCCGGCCAGCTGGTGCGGGGCTTGCCCCAGACCGCCTTCCAGGTGCTCGAGGACGGCCGCCCGCAGCAGATCTCGAAGTTCGAGCTGGTGGAGAACCTGGCGCTGATCGTGGGCATCACGGTCGACACCTCGGGCTCGATGGCGGAATCCCTCGCCGAGGCCCAGAAGGCGGCACGCTCCTTCCTGTCGCAGGTGATCAGCCCCAAGGATCGCTGCTTCGTGGTGGCCTTCTCCGGCAAGCCGAGCCTCTTGACCCCGCCCACCGACGACGTCGGCGCCTGCCTGAACGGCCTCGACGGCCTGCAGGCGATCGGCTGGACTTCGCTCCACGACGCCCTGGTCACCAGCCTCTACTACATGCGCGAGCTCGAAGGGCAGCGGGCGCTGATCCTGCTCTCGGACGGCGACGACACCTCGAGTTCGATCAGCTACGACGAAGCCCTGGAGTTCGCCAGGAGGAGCGGCGTCACCATCTTCCCGATCGGCCTGAAGATCGGTGGCACCGAGTTCGGCATCCACCGCAAGCTGGCCCGCCTGGCCGACGAGACCGGCGGCAAGGCCTACTTCATCGACAAGGCCGAGGAGCTCGCTTCGGTCTACAAGCTGATCGAAAGCGAACTGCGCAGCCGCTACCTGATCGCCTACCCCTCCGACAATCCTGCGGGCAAGAACTTCCGCACCGTGGAGGTGAAGGTGAAGGAGCGCGGCTTGAAAGCCCGAACCATCCGTGGCTACTATCCGTGACCATGTCGCCGGCACCGCGCCCTGAGCGTTTCGGTCGAAGTCTCTCGGCCCTCGGCTTGAGCCTGGCTCTGGCCGTGGCGCCGCTCGCCTGGGCCGGCTCGGGCAGCTTCGAGTTCGGCTCGCTCAACCGGCGTTACGAGCGGCTGGCCCCCGAGATGGTGCCGGTGGTCTATGGCCCACTGACTGCCCACCTCTCCTCCCCCGAGCATCAGCTCGACCTGCTGCACAACCGCGTGGTGCTCAAGGCTCGCGGCGACGGAGTCTTCGACGCCGGGGTGGAACTCGAGTTCGCGGGCAGCGGCCGGCTGGTGGCGGATCTCGACCTCTCGGGCGCGTCTTCGCGCCTGGAAGACTTGCTCACCGTGCCCCAGCAGAAGCGCACGCTGTTCGCCGCAGTGAGGATCTTCAAGTCCCCCTCGGGGTACCTGGTCACGCCCCTCGAGATGCCCAAGACTTTCGCCATCGCGATCGAGAGCCGGCTCGGCCGGCGCATCGTCGACAGCTGCCGGGGCGTGGGCTTCCTGCTCGGCCTGGACTGCGACGGCCTGGCCCAGCTCTTCGAGCAGGCCGCGATCCCCTTGCCGGAGACCGGCGAGACCTATCTGGTGGAGGCCAGCCGGCTCTCGGCAGCCGAGCGTGGCCAGCTGGACAGCTTCCTGCTCGCCAACGGCGTCAAGGTACTGCAGACCCAGTAGGGCCGGCGCTCAGTTGCTGGGCGCTTCGGAGGCCGAGCCGGCGGCGCCGCCGACGAGCGGCGAGGGCAGGTCCGGCATCGACAGGCCGTGCTCGGAGGCCGCAGCCAGGATGGCCTGATGCTCGGGCACCCGGAACAGGTAGAAGTGGCGCTTGTCGCGGTCCAGGTAGCTCGCCTTGCGCAGCAATTCCTGGTAGGCGCGGCGCAGGTGGCGCAGGAAGTAGCGCTGGTCTTCCGGGCTCTGGGCCAGCCGGCGGTGGGCTTGGAACAGCCGGTACTCGAGCACCTCCCGCTGGCCGATCGAGGCCCGAGCCTTGAGCACCTCGGCGAGCTGATCCAGCAGGCGGCGGATCTCGGCGTCGTCGTTCCTGGCGATGGCGCTTTCGAGCCACCAGGCGAGGTCGAGGGCCGCGGCTTCCAGAGAGTCGAAACGCTGGTGCTCGGCCAGAGCCTCCGAGAGCGCCCGCTCGGCCTCTTCGTAGCGGCGCAGGGCGAGCAGCACCCGGCCGAGGAGCTGGTGGGCGTCGGCCACCACCGCGGAGCGGCCGGGCAGGAGCTGGAGGTCGAAGAGCGATCTGCGCGCCTCGGAGAGGGCGGAATCGAGCTGGTTGAGCTGCAGGTAATTCTCGGCCACCGCCAGACGAGCGATCGCCTCGCCCACCGTGTTGTGGGCCTTCTCCCGCAGCAACAGAGCCCGGCGCAGCGGCGCCGAGGCGGCGGCGAAGTCGCCGATGCGGGAGAGCGCCAGGCCGGTGCCCAGAAGAGCGAAGCTGCGTTCTTCCTCCTCGCCCAGCTCGAGGAAGATCTGCTCGGCCTGCTGGTAGCAGGCGAGGGACTCCGGGAAGCGCCCCAGGAGAAGGTGGACGCGTCCGAGGGCCGAGAGCGAAATGCCGATCGAGCGCGGCTTGCCCTGGCGTCGTCGCCGCTCGAGGGCCTTCTGGTGGAGGTCGAGGGCGTCTTCGAAGCGGCCCTGGTGCAGGGCCACGTTGCCCAGGTAGAACTGGCAGGTGGCGGCCAGGGACGGAGCTCCCGAGCTCTCGAGCACCGGCAGGGCTTTCTCGAATAGCTGCTGCGCCTCGTCCGCCCGCTCCTGGCGCAGCAGCAGGCGGCCGAGCCGCACCACCAGCAGGGCCCCCGAGTGCTCCTCGTGGCTGCCGGCCTTCTGCAAGGCTTCGCGGATCACCGCCTCGGCTTCGGGCAGGTGGCCTTCGAGCTCGGCGATCTCCGCCTTGAGCGCCGAGAACGCCAGGTAGCGACGGGGGTCCCGGGCGGCCAGCTGGCGTGCCCGCTCGACATCGGCTTTGTGGTCGCGGAGCAAGCCGAGGCGGTGGGTGAGGGGCAGCAGATGGCGCAGCAGCTCGAGCTCCAGCGCCTCCTCGCCGCCGCGGGCGCGCAGCGCCGCGAGCTCGTGGCTCAGTGCCTCGGCGAGCTGCTCGGGCGGGGCATGCTCGGAGTCGATCACCTCGAGCTTCGAGCCGAGGTCGGCGGCCATCGCGTCCATGAGCTCGATGTCGAAGCCGGTGTAGGCCAGGCCGCGGGGGCCCTCGCCCTCGAACTCCATCGGGGCGTAGGGGATGTCGGAGCAGAC